>NZ_CP130832.1:3362857-3668571 GCF_030549615.1 Stenotrophomonas sp. 610A2
CCCTGCGCCTTATAGGTACCGGGACTGTTGCCGGTGCCGTCATCGCGGTAGCCGGAGGCCGCCAGCTCGGTCTTCAGCGTATTGGCGTTCATCGCCGTGCCCGGGCTGAGCACCAGCGGGCGGGCATATACGCGGGTCGGGATCTGCCAACGCAGTTCACCAAAACGCTGGGTGACCTGGCTGTTCAGGTACAGCGTGTAGGGGATCATGAAGCCCAGCCCCAATGCGGCTGCGGCCAGTCCCCAGGTGATCAAGCGGCTACGCCACACAGGGCTGCTGCCGTCGGTATCGTCGTCGAACTGGTCGGAATCGTGGCGTCGTGGCACAGGGATGCGAGAATGTGGTTTGTAATGAGTCTAACGCAGCCACATCCCCCGGGGCGTTGACTGTCAGTTCCCTGCTTAAGCTGGAGTTCCATAGGAATGTCGATTTCGCTGGCCGATGCGCGCTACGCCGTCAATCGCATCATCGGCCTGGTCCGTCGTGGCCTGGCCAGCCTGCGCACCCGCGGCTGGCGCGCAACCCTGCACCGGGTAGGCGTGCACACCCGACGCCAGCCGGCCGCACAGCGCGAGCCGTTGTACTTCCCCGACAACTCGCCCTTTGTGCCGTTCAGCCTGCCGCGCAGCGAACGCCCCGTCGCCAGCATCGTCATCCCGGTCTACAACCATTGCGCACACACGCTGGCCTGCCTGCGTGCGCTGGCAGCGCATCCGCCCACGGCCAGCTGCGAAATCCTGGTGATCGATGACGGCAGCAGCGACAGCACCCGTCCATGGATGCAGCAGATCGAAGGCCTGCGCTACCATCTGCGCGCGCAGAACGGTGGCTTCATCGCCGCCTGCAACGACGGTCTGCGCCTGAGTCGCGGCGATTACGTGGTGCTGCTCAACAACGACACCATTCCCCAGCCCGGTTGGCTGGATGCCTTGCTGGAGACCTTCACCCAGGTACCGAAAGCCGGCTTGATAGGCTCCCAGCTGCTGTATCCGGATGGGCGCCTGCAGGAATCCGGTGGCGTGGTCTTTGCAGATGGCAGCTGCTGGAGCTACGGCCGCTTCGAGTCGGCTGAAGATCCCCGCTACAGCGCGCTGCGCGACGCCGACTATTGCTCGGGAGCCGCCCTGGCAATCCCGCGGCTGCTGTTTGAAGAGCTGGGTGGCCTGGACAGCATCTATGCACCGGCCTACTACGAAGACACCGACCTGGCCTTCAAGGTACGTGCCGCTGGACGCCGCGTGCTGGTGCAGCCCGCCAGCCGCGTCGTGCATGACGAAGGCACCAGCAATGGCACCGACACCAGCACCGGGATCAAGGCCTACCAGGTCCGCAATCAATCCGTCTTCGCCAGCACCTGGCAGGACGCACTGGCGGCACAGCCTGCGCCAGGCAGCGTTCCCTCGCCCGCGCTGCTGCATCGCCACCAACGCCAGATCCTGATCATCGACGAGTGCGTGCCGCAACCGGACCGCGATTCGGCCTCGCTGCGCCAGTTCAACCTGATCCGCATGCTGTTGGCCGAAGGCGCACATGTCGTGTTCCTGCCGACCCGCGCCGAACCTGCCAGCCGCGCCACCGAAGCACTGCAGGCGATCGGGGTGGAAGTCTGGCACTCGCCCTTCCTCGACCGCGTTGGCAGATGGTTGCGTGACAACGGCAAACGCTTCGCCGCCGTCATGCTGGTGCGTTATCACGTTGCCAACGAATGCCTGCCGCTGCTGAAGCAATTCGCGCCACAGGCGCGTACCGTTTTCGACACCGTCGACCTGCATTACCTGCGTGAACGGCGCGGCGCCGAACTGGCGCGCGACCAGCGCCTGCTGCGCAGCGCCGAGCGCACCCGCGCCAGCGAGCTGGCCGTCATGGCCGCCACCGACGTGACCTTGCTGGTCAGCGCCGCGGAGAAGGAACAGCTGGCCACCGACGCTCCGCAGGTGCAGGTGGAACTGATTTCCAACCTGCACGAAGTTGCCGGGGCGGGTAAAGGCTGGGCGCAACGGCATGACCTGGTCTTCGTCGGCGGCTTCCGCCATCCACCAAATCTGGACGCGATGACCTGGTTCATCGGCGAGGTATTTCCGCTGATCCGCAGCCAGCGACCGGATATCCGTTTCCACTGCATCGGTGCCGATGTACCCGACAGCATCCATGCGCTGGCCGCCGCCAGTGCGGGTGTACAGGTGCATGGCTATGTGCCGGATGTGGTGCCGTTCATGACCGGCATGCGGGTTGCGGTGGCACCGCTGCGCTTCGGCGCCGGCGTAAAGGGCAAGGTCAACCTGAGCATGGCGCATGGTCAACCGGTGGTTGCCACTACCTGCGGCGTGGAAGGCATGCACCTGCATGATGGCCAGGACGTACTGGTCGCCGACGGCTCCCAGGCGTTTGCTGATGCGGTGCTGCGACTGTATGACGACGCCGAGCTTTGGCAGCGCCTGTCCGACAATGGGTTGGCCAATATCGCCAGGTATTTCTCGATGGAAGCGGCGCGGCAGGCGGTGCAGCGGGTGTTCTTCGCCAGGTGATGCCCACCCCGTAGGTCGGCCATAGGCGGGTGCTACGGGTTTCGTGCAAGCGGCGGCCTCATCTGTGGAGTGCCGCCATGCCTGCGCTTGGGCATTACCGGGAAAGCCTCAGCCGAGCATGGCTCGTCTCTACATGGCTTCATCGCAGGGCGTTGCGCACCCGTTCGTTGAAGCCGGCGATCTCCGGCGTGGCCGGATCTATCTGCTGCGCCTGCGCCAGCGCCTGCTGTGCGAATGCGGTATCACCGCCGCCCAGACGTTCGCTGCCTACCGCAATCCAGCGTTGGGCCAGGCGTCGCCGCGCCGGCGCCAATGCCGGGTCGGTCGGGGCCAATGCCTGCCAGGCGTCCAGACAGGTGCGCGCGGCGCGCAGGCGGTTGCCGCGCAGGTTGTCCTCCAGGCAGCTGCGTGCAGCAGGCAGAATGCGTGCCGCGGCGCGTTTGACCCGCGCATCCTGCGGTGCCAGTGCCTGCGCCGCCTTGAAGCGATCGTAGGCGCTGCTGCCGGGTGGCAACAGCCACTGCTGGCGCGTTTCGGCCTCGTCCAGTTGCTTGAGCAGGATCTTCAGTCGGCGCTCGCGCTCGGCACCGCTGCCCGGTGCTTCCATCGATTGCCGGGCCTGCCGCGCACGCCGCACGACTTGTTCCGCAGACGCGAGTTCAGCGCTGTCCGGCGCCAGTTCGCGCGCGTGCTGCAAGGCCTGCTCGGCGGGCTCGAACTGGAAATCCGCCGCCAGGCGCACGGCTTCCTGCACCTGCGCATGGGCAATACGCTGCAGGCCTTGCCGAGCTGCAGGATCTTCGCCCGCCGCCAGCACCTGCTGGAACGCGGTTGCGGCACGCTGCAGTCGTCCACGCTGCAGATCACGCTCGCCCTGCTGCCGGCGTTGCTCCAGTGCGGCATTCATCACCGCCTTGACCGCAGGCAAGTTGGCGTGACCGGCGTCGTAGCGCTCCACCCGCTGCAGCAAGGCCGTCGCCGCAGCCAGATCGCCACGATCCGCCGAGCGCGTGGCCTGGGTCAGCAGATCGGACAGGATTTCATCGCGCCCTTCCAGCGCCTGCATCTTGTCCGGCTGCAGCGCCAATACCCGCTGATACAGCGGCAATGCCGCGTCTGGCGCTTCATCCAGTCGCCCCTGCGCCTGCGCCGCCTCGGCCAGCTGCAACAACTCCTCGACACCGTCCTGTTCGCTTGCCGCCTGTTGCAGCTTGGCCGCAAGCGGCTCGATATCCGCCGACGGCGCCTGCAGCTGCCGGGCCAATGCCAGGCTGGCCGCGGCTGCGTCCCTATCACCGGCCGCCAACTCCTTGCGCGCCTGCGCCAGTGCCGCCTGTGCGGTCTGCGCCAGCCCGTTGCGGATATCGCTGCGGTCCGGGTCCAGCGCCGCGGCAGCCTCGAACAACTCGCGCGCACCGCGCCCATCGGCAGCACTCAAACGCCCATCGCGCAGCGCCTGGCGGCCGTCATCGAGCAGCTTCTGGATCTTGGTTTCCGGCCACAGCCAATCCGCCAGCGGCTGCCGGAACAGCGCCAATACCAGCGCCAATGCGGCTACGCCAATGGCGATGGAACGCCAGGCGCGCGGGCTGTTCCAGCCACGCGCCACCCACCAGCGCCCGTACAGCCGCAGCTTGTCGCCGAATGTCTCCAATCCCTGTTGACCGCGCTGACGCCAGTTCTCCATGCGCCAAGCTTACCTATCCCAGCCTTCGCGCATCGTCTACGCCGGGCAAGGCGTCGAGTTTTCCGAGTAGGGTGGATAGCTGGCCGTAGTCGCTCACCTTCAGCCGCAGGCGTAACTGCACGCGTCCGCTTTCGCGCAGGTTGTCGCTGTTGATCTCCAGCACATAGGCATCTTCCTGCGCGATCAGGTTGGTGATGTCCTTCAGCAACCAGCGCCGGTCCACCGCGCGCACCATCACATCCACCTCGTAGCCGGAGCCGGTCCTGCCCCACTCCACCGGCAACACCCGCTCCGGATGCGCGGCCGACAAGCGCGCCAACGACACGCAGTCCATGCGGTGCACGGTGACGCCACGGGTGCGGGTCAGGTAGCCGGTGATCGGCTCGCCGGCCACTGGTTGGCAGCAACGCGCCAGCTGCACCAGCAGGTTGCCCACGCCCTGCACGGTGAAGTCGGATTTGCCGATGCTGCCGCGGCGCGCGGTTGGTCGTGGCAAGGCCGGTGCCGCAGGTTGCGAGGCGGCCTTCTCGGCCTCCAGCAGCGCACGGCTGACCTGGTTGGGACCGGTATCGCCCAGCGCAACCTGGATATACAGATCGTCGACGCTGTCGGCGTGGAATTTGCGCGCCGCCACCATCAGGTCCGAATGCTGCAGGCCCAGCCGCTTCAGTTCGCGATCCAGCAGTTCGCGCCCGGCCTGCACGTTGCGGGCACGGTCGAGTTTGTGGAACCAGTTGCGTACCTTTTCGCGCGAACGGCCGCTGGCCAGGAAGCCGTTGGACTGCAACAACCAATCGCGGCGCGGATCCGCCTCCTTGCCAGTAAGAATCTCCACGCGGTCGCCGCTGCGCAGGTGGTAGGTCAGCGGCACGATGCGACCATTGACCTTGGCCCCACGGCAGCGGTGCCCGACCATGGTGTGCACGTGGTAGGCAAAGTCCAACGGCGTGGCGCCAGCCGGCAGATCCATCACGTCGCCCTTGGGGCTGAGCGCGTAAACCCGGTCTTCGAGCAGCTCGGCGTCCAATGCGTCGGCCAGTTCTTCCGGATTGCCAGGGTCCTGTGCCTGCTCCAGCAACTGCCGCATCCAGGTGATCTTGCGATCGAAGGACTTCTCCGCGCCCTTGCCACCTTCCTTGTACTTCCAGTGCGCAGCCACGCCGAGCTCGGCCTGCGCATGCATTTCATGGGTGCGGATCTGCACTTCGATGGTGCGCCCTTCCGGGCCGATCACCGCGGTGTGCAGGGAGCGGTAATCATTGGCCTTGGGGCGAGCGATGTAATCGTCGAACTCGCTGGGGATCGGCGTCCACAGCGCATGTACGACGCCCAGCGTGGCGTAGCAGCCGCCGACATCCTCGACCATCACGCGCACCGCGCGCAGGTCGTAAAGCTGCTCGAAGGCGAGCTGCTTCTTCTGCATCTTCCGCCAGATGCTGTAGATGTGCTTGGGCCGACCGCTGACTTCGCCACGGATGCCCTGCTCGGCCAGGGCCGCCGACAGCTTCTTCTTCACCGCCTCCACGTAGCGCTCACGGGCGATGCGGGTTTCGTCCACCTCGCGGGCGATGTGGCGGTAGGTATCCGGGTCCAGGAAACGGAAAGCCAGATCCTCCAGTTCCCACTTCAGCTGCCAGATGCCCAGCCGGTTGGCCAGCGGCGCGTGGATGTCACGGGTCAGCTGGGCCAGCGCGCGGCGTTCTTCGGCAGGCAGCTTGTCGGCCGCACGCATGCAGGCCAGCTGGCGCGACAGCAGGATCGGTACCACCCGCAGATCATGGATGATCGCCAGCAGCAGGCGTCGCAGGCCTTCGCTGTTGCGGCCGGCATCACGCCCGGCATGCAGCGCCCAAACCTGGTCGGCAGCCTCCTGCCCGTCCAGCAGTCCGTTTACCGCCGCAGCACCCGGCCCCAGTGGCAGATCGCCCACCCGCGCGCGCAGGCCCGGCAGATCGAACAGCAGCGCTGCCACAGTCACGCTCTCGTCGGCGGACAGCAGCGCCAGCGAATCCAGCGTATCGGCGAGTACCGGCCATGGCAGGCGCGGCGACACATCCATGTCCGCTTGCTGCCAGCAGGCCAGCAGGGCTTGGCGCAAAGGCTCGGACAAGGCGCGGGTTGAGGCGCGCTGCAGCAACGCATCCAGACCGGGGGAGGGGGAACTGTTCACAGCATTCAATTACAGGCAGATGCCCCTACACTAGCGCCCACCCTCTCTGGGAACAATATTCATGAAGCTGCCTCGCCTTGCTGTCCTGCTTGCCGCCACCGCTTTGTCGTCCTACCCGTTCCTCGATGCCCACGCCCAGCGCGTGGTACAGGGCGATCTGCAGCAGCAGATGTCCGCTGCCGAGTTCAAGGCTGCTGGCCTGGACAAGCTCAGCGCCGAAGAGCTGACCACGCTCAACAACTGGCTGCAGGGCAAGGTGGCGCAGGCTGCCAGTGTTGCCGTGGAACAGGCGCGCGAAGAAGGCCGCCAGGAAGTGATCGTCAAGCATCGCGGCTTCTCTAATTTCGGCTCCAACGACCCTATCCAGGCGAATCTGGAAGGGGAGTTCCGCAGCTTCGGCAAAGGCCGTCAGTACGCGCTGGACAATGGCCAGATCTGGGAACAGACCGATGACGTCAGTACCGGCGGCGTGCGCAAGCAGGCTCCAGCGGTTCGCATCACCCCCGGCCTGATGAACGTGTGGTACCTGCAGATCGATGGCCTCAACACCCGTGCCAAGGTCCGCCGCACGAAGTAACCCCCGCCCCGGTCCTGCTGGCCGGAGTGCTGTTTCCCGTCACCGAACCCTTGAGCCCGCAACCTTCATGCGCCAATTCGTCCTGACTCTGTTGTTGCTGATGCTTCCGGCCACCGCTGCCGCGCAGGTCTACAAGTGCAAGGGCAAGTCGGGGGAGACCATGTACTCCGAGCACCCCTGCGATGCCAAGGCCGAGCCGATGAAACTGCGCGAGCAGCCTGTGTCCAGCAGTCCGACGGCGGCCAGCACTGCTGCCGCTCCGCCTGCAACCACGCTGCCGGACAGCCAGCCAGCGCAGCCGGAGAGCCAAGCCGGCACCGCGGCCCAGGCACTCGACGCCGAGCGCAGTTGCATCAGCACCGCCACCGCGTCCATTTATGGTTCTTCCAATGACCGCGTCGGCACTTTGCAGCAGCAGATGAGCATGCTCAACGAGCAACTCGCGCACGCAGACGATCCGCAGCGCAGCCAGGCGCTGCGGCAACGGATGACAACCTTCCGCCAGGCCATCAGCCGCGAACACGCCAATGCGCATACGCAGATGAACACCGCCCGCCGCGCCTGTATCCAGCAACACCGCCCGGAGGCGGCAATCGGCCGCTGAGCGCAGCGGGCGTCAGCTGCGCAGCGCAGCTACCCGCTGGGCCAGCTTCTTGGCTGAGATGCCAGAGCGGAAGCCCAGCTCCTGGGCGAACAAGGACACCCGCAGCTCTTCGATATCCCAGCGCAGGGCCGCCCACTGCGGGCGCTGCGCCAGTCCCTGCACACGGGCTTCCTGCAGCGCATCAACAAAGGGCTTGAGTTCCAGCATGCGCGCCTGGTCGCGCGGCGGATCGCGCTTGGCGCGTTCGGCACGCAGGATCATCGCCTTCAGGTAACGCGGGAACTGCGCCAGCGCATCGGCTGGCGTCTCACGCAGGAAGCCCGCATGCACCAGACCGGCCAGCTGCGCCTGCATATCGTCCAGGTTGCCGCGCGCCCAGCCCATCAACGGCGATTCCAATTGCGGCTTCAGCTCACCGGTCAAACCGAGGATGCTTTCGGCCAGCTTCAGCCGCTCCATCGCCTCCCCGAACAAACGCTTGCCGGCGTCTGCAGAGCGCTGCTGGAAGGCTTCCGGGGTGCGTATCGCTTCCAATCCATCGGCCAATACCGCGTTCACTGCCGCGTCGACCAGATCGCCGCGCAACCGCTCCTGTGACTCGATGGCCGCATACAGCAAGCCAGTCTTGGGCGACACCGGCAGCTGCTTGCGTGCCTGCTTGAGCTTGTCGGCCAAGGAAATCTCAAGCAGGCGGCGAACACCCTGCGGGTGCATCAAGGCAGCTTCGTTCCTGTCGGCAAAAATGCGCAGCGCGGCGGCGTCGCCTGTATCCACCAGCGCCGGATAGGCCGGTACACCGGCTTCGCCCGGCACCTGCTCGGGAATAGCAGTGCTTGGGAATTCGCGCAGACCTTCAGCTGCCAGCGCCGCACCCGCGCGTGCGGCAAAAGCACTGCCAGCGCGTTCGCCGAAGCGGGCACGCAAGGTATCCAGATCGCGCGACATCGCCAACAGTTTCATGCCGTCCTTTTCGCTGGAAGCAGGCGTTTTCCCGCGTGCTACCGCTACTTTCGTCATTTCGAACAAGCGCAGGTTCATGCGCAGGTGTGGGTCCAGTGAATCCACGTCGAAATCGGTGGCCGCGACCATCGCACCGGTGGCCTTGGACAGGAATCGCGCCAACTCGCCACGGATGTCATCGGCAGAGTGCTGCGGCCAGGCTTCGGCGAATGCGCGACCGAAATCTGGTGCAGGCACATAGTTGCGGCGCATCGCCTTGGGCAGGCTGCGAATCAAGGCCGATGCCTTGTCCGCGACGAAGCCCGGCGCCAGCCACGACAAGCGCGACGGGTCCAGGGCATTGAGCAGGTGCAACGGTACATCAAGGGTTACGCCATCCTCCTCGCTGCCCGGTTCGAAACGGTAATGCATGGCCAGGCGCGCATCGCCCAATGGGAAATACTTCGGATAACGGTCCTGCTCACTGCCCTCGCCCGGCAACAGATCGGTCAGCGACCAGTGCAGGCTGCGACGTTGTTCCGGTGGCAAGGCCTTCCACCAGCCGTCGAGCAGATTGGCCGAATGGATATGCGAAGGCACCCGGTCCAGATACCAGCGCGCCTGCCAATCCTCATCGGCAACGATACCGGCGCGGCGCAGCTTGGCTTCTTCTTCGCGCGCCTGCTCCAGCAGCTTCATGTTGTCGGCAACAAAGCCAGCACGGGTGGTGATTTCGCCGGTCACCAGCGCTTGCCGCACGAAGATGTCATGGGCTTCGCCGGGATTGATCCTGCCGTAATGCACCGGCTTCTTCGGCGCCAGCACCAGGCCGAACAGGCTGATCTGTTCCGAGGCCAGCACCTGCCCCTGGGCACGCGACCAATGCGGATCGAAGTGCTTGCGCGCCAGCAGATGCGGCAACTCGGCAATCACCCAATCCGGCTCGATCGAGGCATTGGTCATACCCCACACGCGCGCCGTATCCAGCAGCGTGGCACTGAGCACCCACGGCGGCGGCCGCTTGGCCAGCGCCGAGCCGGGGAACAGATGGAAACGACGCTGACGCGGCGCCTGGAAGTCGCCCTTCTCGGTGCGATGTCCGATCTGGGTCGGCAGGCCGGCAAGAACCGCGCGATGAAGGGTTTGGTAAGCAGCGATGCGCACCTTGTCCGGAATGGAGTTGAAACCGGCTTTAAAACCGGGGTCAGAGTCGGGTTTCCCCCGAAATTTGTCTGCCGCGGAAAGAATAGTTGGGAAACCCGACTCTGACCCCGGTTTTAAAGCCGGTTTTCCCTCACGGGCCAGACGCGCAGCCTTATGCTGCTCGCCCCGCGTAGCCTTGCGCTTCGCCTCTACATCACCCCCAGCAGGCAGCGCCGGCGGTGCCGACAACAGCGCCTTGCCGAAAGTCTCGTCTTCACCCATCGCCCAGCCCAGCTCCTCGCACAACAAGCGCAGCTGGCGATGTAGTTCGCGCCATTCGCGCATGCGCAGGAATCCGAGGAAATGTCGCCCGCACCAGTCGCGCAGCTTGGACTGGGTGAGGTCTTCGTGGGCATCACGGTAGGCATTCCACAACCGCAGGATGCCGATGAATTCGGAGCGTGCGTCGGCAAACAAGGCGTGCGCGTTGTCGGCCGCCTCGCGTGCTTCCGGCGGTCGCTCGCGTGGGTCCTGGATGCCGAGGAAGGAAGCAATCACCAGCATCTCGCGCAGGCAGCCGCCCTTGTGCGCGGCCACCAACATGCGCGCCAGTTTCACGTCCACCGGCAAGCGCGACATCTGCCGGCCAATATCGGTGAGCTTGCGCGCGTCGTCGATGGCGCCAAGCTCGGTCAGCTGCTGCCAACCATCAGCCACCGCGCGTTCGTCCGGTGCTTCCAGGAACGGGAATTCATCGATCTTGCCCAGGCCCAACTGCAGCATGCGCAGGATCACGCCGGACAACGAGGAACGGCGGATCTCGGGATCGGTGAACTCCGATCGGCTCAGGAAATCAGCCTCGGAATACAGCCGGTAGCACACACCCTCGGAGATACGACCGCAGCGGCCTTTGCGCTGGTTGGCGCTGGCCTGCGATACCGCCTCGATATGCAGGCGATCGAGCTTCTGTCGCGGGCTGTAGCGCTTGACACGGGCATAGCCCGGATCGACTACGTAGCGGATGCGCGGCACGGTCAATGAGGTTTCGGCGACGTTGGTGGTCAGCACCACGCGTCGCTTCAGGCCCGGATTGAATACCCGGTCCTGGTCCTTGGCCGACAGGCGCGCGTACAGCGGCAGCACCTCCGTTTCGCGGTACTTGCGGCGTTCGAGCGCCTGATGGGTATCGCGGATCTCGCGTTCACCCGGCAGGAAGATCAGCACATCGCCGCGCACATCGCTGCGGGTGATCTCATCGACAGCGGCAACAATGGCCGAGACCGGATCCATTGCCGAATCAGTGTCCGCTTCCGCACGTTTGCCGCGTGCTGGCGCTGCGGCACTGTCATCGCTCTTGCCCATTTCTTCCAGCGGCCGGTAACGCACCTCCACCGGGTAGGTACGGCCTTCGACGTTGACCACTGGCGCATTGTCGAAGTGACGCGAGAAGCGCTCGGTATCGATAGTGGCCGAAGTCACGATCAACTTCAGGTCCGGGCGCTTGCGCAGTAGCTGCTTCAGGTAGCCAAGCAGGAAATCGATATTGAGGCTGCGTTCGTGCGCCTCATCGATGATCAATGTGTCGTAGCGCGAAAGCCAACGATCCGAGGCGATCTCTGCCAGCAGGATGCCGTCGGTCATGAACTTGATGCGGCTGTCCTCGCCGACCTTGTCGGTGAAACGCACCTGGTAACCGACCACCGTGCCCAGCTCGGTCTGCAGCTCCTCCGCCACGCGCGCAGCCACCGCACGCGCGGCAATACGCCGCGGCTGGGTGCAGCCGATCATGCCCGCCTCACCACGGCCAGCCGCCAGGCACAGCTTGGGCAACTGGGTGGTCTTGCCGGAGCCGGTCTCGCCGGCGATCACCACCACCTGATGGGCACGGATCAATGCGCTGATCTGTTCGGCTTCACGCGCGATCGGCAGCGCTTCGTCCATGGTGATGGAGATCGGCCGCGCGGCGCGCTGTTGGCGCTGCTGCTGAGAGCGCTGCAGCTGCTGCTGGAAAGCCTGTTCAGCCGCCGCGTCCGCAGGCTTGCCCTGCCAGCGTGACAGCAGCCCAAGCAGGCGACCACGGTCACGGCTCATCCCCCCATCAATGGCAGGGCGGGCAGCGCGCAGACGCGCGGACAGGTCATTTTCGATAGTGCTCATCAATCGTTCAACGTGAAAACTTGAAATACAGGTATGGTGCGCATAGCGCTATTGTGAAGCCATTCAACCCGCCAAGGAGAAACGCGTCATGGCCAAGGCCAAGAACAGCAGCAAACCAGAAGCCGGAAAGAAGAAGCTGGCTACCGCAGCAGCCGTCACCAAGACGGAGATCGGCAAGAAGAAGCTGGCAGCCGCCGCGCCCTCAGCCCCAGGTGTTGATATCGGGATCAAGGACTCGGATCGCAAGAAGGTGGCGGACGGTCTGTCGCACTTCCTCGCCGACTCCTACACGCTGTACCTGAAGACCCACAACTTCCACTGGAACGTCACCGGGTCGATGTTCAACTCGCTGCACAACATGTTCATGGACCAGTACACCGAGCAGTGGAACGCCCTGGACGAGATCGCCGAACGCATCCGCGCCCTGGGCTTCAATGCGCCGGGCTCGTACCGCGAGTTTGCCGCATTGACCTCGATTCCCGAGGAGCCGGGCCTGAATGACAGCGCCGACTGGCGCGAGATGGTACGCCAGTTGGTGGTCGGCAACGAAGCGGTGTGCCGGACCGCGCGCAAGGTGCTGGACCAGGCCGATGACGCCGACGACGCCCCCAGCGAGGACCTGCTGACCCAGCGCCTGCAGATCCATGAGAAGTACGCCTGGATGCTGCGCTCTTTGCTGCAGTAAAGCCGTAGGGCTTCGCACCTCCGGTTCTTCCACGCTTGCGTGAACGGAAGCCTGGCCCCTGCTTCATCTGCCGGCCAGATCCCCGGCCTTCGGCGCGCCCGAGATGGATCGCGGCACTGCCCTGTAGTGCCGAGCCATGCTCGGCATGGGCTTTCCCGGTGAGGCCTCTGCCGAGCATGGCTCGGCACTACAGGTGCTTGGCCGGGAAGGCCCCTGCCGAGCATGGCTCGGCACTACAGGGCTTCGCTGTAAACCTGAAACAGGCGCGGCTTCGTCGCCGACGCTTCATCGAGCATTCGAAGCGGGCCGCCTGCGGGTAAACTAGCGCAATGCCCCAGAGTCCCGCGCAACAACTGCTCTCCAGCGTTTTCGGTTACGACAGTTTCCGCGGCGACCAGCAGGCCATCGTCGAGCACGTTGCCAGCGGCAACGATGCCCTGGTGTTGATGCCGACCGGCGGCGGCAAATCACTGTGCTACCAGATCCCGGCCCTGCTGCGCGACGGCTGCGGCATCGTCATCTCGCCACTGATCGCCTTGATGCAGGACCAGGTGGAGGCGCTGCATCAGGTCGGTGTCCGCGCCGAGTTCCTCAATTCCACCCTGGATGCCGAAACCGCAGCGCGAGTCGAACGCGAGCTGTTGGCCGGCGAACTGAAACTGCTCTACGTCGCACCGGAACGCCTGCTGACCGGGCGCTTCCTGTCGCTGCTGAGCCGCGCGCATATCTCGCTGTTCGCCATCGATGAAGCCCACTGCGTATCGCAATGGGGCCATGATTTCCGCCCCGAGTACCGGCAACTGACGGTTCTGCATGAGCGCTGGCCGCAGGTGCCGCGGATTGCCTTGACCGCCACCGCCGATCCGCCGACCCAGCGCGAGATCGCCGAGCGCCTGGACCTGTCCACCGCCCAGCATTTCGTCAGTTCCTTCGACCGCCCCAACATCCGCTACACCGTCGTGCAGAAGGACAATGCCAAGCGCCAGCTGCTGGCCTTCCTGCGCAACCACCGCGACGAGGCCGGCATCGTCTATTGCATGTCACGGCGCAAGGTCGAGGAGACCGCGCAGTTCCTGTGCGACGAAGGCATGCAGGCCCTGCCCTACCACGCCGGCATGCCCGCCGAAGTGCGCGCCGCCAACCAGCGCCGTTTCCTGCGTGAGGACGGCATCGTGATGTGCGCGACGATTGCCTTCGGCATGGGCATCGACAAGCCGGACGTGCGCTTCGTCGCCCATACCGACCTGCCCAAGTCGATGGAAGGCTATTATCAGGAAACCGGTCGCGCCGGCCGCGACGGCGAGGCCGCCGAGGCCTGGCTGTGCTACGGCCTGGGCGACGTGGTGCTGCTCAAGCAGATGATCGAGCAGTCCGAAGCCGGCGAGGAGCGCAAGCAGCTGGAGCGCGCCAAGCTCGACCACCTGCTCGGCTACTGCGAATCCATGCAATGCCGTCGCCAGGTGCTGTTGGCCGGCTTTGGCGAAACCTATCCCAAGCCCTGCGGCAACTGCGATAACTGCCTCACCCCGCCCGCCGCCTGGGATGCGACCATTCCGGCACAGAAGGCCCTGAGCTGCGTCTACCGCAGTGGCCAGCGGTTTGGCGTCGGCCATCTGATCGACATCCTGCGCGGCAGCGAAAACGATCGCATACGCCAGCTCGGCCACGACAAGCTCAGCACCTACGCCATCGGCAATGACCTGGATGCGCGCGCCTGGCGCGGCGTGTTCCGGCAACTGGTCGCCGCCAGCCTGCTTGAAGTGGATCCGGAGAGCCACGGCGGCCTGCGCCTGACCGATGCCAGCCGCGATGTGCTCACCGGCCGCCGGCAGATGATGATGCGCCGCGACGCTGCACCAACCCGCGAACGCGAGCGCAGCGGCCTTCGCACCGGGCTGCCGGTGCAGGCCGCCGATCTGTCACTGTTCCAGGCCTTGCGGGGGTTGCGTGCTGAACTGGCTCGCGAGCAGAACGTGCCGGCTTTCGTGATCTTCCACGACAGCACCCTGCGCAACATCGCCGAACAGCGCCCGACCAGCGTCGACGCGCTGGGCAAGGTTGGCGGTATTGGCGGCAGCAAGCTGGCCCGTTACGGTCAGCGTCTGGTCGAGATCGTGCGCGAACAGGGTTGAGCCGCACCCGGCCCTCAAGCCACTAATGCCCCTGCAGGTTCTGCTCGGCAAGCAGCAATAGTCCCTCCACCTTGCGGCGGTCGACCGAGCCAGCCACCTGCAGGCGCTCCATCAGCACCTGCACGCGCTGCAGCTCCTGCCTGGCCAGCTGCGCATGCCCCAGCTGCAACAGTGATTCCGCCAACGCCAGACCTGCTGCAGCTACCGCAGCGCTTTCCTTGCCCTGCTTGGCCACGGCAAATTCCAATGCACTCCTGCGCAGCGCCAGCGCGTGCGCGCCCTCACCCATGCGTCCGGCCAGATCCGCACGAATGCTCAGCAGCCTCAACTGCAGGTCCGCCGATACCGGCGAACGCATCGCTTCCAGCAGCCGCCGCGCCTGCGCCAGTTCGCCGTTGCGCACATGCCAGTCGATCCGGTTCAAATGCGCTTCCACGCGGCCCGGCGCATCCTCCGGCAGGCTCTGCGTCAGTCCCTTGTCAGCATGCAGCAGCATGGCACCGGCCTCCCCCATCCGCCCCTGCCGCATCAGCAGCACGCCCAGCCCACTCTCCGCCCGCAGGCTGGTGGGCGAGTCAGCACCCAGCTTCTGCGTGCGGATCTGCAAGGCCTGCCGATACAGATCTTCGGCGGCGCTGAACTCGCCGCGCAGTTCCTTCAAGGATGCATAGTTGAACAGGCCCATCGAATACTCGACCGAATCCGCACCATCCAGCCGCGCGCTCAATGCATTGCGCTTTTCGTAGTACGGCTCCGCCGCCACATAATTACCGGAGTCCCGGTACAGATCGGCCAGGCCATCATATTGCTGGCGCACGAAACTGCTCTCGGCACCATACAGCTCCAGCGCGTGCTGCATGCCCGACTGCAGCAACGGCAATGCCTGTGCATAGCGGCCCTGCTCGCGGAAAATCTGTGCCAGCCGCATTTCCGCTGCCAATGCCAGCGAGGTACGCCGGCCGTGCAGGCTTGCAAGCATCTGCCGGAACTCGCGCTCCGCTGATTGCTGGCGGCCCCAGCGCAGGTACATCAAGCCCTTGTTGTAGGACAGCTCACTTACTTCGGTCGCAACGTCCGTATCGGTCGCATCCTGATAAAGGGCCACCGCGCTGTTATACGCGGCCTCGCCAAGATCGAAATGCTGCTGGTTCACCAGCGCCAGGCCCTTGGCGTTGTAGAGACGCGCCTGTATCACTGGCGGGCCCTTGCGCCCGATCAGATCCAGGCCCTGCGCCGCCAGCTGCGCGCCCAGTTCACCGTCGCCATCCATGGTTTTCTGCACGGATAGATCCGCCAGCACATTGGCCGCATCCAAGGGGCGCGCCACGCGCGGGTCCATGAAACCGCCATAGGCCTGCTGCAGCAAGGTGTCGGCCTGATGCGAGGCACCAGCGTTCTGGTAGGCAACGCCCAGTACCGCACGCATCCGCGCCAGCTGCGCCGGGGCATCGGCAAGGTCGCGCGCGACCTGCAGCGATGCCTTGTCGAGCAGCTGCCGCGACGTCAGTTGCTCGGCGCCACGCTCGGTACGCAGGAACGGATCGGCGGTCTCGAACATGCCAACCATGAAATTACTGACCTGCTGAGCGACGACCGCCTCTTCCTGCGCCTGCCGCCGGGTCTGCCACAAGCCCACCACGAACACCGCGAGCAAAGCGCTGACACCGGCTGCGATCGCAGCACCCTGCCAATTGCGGCGCAGCGCCTTGCCCAGCTGGTACAGGCGACCACCGTTGCGGGCAACCACCGGCTGCAGTTCCTGATAGCGCCGCAGGTCGGCCATCAGGGCTTCCACCGAGCGATAGCGCTGGCTGGTGTCACTGGCGCAGGCACGCGCAGCAATGGCATCCAGGTCGCCGCGCAGTCGCCGCCGCCAAGGCAGATCGGCCGGCGCACTCGCACTTGCTGTCGGCACGGCGTCGCCAGCGTTCTCGGCTTCGCGCGTGCAGGCGCGTGTGGACAGCATCTCCACCAGCATCACACCAAGACTGTAGACATCGCTGGCTGCGCCAACGTTGTGCCCGGCAATCAGTTCCGGGCTGGCATAGGCGGGCGTGCAATAGCCGGAATCGCGTTTGTCGCGTGCTTCGTTGAGCAGCTGCGCCAGACCAAAATCCAGCAGTACCGGCTGGCCATTGGCCTGCACCAGCACGTTGCGAGGTTTCAGGTCACAGTGCAGCACCAACTGCTCGTGCGCGGACTGCACGATGGTGCAGATCTCCAGGAATAGGCTCAGCCGCTCCGGCAACCCCAACGCCTGCTCGCTACACCAGTCATCAAGCGGCACCCCATCGATGTATTCCATCACCAGGTAAGGATGGCCATCGGGCGTGGTACCGCCGTCATAGAGGCGCGCCACATTGGCCAACTGCAGATCGGCGAGTACCTGCCGCTCACTGCCAAGCAGTTCGACTTCGGTGGCACCCGGCATGCCGTGCAGCAGCTTGATGGCGACGGTGCGTTGATAGAGGCCGTCGGCGCGTTCGGCCTTGAAAACTGTGCCCATGCCGCCCTGCGCGATGCGCTCGGTCAGCCGCCACGGGCCGAGCCGTTCGCCCACGCCGAACTCCGGTGCCAACGCCCGTGCCAGCGCCGTGTCCAGGCGATTGCTGACCCGGCTCAGGCCTACCGTCTGCGAACGCAGCAGCTGCAGCACTTCCTCGCGCACGGCAGGATCGGCACTGCCTTCGGCTACGGCCTGCGGCCATTGCTCGCGCGGCAACTCGCTTAGCGCATCGAACAGCGCACGCACCTGCCGCCAACGTTCACCGCCCACTAGTGCCCCCTGGCCATCAGTGCTCAGCGCAATTGCCGGTTCAACCAGGCCCGCGCGAAACGCAGGTCACGGTCGACCGTGGGTGCGGATACATCCAGCACCAAGGCGATCTCATCGCGGCTCATGCCGCCGAAGTAGGTCAGCTCGATGGTGCTCGCCGCGCGCGGCTCCAGCTCGGCCAGTTGATTCAGGGCCTGGTGCAGCGCCAGTACGTCATAGCCGATGCCGGCTTCATCCGGCACCTGGTCGGCGTGTGAAAGGGTCAGCTGCTCGGCATTGCCGCCGCGCTTGTCCGCGGCGCGTGCGCGCAGATGATCCACCAGCACCGAGCGCATCTTCAGCGCGGCAATGGCAACGAAGTGGGCGCGATCCTTGTAATCGGCTTCCGCGCCCAGCAGGCGCATTAGCGACTCGTTGACCAGCGCCGCCGGCTGCAAGGTGCCATTGGTCTGCTGTGACAGGCGATTGCGGGCAATCAGCATCAGGTCCGAATACAGGGCCTCGAACAGATGCTCGCGTGCATCCATGTCGCCTTGTTGCCAGCGGTGCAGTAATTGCGTGATCTGCTTGCTCAACCCTGTCCCCAATGACTGGATGCCAGCAACGGCAACCAACGGTGCGCTGGCCATATTAGGACCAGTTCCCATCAGATCCAACCACGATGACTGCAACTGTTCGTTCGGGGTGGAGCTGCGACTCGACTCTTGCCGTCGCGAATGCCATTCAAAAGCCGCCTGCAAACAGCGATAACGGTCACAACGCATGCGCTGCGTGGATCACACCGAAGCCTGCTGGCGCAAGCCCCCAAACCCGCTGCGTCCGCGCCGCCTCGACCCAGTCACGACAGCCCGTAGACACAGTACTGATGGCCGTTGACAACATTTCCACGGCATCGGAATCTGCGCCACTTCGCGCCCGAAAAGCGCTTGATCGGCGGATTCTATGCAGCAGGGAGTAATGCAGGGCATGTGGAGAAGGAGCGTTTTGATCGGCACAGTGTTGTCAGCGGGGATGCTGGCAGCCACGGCACAGGCACAGGTATTCGATCCCGGTGCACACAAGGGGCCACAACAGGGGACGCAGAACGAAGTCGCGGTGCTCGGCACCATGCACATGGCCAGTCTGCCGGCAAGCTTTGACCCCGCGTCGCTCGATGCCTTGATCGACCGGCTGGCGTCGTGGCACCCGCAGGCGATCGCCGTCGAGTCGGTATCAGGACAGCAATGCGACATGCTGCGACGCTACCCTGGCCGTTACAGATTGACGGTGAACGATTACTGCCCCGACCTGTCGGCCGCAGCGAAGGCAACCGGGCTGGACGTGCCCGCCGCGTACGCGGCAGCGGAAGCGCTGTTGGCAAACTGGCCAGCACAGCCAAGCGCGGCCCAGCGCCGCGAACTCGCCGCCAAGTTCCTCGCTGCGGGTGAGCGTGATTCGGCACTGGTCCAATGGCTGTACCTGCCTGCGCCGGAGCGGCATGCAGAGGGCGGCTTGAACCAGGAACTGGTGGACGCACTGGAAGTACTGCGCAGCAGTCGCAATGAAAACACGCTGATCGCCGCGAAACTGGCGGTGCGGCTGGGACATCAGCGGCTCTGGCCAACCGACGACCACAGCGCGGATCAGTACGGCCCCAACCCCAAGGCCTATGTGGCAGCAGTCCGCAAGGCATGGGACAACCCGGCATCCAAGCAACGCAGCGCGCAGTACAGCGACCTGGGCGCACAGTTCGACACGCCAGAGAACGTGCTGGCGACCTACCGGCGTGACAACGGCGCGGACGTCGCCCCAGCCGCCTTCGCAAGTGATTACGGCGCCGCGCTGGAAGAGCCCTCGCCAGAAGGCTACGGGCGCATGTATGTCACGTCCTGGGAAACCCGCAACCTGCGCATGGCGGCCAACATCCGTGACCTGATGGGGGCAAGGCCAGGCATGCGCACGCTGGTGCTGGTCGGCGCCTCGCACAAGGCCTACCTGGATGCCTATCTCAAGCAGATGCACGATGTACGCATCGTCGACGTCCAGCAGACCCTGCTGAAGTAACACGTCAGGGCCGCGGCGAAAGCCGCGGCCTGCGCCATCGGTAGCCCGGGCAAGCGCAGCGCACCCGGGGCTTCCCGAGAACAAGCTTCAATACCGCTGGATTCCAGTCTCCCGAATGCGCTTCGCTTACGCGGCCCAGGTTTGAGCCGCCAATTCGGGCCCTCGCGGAGCGGTCGCTTTCTTCGGGGCAACAAAAAAGGCTTCGGATCACTCCGAAGCCTTTGCAATGCTGGTGGGCCGTGATGGATTCGAACCATCGACCAAAAGATTAAAAGTCTTCTGCTCTACCGACTGAGCTAACGGCCCAAACAAAGACCCGGCCGTGGCCGGGGCGCGTATTCTAACGCAATAAACGCAAAAACAACATCACGCGTAATGGGTTGGATCCGGCAAGCCTGCTGCGCTGAAGCCATCGGCGCGCAGCTGGCAGGCATCGCAATGGCCACAGGCCTTGCCGTCCATGTCGGCCTGGTAGCAGGACACGGTCAAGCCGAAGTCCACGCCCAGGCGCTGCCCTTCCAGTGCGATCTGTGCCTTGCTCAGGTACTGCAGCGGCGCGTGCACTCGGATGCCAGCACCTTCCACGCCGGCCTTGGTGGCGAGATTGGCCAAGGCCTCGAAGGCGGCAATGAATTCCGGGCGGCAGTCCGGGTAGCCTGAATAATCGACCGCGTTGACGCCGCAGAAGATGTCGTTGGCACCCAGCACCTCGGCCCAGCCCAGCGCCAGTGACAGCATGATGGTGTTGCGCGCCGGCACGTAAGTGACCGGAATGCCGTCACCCTCACCTGCTTCGGGCACATTGATATCGTCGGTCAGCGCGGAGCCGCCGATGCTGCGCAGGTCGACCGCGACCACTTTGTGCCCGGCCACGCCCAGGGCGGCGGCCACGCGTGCGGCCGCTTCCAGTTCGGAGGTGTGGCGCTGGCCATAGCGCACGCTCATGGCATGCACTTCGAAACCCTGTTCCTGGGCGATGGCGACGACGGCGGCTGAGTCCATGCCGCCGGAAAGAAGCACGACTGCTTTCTTTTTCATGGTGATGATCCGGTTGGGAGAGGAAAGCCAGCACGCTGTCCCGCGCCGGGGTAAACGATTGAAGCGGGCGACGCGGGCTCAATAACCCGGTGCGTCGTCCCACAGCAATTTGTGCAGCTGCATCTGGAAGCGCACCGGCAGACGATCGGCGACGATCCAGTCTGCCAGTTGGCGTGGCGTCACCTGTGATTTGCTGGGCGAGAACAACACCATGCAGCGCTCCGGCAGGCGGTGCTCGCTGAGCATGGACTTGGCCCACTCGTAGTCGCCGCGGCTGCAGATAACGAACTTGAGCTGGTCGCGCGCGCTCAGCAGCGGGATGTTCTCCAGCCGGTTGCGCGCCATTTCCGCCGAATCCGGGGTCTTCAGGTCGACCACCCGTGATACGCGCGGGTCGACCTCGGCGATATCCAGCGCGCCCGAGGTCTCCAGCGAGACATCCAGGCCCGCGTCGCACAGCTTCTTCAGCAGGATCAGGCAACGCTTCTGCGCCAGCGGCTCACCACCGGTGACGCAGACATGGCGCACGCCCTGCTTCAGCACTTCGGCAACGATATCGTCGATATCCCACCAGTCACCGCCGTGGAAGGCATACGCGGTATCGCAGTACTGGCAACGCAGCGGGCAGCCGGTCAGGCGCACGAACACGGTCGGCCAGCCGGCGGTATCGGCTTCGCCCTGCAGGGACAGGAAGATTTCAGTGATCTTCAGTCGCGGCAACGGCGACTGCACGATCTCGCTGGGAACAGCGGCGCTCGGAGAGTTCATATTCAATGGCCGCACCATCGGTGCGGCACCACATCAACGCAGTTGCTGGCCGAGCCGGATCGACTGCAGTCGGTCCTGGGCGGTACGGGCCGCATCACTGCCGGGAAAACGGGAAACAACCTCTTCCAGGGTTTTCTGCGCCTGGGCGCTGTTGCCTTCACCGAACTGCGACAGGCCAAGCTTCAGCAAACCGCCGGCAGCCTTGTCGTGGGTGGGATAGCGGGCAACCAGATCGCTGAACTGTGCCTCAGCCATCTTGAAATTACGGGTCGCGTAAAAGCTCTCACCCAGCCAATACAAGGCATTAGGGGTGTAAGCCGCATTCGGGTACAGCTCGAGGAAGCTCTGGAACAACTGCGCCGAGTCGGCATAGTTGCCAGCCTTCAACGCGTCGAACGCCACATTGTAGGCCGCGCGCTCGTCTCCGGCCGAGGCCAGAGTTCCGGCATCGCCACGTACCGTCGGCGGACGTTCGGCAGCAGCCGCTGTCGGCTTTGTGGCCGCAGCGGCGGGCGTCGCCGCGCCAGTGGCCGGAGCAACCGGTGCACCTGCACCGCCTTCAAGGCGATTGAGGCGACCGTCCAGGTCCAGATACTGATCGCGACTCTGCTGCTTCAGCTGTTCTTTCTCGTGCTGAAGCTGCTCGATCGTGCTCTGCAACGCCTGCACTTCCGTGCGCAGCTGCTGCAGCTGATTGAGCATGTCGGTATTGGCCTGACTGTTGTTGACCTGCGTTTCCAGCACGCCAACCCGGTCAGCCAAACTTGCACGCTGTGCATACGCGGGCGCGGCAGCCACCAGGGCTGCCGCGACCACCAGCATCAGTTTGAGGCTGATGCGCATCGATTACTGCGCGGTGTAGACGATTTCGACGCGACGGTTCTGCGACCAGCAGGACTCGTTCGAATCGGTGCAGACCGGACGCTCTTCGCCGTAGGACACGACGGTCAGCTGCGAAGCCGAACCACCGTTGGCCTGCAGGGCCGAGTTCACGCCGTTGCCACGACGCTCGCCCAGGGCCTGGTTGTAAGCGCGGCTGCCGCGTTCGTCGGTGTTGCCCTGCAGGGTGATACGCGAGGACGGACGGTCACGCAGGTACTTGGCGTGGCAAGCCATGATGGCCTGGAACTCCGGCTTCACGGTGTCCTGGTCCAGGTCGAAGTAAACAACGCGCTGACGCAGGCAGGCGTCGGTGTCCAGGTCGCCCGGGCCGTACAGGCCGGAGGTGGACGGGCCGGTCGGCTGGGTGGTCGAACCGGTATCAACCGGCGGCTGCGCCGGCTGTTCCTTCACCTTCTTCGAGCAGCCAGCAAGCGCGGCGACCGACAGCAGCGAAACGAGCAAAACACGAGTTGACTTGTTCATGGCTATACCTAGTGGCTCCTGGCCAATGTTGGGATTAATGCGGGGAAAGATTAACATTTTATCAACGCGCGGTGCGGTACGGACCCCATGCCGGTTCGCGCACATCGCCATCAGCCAGCACCAGGCGCTGACGCACCCGTCCATCGGCCGACACTTCATACAACACCCCACGCCCACCTTCACGAGCGGCGTACAGCACCATGCTCGCATTGGGCGCAAAACTCGGCGATTCGTCCAGCGAGCCCGGCGACAGCGTGCTCCAGCGCGGGGAACCCAGGCTGCTGTCCATCATCGCGATCTTGTAGCTGCTGCCGGCACCCTGCGCAACGGCGATCTTCTTGCCGTCGAAGGATACGCTGGCCTTGGCATTGTAGTTGCCCTGGAAGGTCACCCGGCTGGCGCTGCCACCGGTGGACGCCACCTGGTAGATCTGCGGGCGGCCGCCGCGATCGGAGGTGAAGTACACCGAGCTGCCATCGGCGGACCAGGTCGGCTCGGTGTCGATGCCGAAGTGGTTGGTCAGCTGGGTCAGCTGCTTGCTGCCCAGGTCCATCACGTAGATTTCCGGGTTGCCACTGCGCGACAGGGCCAGCGCCAGGCGGCGGCCGTCCGGCGAGAACGACGGCGCACTGTTGATGCCGCGGAAGCTGGTCAGCAGCTCACGGCCACCGGTGGCGATGTCCTGCACATAGATGGAGGAGTTGCCGCGCTCGAAGCTGACGTAGGCGAGCTTGCGGCCGTCCGGGCTCCAGCTCGGCGACAGCAGTGGCTCGGCCGAGCGCACGATGGTCTGCGGGCTGTAGCCATCGGAATCGGCCACCATCAGCGCGTAGCGCATGTTGGCGCCGCTGCCGCTGGCAGTGATGTAGGCGATGCGGGTCCAGAAGGCACCGCGCACACCGGTGATCTTCTCGTAGATGGCATCGGCCATCTGGTGGGCGACGTCACGCATGGCGCTGGAACGGGCGGTCATCGCCAAGCCGAGCATACGCTCGCCCTTGGCCACGTCGAACAGTTCGTATTCCACGCGGTAGGCGCCGGCACCGGCGTCCTGTACCCGGCCGACAACCAGGAAATCCTGCTTCAGCGCGCGCCAGGTCGGGTATTGCACTTCGCTGCCGCGGCTCGGGCGCTCAACGATCTGCGCTTCGGGCAGGTTGCGGAACTGGCCGGAACGGTCCAGGTCGGCACGCACCACGGCGGCCACGTCGGTCTGTGGGGCACCGGCCGAGCCCTGGTAGGCCATCGGCACTACCGCGATCGGGGTTGCCGAGGCGTTGCCACCAGTGATTTCAATTTCCAAAGCGCCCTGCTGTGCCGCAGCCGCGAACGGCAACAACAGAACAGTAAGGGCGACCAGCCAGCGTGACAGATTCTTCATGAGGCGCTCAGCAGTACGAGTGAAGATGAAAGAGGGATAGCAGCAGACAGATGAACATTTTCGCAATCGTGAACGAAAGTCATGTGAAATCCACTGGTTACCGCCCCCGATATTAAATTTCCAATGAAACCAGTTGCATGCCTGAAGCGGCCAGCACTCAATCCTGAGCGGTGAATGTAAACAACAGTTCGCGCCGGAACACCGTTTCGTAACCCCGGAACGGCAGCGGCTGTGCCCTCAGCACGGCACGCTCGATTGAATCCTGCGCTGCCGCGTCCATCGCGCAACCCGGCTGCACCTCGGCGCTGGCCACACCGCCACCTGGCAACTGCTTGATCAGGATCCTGCAACGGGTGCCGTTGGGGACATTGTCAGGCCGGGTCCACTGCGCAACCACCGCCTGCTGGATCGCAGCAGCATATTTGGCGGTGAGGTCGTTGCTGGTGCCGCCCTGCCCCGGCGACGGCGTGCTCGGACCGCTGCTACCGCTGCTGGTCGCCGTTGCCTGCGCACGGGCGCGCGCGTCGGCCACCTGGCGCAGACGCTGCTCGGCCAATTTGGCTTCGCGCTCGGCCTGCTCGCGCTTGCGGCGGATCTCGGCGATCTTCTGCTGGCGCTCCTGCTCGGCCTGGGCCTCACTGGCCTGGCGCTGCTGGTCGGCGAGCTTCTTGCGGTCGGCCTCTTCCTGCTGCTTGGCCAGGCGCAGTTTCTGCTCGGCCTCTTCCACGCGCTTGCGCTCGGTCAGGTCGATCTGCTCCTGGCGACGCTTGGCTTCCTGCTCCTGCCTGGCCTTTTCCTGCGAGATGGCCAGCGCACTCACCCGCTCCTGGTCCACATTGTCCGGCTGGGCAATGCGCTCCTGGGCGTTGTGCTGCTGCGGGGTCGGGGCGTCCTGCGGCCTGGGCTCGGGGATGGGCTGCGGCGGCGGCACGGTGTCTTCCGGCACCGGCTCGGGCTGGGCTTCTTCCACCGGCTCGGGCAGATCCGGCAATTTTTCCGAGGCACGCAGGGCCTGCCGCGCGGCCGAGGCTTCGGCGGCGGACAGCTGCATGTTGGCCTCAAGCGCCGGATCACCAGCGGCAGCCTCGGTGCTGCGCGAAGGCGACCATACCCAGGCAATGATGAAGATAGCCGCCACCAACAGATGTACCAGCAGGGCCAATACGACCGGCAGGCCCCACTCGTTGCGGTTGTCGTGCGGCGGTGGCAGTGCGTCAGCGTGCATCGGTCGCCAGACCCACCTTTTCGATCTTCGCGGCCTTGATCACGTCCATGGCGTCCATGACCTTTTCATAGGCCACGCTCTTGTCGGCAGCCACGATCACGCGAAGTTCCTTGTCCTGCGAGGCCAAGGCGCTCAACTGCGCCTGCAGCGCGGCAGCGTCCATGGCTTGCGGGTCCTTGGCTTCGGGCAGTTTCAGGCTCATCTGGCCGTCGGCACGGACCGAGACCACGATCGGGTCCTGCTTGCTCTCCAACGCCTTGGCGGTGGAACTGGGCAGGTCGACCTCGAAACTGAGGGTCAGCAGCGGCGCGGTCACCATGAAGATGATCAGCAGCACGAGCATGACGTCGATATACGGCACGACGTTGATCTCGGACTTGAGCTTGCGGCGCTTGCGGCGGGGAATGGCGGCGGTCATAGATGGGCTCCTGCGGTCAGAGGAAGGCGCTGGCGCACTTACTCTTCGCTGCCGCTCTGCTGGCGCTGCAGGATGGAGCTGAACTCCTCGGCGAAGGTCTCATAGCGCACCGACAGCCGCTCGACGCGGGTGGTGAAGCGGTTATAGGCCCACACCGCCGGAATGGCCACGAACAGGCCGATCGCGGTGGCGAACAGGGCTTCGGAGATACCCGGTGCAACCGAGGCGATACCGGCCTGCTCACCGCTGCTGATCATGTCGTGCATGGTCACCATGATGCCGAACACGGTGCCGACCAGACCCACGTAGGGCGCGGTGGAACCGATATTGGCCAGCAGTTCCAGGTTGCGTTCCAGCCCATCCACTTCGCGGGCGTAGGTGGTACGCATGGCGCGCTGTGCGCCTTCCAGCTGGGTGCGGCCATCAAAGGCGCGCCGGCCCTGCAGGCGCGAATACTCGCGGAAACCGGCTTCGAAAATGGCTTCCAGGCCATCAACCTGGCGGTTGCGGTCGGTGGCCGAGGAATACAGCTTGCCAAGGTCAGCACCGGACCAGAAGCGGTTCTCGAACTCGCTGGCCTCGTTGTCGGCGGCCTTGAACACACGGGCCTTGCGGAAAATGATCACCCAGCTGATGAACGAACCTGCCAGCAACAGCAGCACGATCAGCTTGACCGGGATACTGGCCTTGATCATCAGGTCCAAATAGTTGATGCCGCCGCCATGGCTGGCCTGCGCCACGGTCTGCGCGGCGGCGGCGCTGACGTCGGCCGGCAGGACCTCGGTCACGGTGGCCTGCAGGGCCAGAAGCAAAGCGATCATCCGATCTTCCTCAGTGTTGCTTAAGCGGGTTGTGTTTGAAGGGGTTTCAGTACTGCGTAAAGCGTGTCATCCAGCGCCTGCGGACGGAAGTCGCGGGCACCGACGGCGGCAAGGCGGACCTGTGCCGTCGCCAGCACCTGGTCCTCGCGCATCACCGCCTGCGCCATCAGCAGGCTGGCCCGCCGGCACTGCAGCAGTTCCACCGTGGTGGTCAGCGCATCGTCCAGCTTGGCCGGCTTCAGGAAATTCAGGTTCATGGCACGGACCACGAATACCTGGCCGTCACCGCAACGCATGGCTTCCTGACCATAGCCGAGGGCGCGCATCCATTCGGTCCTTGCCCTCTCCATGAAGGCCACGTAGCGGGCGTGGTACACCACGCCGCCAGCGTCGGTATCTTCCCAGTAAATGCGTGTCGGCCAACTGAACCGAGACTCATTCGTCATCGCGCTGCTCCGCGAACAGGTCCACCGGAGCCGGTGCAGCCTTGGGTTTGAGGCCCAGATGGCGGTAAGCCTTGCTGGTGGCCATGCGCCCGCGGGCGGTGCGCACCAGGAAGCCCTGCTGGATCAGGAAGGGCTCAACCACGTCTTCCAGGGTGCCGCGCTCCTCGGAAAGGGCCGCCGCCATCGATTCGACCCCGACCGGGCCGCCATCGAAATATTCCACCAGGGTTCGCAGCATGCGCCGATCGAGCTCATCGAAGCCTTCCGGATCGACCTTGAGCATCTGCATCGCCGCCTGCGCCACCGTCTGGTCGATATGCCCACCGGCCTTGACCTGCGCGTAATCGCGCACGCGCCGCAGCAGCCGGTTGGCGATACGCGGGGTGCCGCGCGAGCGGCGGGCGATCTCGCCGGCGCCTTCGGCACTGCAATCGATGCCAAGGATGGCCGCGGAACGCCGCACGATGCGGGTCAGTTCATCGGCCGAATAGAACTCCAGCCGCTGCACGATGCCGAAGCGGTCGCGCAGCGGCGCGGTCAGCAGGCCGGCACGGGTGGTGGCGCCAATCAGGGTGAACGGCGGCAGATCGAGCTTGATCGAGCGCGCGGCCGGGCCGTCGCCGATCATGATGTCGATCTGGAAGTCTTCCATCGCCGGGTACAGCACTTCCTCGACCACCGGCGAGAGGCGGTGGATTTCGTCGATGAACAAGACGTCATGCGGCTGCAGATTGGTCAGCAGCGCGGCCAGATCACCGGCTTTTTCGATCACCGGGCCGGAGGTGACACGCAGCGCCACGCCCAGCTCGTTGGCGATGACGTGGCTCAACGTGGTCTTGCCCAGCCCGGGCGGGCCGAAGATCAGCACATGATCCAGCGCCTCGCGGCGTGCCTTGGCGGCCTGGATATAGATATCCATCTGCTCACGCACCGGTGCCTGGCCGAGGTAATCGGCCAGGGTGCGCGGGCGGATGCTGGCGTCGGCGGCGTCGTCCTCGCGGGTCGCGCCGGCGCCGATGATGCGGTCGTCAGTCATTTCTCAATTATGCGCCAAGCGCGTCGCATCCGATCAGATTTCCACCTGCGCGCCCAGCTCCACCAGCCGGTTGCCCGGAATGCGGAAGAAGCCGGTAGCCGGTGCCGCGTTGCGGTGCATGAAGGCGAACAGCTTGTCGCGCCAGATCGGCATGCCACGGTTGGCGCTGGCCACGATGGTCTCGCGGCTGGCGAAGAAGGTGGTATCCATCGGGTCGAAATAGATGCCGCCGTGGTCGCAGGAGCGCATCAGCGCCAGCGGGATGTCCGGGGTTTCCATGAAGCCATAGCGGACATAGACGCGGTAGAACTCATCGCCCACCGAATCGATGCGCAGGCGCTGGCCGTCGGCCGCGTACGGCATCGGCAGGGTTTCCACGTGCAGGAACACATTGCGCTCGTGCAGCACCTTGTTGTGCTTGAGGTTGTGCATCAACGCATGCGGAACCACGGTCGGGTCGGCAGTCAGGAACACCGCCGTACCCGGCACCCGCACCGGCGGTGCCAGCATCAGGCCCGGCAGGAAGGTGTCCAGGCGGATACCGTCCTTGCGGATCTCATCCCGCAGCAGCTCGCGGCCACGCCGCCAGGTGCGCATCATCGTGAACAGCACCAGGCCCAGCACCAGCGGGAACCAGGCGCCCTGCAGCAGCTTGGCGCCATTGGCGATCACGAAGCCCAGGTCGATGAAGAGGAACACCACGCACAAGGCGATGATGGCGTGGCGCGCACGCGGCCACAGCACCCGCGCCACCAGTGCCAGCAACAAGGTATCGATCAGCATCGTGCCCGAGACCGAGATGCCATAGGCCACGGCCAGGTTGCTGGAGCTGCGGAAGGCCAGCACCAGCCCGAATACCATCACTGCCAAGCCCCAGTTGATACCCGGGATGTAGATCTGGCCGATGGTGTCGTGCGAGGTATGCAGGATGCGCATGCGCGGGATGTAACCCAGCTGCATGGCCTGGCGCGACACCGAGAACGCACCGGTGATCACCGACTGGCTGGCAATGACCGCCGCCGCCGTCGCCAGCAGGATCATCGGGATCAACGCCCAGCCCGGCACCGCCTCGAAGAACGGATTGGCCACCGCATCCGGACGCTGCAACACCAGCGCGCCCTGCCCCAGGTAGTTGAGCACCAGGCACGGCAGCACGAAGAAATACCAGGCATGGCGGATCGGCGGCGCACCAAAGTGGCCCATGTCCGCATACAGCGCCTCGCCACCGGTTACCGCCAGCACCACCGCGCCGAGGATGAAGACACCGTGCCAGCCATGCTCCATGAAGAAGCGTGCCGCCCACAGCGGGTTGAAGGCCTTGAGCACCTCCGGTGCGGCAATCACGTTCCAGATGCCGATCGCGGCCAGCGACAGGAACCAGATTGTCATCACCGGGCCAAACACCTTGCCTACCTTCTCGGTACCAAAGCGCTGCGCGGCGAACACCGCAGCCAGCACCACCAGGGTGATAGGCACGACGAAATGGCTCAGGCCCGGCGCCGCGACCTCCAGGCCTTCGACTGCGCCCAGCACCGAAATTGCGGGCGTGATCACGCCGTCACCGAAGAACAGCGAAGCACCGAAAATGCCGAGAATGCCGACCACATAGGCTGATCGCGAGCCGTTGCGCAGGGTGCGCTGGGCCAACGCCATCAAGGCCATGATGCCGCCCTCGCCGTCATTGTCGGCGCGCATGATGATGGTCACGTACTTGAGCGTGACCACCATGTTCAAGGCCCAGAACGCCAGCGACAGCACGCCGAGTACGGTGTCGTGGTCGCTGTTGAGGCCGTAGTGCGGCGAGAACGCCTCCTTCAGGGTGTACAGCGGGCTGGTGCCGATATCGCCGAACACCACGCCGATGGCACCGACGACCAGCGCCATGCCGCCGGCGGCACCGCCGTGACCGTGGCCATGGCCTTGAGTTGAAGATTCAGACGTGGAGGAAGCGTGGGACATGGCGATCTCGGGTTGGCGTCATGCTGCCGAAGGGGTTAACGCAGCGCTGCCTGCAGCGCTTTACGGATGACCGTGGCGACATCATCGCCCTCGGCACCGGCATCGCGCGCCATCTTGGCGGCCTCCGCCGGTTTATAGCCCAGTTGCTGCAACGCCACTGTCGCCTCGGACACCGCATCGGCGCCCAACTGGCCAGCAATCGGGGCGCCGCCACCGGTGAAATTGGCCGCACGGTCACGCAGCTCGACCACCATGCGCTCTGCAGTCTTCTTGCCTATACCCGGGATCCGGGTCAGCGCGGTGACATCGCCGGTCTGGATCAGCCGCGCGAACTCGTCGACGCTGGCCCCGGACAACACCGCCAGCGCGATCTTGGCGCCGATGCCCGAGACCTTCTGCACGTCGCGGAACAGCCGCCGTTCGCCCTCGCGCAGGAAGCCATAAAGCGAGACGCTGTCTTCCTTCTGCGCGTAATGGGTGAACAGGATCACCTCGCGACCGACATCGGGCAGGTCGTAGAAGGTGCTCATCGGCGCCTCCAGCTCATAACCGACGCCATTGACGTCAATCACCAGCCACGGCGGGGCCTTGTAGGCGAGGATGCCGCGCAGGCGACCGATCATGCGAAATACCTCATTTCCGACTCCAAGCCTGGCGCACATCCACTCCCAGCCGGTTGGCCGTGGCGCGGACATGCGCATGCGTAATGGCCACCGCCAGTGCGTCGGCGGCATCTGCCTGTAATTTGCCCTGCAGGTTCAGCATCAAACCCACCATATGCTGCACCTGCTGCTTTTCCGCGCCGCCGCGGCCGACCACGGCCAGCTTGATCTCGGTGGCGGCGTATTCGCTGACCTGCAGGTCGCGCATCACCACCGCACACACTGCCGCGCCACGCGCCTGACCCAGCTTCAGCGCCGAATCGGCATTCTTGGCCATGAACACCTTCTCGATCGCCACTTCCTGCGGCTGGAACTCCTCGATCAAGGCGTGCAGCCCGTGCGCCAGCAGCCGCAGACGCTGCGGGAAATCCGCCGCCCCCAGCAGCACCAAAGGCGCATGGTGGACGTGGCGGGCACGGCCATTGGCGTCGATGTCGATGATGCCGACGCCGGTGCGTTGCGAGCCGGGATCAATGCCAAGGATGCGGGTCATGCTGCCTCTATCAGTAAAAAACGGCGCCCAGCATGGCCGGACGCCGTCTCACCCGGTGGGACCGGGCGGATCGTCAGACCCGCTCCAGGCCTGCCTGGTCGACGTTGGAATACACGTCCTGCACATCGTCCAGGTCTTCGAGCATGTCCAGCAGCTTCTTCACCTGCACGGCGGTGTCGGCATCGACGGCGACGTCGTTGTCGGCCCGGAAAGTGATCTCGCTGTGGTCCGGCACCAACTTGGCGGCGGCCATCGCGTCCTTCACCGCCTGGAAGGCTTCCGGTGCGGTGATGACGTCGATCGAACCGTCTTCTGGATAGACCGCGATATCGTCGGCACCTGCCTCGATCGCCGCCTCGGTGATGGCTTCCTCATCTGCACCGGGGGCATAACTCAGCACACCCAGCCGCTTGAACATGAACGACACCGAGCCTTCGGTGCCCATGTTGCCGCCGCACTTGCTGAAGGCATGGCGTACGTCGGCCACGGTACGCACGCGGTTGTCGGTCAGGCAGTCGACGATCACGGCGATGCCGCCCGGGGCGTAGCCCTCGTAGCGCACTTCCTCGTACTCCACGCCTTCCAGCTCACCGGTGGCCTTCTTGATCGCGCGCTCGATGACATCCTTGGTCATGTTCGCAGCCAGGCCCTTGTCCATCGCCACGCGCAGACGCGGGTTGTTGTTTGGGTCGCCTCCACCACCGCGGGCAGCAACGCTGATCTCCCGGATGATTTTGGTGAAAATCTTGCCGCGCTTCGCGTCATTCGCGTTTTTGCGACCTTCGATGGAAGGACCTCGACCCATGGGAATACCGTACATCTGTCAGGAACAGGACGGTAATTCTACCTGATCCCCTGCCCCGGCCCCGTCATTGGCCGCTGACGGCAGCTGCCGGCGCAAACCGACCCCGGCGCAGGAAGCCTGCAGTCAGCGTGGCCACCTCGGGCGACAACACCAGCCCGCTATGGCTGACCGGCACCACGCAATGGTCAGCCAAGCCCGGCAGGCGCGTTTCGGCCAGGCCCACGGTGCCATCGGATTCGCCATCCAGCGCTCCCATCATCGCGCCCAGCCCATGCGCCACCGAACCTGCGATCAGGCCAACCTCGGCCTGCCCCTGCCAATCGGGCAAACCATGCAGCAGCAGGTCGCCGCTGCGCCCCAAGGCCGCCAACCAGCCATGTTCGGCCAATGAGCGGGCGGTGCCACTGCCGCGCAGCGGTGAACCGAGGCAGACCACGCGCGGCACTTCCAGCTCCGGCGCCCGCCGCAATGCCTCCAAAGCGACCAGACCGCCCAGGCTGTGCCCGACCAGGGATACCGGGCCGTGCGCGCGCAGACGCCGCACCAGCTGTGGCACCGCCTGCTCCGGACCACCGAACACGCTGGCGTAACCAAACGTATCCACCACGAAGCCCTGCGTGCGCAGGCGCCACGCCAGCGGCAGCAGCCAGGAGCGGGTGTTCCAGATGCCGTGCAGGATCAAGACACGGGGGCGCGGGGAGTTCTGCAATGCCATGCGCGCAGTTTCCGCCATCCGCCTTGCCCGCCACAACGGCTGGCGACAACGCCTTTAGTCGAAGTTGTAATCCAGCTGCACGGCCAACTGCCGCCCCATCGCGCTGTAGACCTCGTCGTAGTAGTACGGGAATTCGACATTGCTGCTGTCACGCGGCGGCGCGGAATCGAACAGATTGCTGATGAACAGTGTCACCGTTGCGCGCTCGCTCACGCGCTTGCCCAGATTGGCATTCCACAGCCACAACGGGTCGATCCAACCTTGACCATCAACCCGCGCCAGGCGGCCATAGCGGGTGCCGGCCAGGTTCGCCGACCATCCTTCGCTTCCCTGCCAACCGAGACTGGTGCGGAGGTTGCTGCGGAAAGCGAGGTTCTCGCCCGATGCCCACTGCGCGTCTCGCCATTGGTCATGCAAGGTGCCCGGCGCACGGACCCGACGCTCGCCCCAGAACGTATGCGACCAGGCCGTGTGCAGGTTGAAGCCCCCGAACCGGCTAGTGCCACGCCAGTCGAGCACCGCGTCGACACCACGGATGCGTTGCTCGGACTGGTTGGCCGCCATCGACTCGACCATCAGGATCCGGCCACTACCGGTCGCGTCGCTACGCCGCACCCTTGATCGCGCAATGCGGCACTGCCACCCCTGCAGGTCCACTTCCGCGAGACTGCCATCCAGGCGCCGGCCGGTGAGACACTCGGCCTCATCGCGCAACAACTGCGCCGGCGAAATGCGCCCGATGCCGCCTTTATTGCGTATGTCCCAGTAATCCACGCTCATCGACAGCGCTTCACCCGCGTCCCACACCAGCCCCGCCGTGGTGGAGCTGCCGGTCTCCGCGTCCAGCTCGGGATTCCTGTATGTCCAGGTAAGGAACTCGGTGACATAGCCGTCACAGATCGGATTGGCGCGTGCATCCATGCAACGGGTGACATCCACCGCCGAACCGAAGCTGCCACCACCATCGGTGAAAACCCAATGCATGTCCGGCGCCTTGAAGCTGGTGGCATGGCTGGCACGCAGCAGCAGCCGCGAAGTCGGCCGCCATTCCAGGCCCGCATTCCAGGTGCGGGCAACATCGAGCTCGGTTACATCGTCGTAGTCATCAAACCGGCCAGCCAGGCTGAGCTTGAGCGTGGATGACAGCGGAATGCTCAACTCGGCACCTGCTGCGTAACGGTCACGCCGGCCACCACCGACACTGCCGGTCATGTTGTATGCCTCCATCCGCAGTGGCAACAGCGATGGGGTGTTCTGCAGCTGGTAACGCTGGCGACTGGCCTCCAGCACCGTGGCCATGCCGAGCGGGCCCGCAGGCAGATCAAAAAAACTGCCGGAAACCACGTAGGTGGCACTGTCCACCCGAGTCTGCGCGTCGTAATGCACGATGCCCGACATGGCCGCATATTCCTGCGGCGTGATCGGCCGGTACCAGTGCTGCAGGTCCAATGGCTGGATGGTGATGCCTTCATCGGTCATCCCCAGCGGCACGCCGAAGAAAAACGCGTTGACCTGGTCACCCAGCAGACGCCGCTGGTCGCGCTGCACCAGGTAATCCGAGCGGCCAGCGGTCAGGCTCCAATCCAAACGCTCGCCATACTGCCCGCGCAGGCCCAACGCCAGATCCCACATCCGCTCGCGGTAATGATCATTGGCAGCGCTGAGGCCACCGACTTCCTGCGGCGTCAGCAGCCGCCGCGGCGCGATGTAGCCCAATTGCGGATCGTAGATCTCATTCACCCTGCCTGTCGTGCGTGAGTGCGGTCCGGTGATCGTTTCCAGCCCAGGTGCCAATTCGCTGCGTGCCCGCCATGCCTGCAGCGCCGCCCATGCCTGCGTACCCGACGACAGACTCCACTCGGCCTGCAATTGTCCAGCCAGCTCCTGCACGCCATCCGCCAAAGAGGGATAGCCGGCGTTGCGCCATGTACCACAGCCCGCGCCCTGCATGCCGGCAACCGACGATGCGCTGCTGTAGTCCCAATCAACGAACTCCCCGCTCCAGCGCTGGCATACATCCGCCGGCAGCGGCAGCAGTGCACCGCTTTTCGCATCACGGCGCAGCAGGCCCAACCCCAGCTCCGGTTGTGCCGGCGCCGTGCCCACGCGCGGGCGTTGCAGGTCTCGCTGCGAACCCTGCAGCAGTTCCCGGTGCGAATACTGCAGGCCGTAACTCAGCCCCAAGGTATCGGTGCCGTATCCACCCAACCATTGCAGGTCTACCCGATCAGCACCGCCTTGCGTACTTGTACCCGTCCGCAACTTTACCTGCGAACCGCTGCGTGGCCGCTTCAACAGGATGTTGATCACCCCGCCGATTGCATCGGCCCCATAGATTGCCGACGCACCACCCGTCATCAACTCAACCCGGTCCACACTGCCCAAGGGAATGCTGCCAATGCTCTGGAAATTACTGCGCCCATTGGACGGAAACGGATAGTCCGGCACGCGCCGGCCATCGACCAGGATCAGCACCCGGCCAGGGCCCAGCCCACGCAGATTGAGGGGCTGCGCGTTGGCGGAAAAGCGCCCGAGCGCCGCTTGCGACTCGGCCCCGTAATCATTCATGCCATTGGTGGCCAGGGCTTCGGACAGAGTCATGTATCCATCGCGCTGCATCTGTTCGGCAGTGATGACGGTGACCGGCGCTGCACCTTCGAACTCACTGCGGCGTATGCGCGAGCCGGTGACCTGCAGTGATGGCAACGAGCTTTCCACCACAGGCATGACTCGCGCTCGTGCGGGGGCCGGCACTACGGCAGGCGGTGACGGCGTTGCTTCGACAATGGTGATGACGCCGCTGCCGGTGAGCCGATAGCTCAGACCGCTGCCTGCCAACAGCTGCTGCAGGGCTTGGGCGACGCTGTAGCGCCCGCTCAGGGCCGGTGCAGTCTTGCCATGCAGCATCTGCGGTGCCATCAGAATCTGCAGGCCGGAGCCCGTAGCCAGCGCGGCCAGCGCCTGTTGCAACGGCTGCCTTGGCTGCTCATAGCTGCGTGTCGCGGCACTGTCCTGTGCCCATCCGGGAACAGCCAGCAGCACAAGCAACAGCAACAGCCACGACCGGAACGTCCCGCCATGCCTGCTTCGCTGTGTCCTCCTGCCTGTGCTGGCGATCATCCCTTCTCCAGTGACATTACGGCTGGCACCACGCCCTCAAACCCCTGTACAGACGCAGCGCCGGCAAAATCCCTCATCTGGCAGAATCACTGGCACTGCCTCAAGCTGCGCGTGTCGCCTCAGACTGTCAACGCCTGCCAATGACCGCAGCCCTGCCGCCCGTTCAGCCACAACCCGACAGCCCTCGGGACGCTGGCGCCATGGCGCAACAGTACCGCCCACGCCTGATGCGTTACTTCAGGAACCACCTGGGCACGGTTGAGGACGCGGAAGATCTCACCCAGGAAACCCTGGTGCGGATGATGCGCGATCCGCAGGCCGACAAGGTCAACAACGTCGAAGCCTATTTGATGACGATCGCCGGCAACCTGCTGCGTGATCGTTTTCGTCGCGACCGTACCCGCCACGTTGGCCAGCATGTACCCATTGACGAGACCGCAGAGGGCTGGCCCACCGAAACGGTAAGCGGTGAGCGCGTCTACCAGGACCGCGAACGCCTGCAGACCTTCCTCAGGGTTCTCGATGACCTGCCGCCGCGCTGCCAACAGGTATTCCTGCTGCACCGCTACGAAGGCCTGACCTACGGCGCGATCGCCAGCCAGTTGGGTATCAGCGTCAGTGCGGTTGAAAAACAAATGATGCGTGCCCTGCTCCACTTCGGCACGCGGCTGGAGCAACCATGAAAGCAAGCAAACTGGAAGTCGTTGAAGATGCTGACCCGATCCGCACGCAGGCGGCGACGTGGTTCGCACGTCTGCACGCCGATGAACCGAGCGAAGGCGAGCAGGCTGAGCATCAGGCATGGCTGGATGCCGACCCCGCGCATCGGCGCGCCTATGAACGGGTCGAGCGCATGTGGTCGGTGCTCGGCGACTTTGCTTCCGCACCCGAGATCAGCCAGCGCTTGGCCGCAATTCCTGTACCGACGGAACACACCAGACCACAACCACAATCGCAGCGCCCGCCGCTGCGCCTGCGATGGTTGGCCGCCTGCGCAGCAGCAATCACCGCCGTGGTCATCGGCTGGCGACTGCTGGCGCCAGCCGCGGTGAGCGAGCAGCGCTACGCCAGCGCGGTAGGTGAGCAGCGCAGCATCACCCTTGCCGATGGCACCGAGGTCGAACTGGACACCGGCACCACGCTGCGGGTGCGTTACAGCGCGCAGCAACGCCGCATCAGCCTCGATCAGGGTCGTGCATTCTTCAAGGTCGCACGCGACAGCGCGCGCCCGCTGACCGTGGATACCGCGCAGGGCAGCGTGCGCGCCGTCGGCACCCAGTTCGAGGTCTACCGCCTGGAACATGGCCTGGATGTAACCCTGTTCGAAGGCAAGGTACAGCTGCGCGCCGCCGCAGCCGATGACAACGCCGCTGCCGTGGCCACGCTCACGCCTGGGCAGCGCGCGCACATGGCCACCGGCAAGGCTCCATTGGTACAGAACGTCCAGAGCGGCAGCGCGCCGGCCTGGATCGATGGCCAACTGGTGTTTGAAGACCTGCCCTTGCGCGTGGCGGTCGAAGAATTCAACCGCTATGGCGGCAGCCCGCTGCGGGTCCGCGATGCGGCGCTGGGCGAACTACGCGTTTCCGGCGTGTTCCGCAGCAATGACAGCGCCGGATTCGTCGAGGCACTGGCCGCACTGCACAAAGTCTCGGCGCATGCCAATGCGGCCGGCGAGACCGAGCTCAGTCGCTGATCAACACGCGCCCGGCGAGTTCCGTGGCGCGTGGCGGCCACTCATAACTGCTCGCGCAGCGCCTGCCTGACCCGCTCACGCTCCAGCAACTGCGCGTCCAATAACGCCTTGAGCTGACGGTTCTCCACCTGCAGCCGGCGTACGTGGCTTGCATGAGGCGCGCGCGGACCGCCACAGATGCGCCGCAAGAGCACCTGCGACGCATCACTGAAGCCATGCTTCCTGCACAGCTCCCGCAGGGTCTGGCCGGCATCAAGCTCGCGCAGGAAGCCGATCACCTGAGCCTCGTCAAAAAGCTTTCTCATGCTTGCTTCGCCTTGCCGGCAACTGCATGCAACGCCAGTCTTGCCGTCCGTAATCGCGCCCAGACAATCCGCACCATGGCCGCAGCAACGAGGCTCAGCTATCAGGTCCGATGTTCAGGAAGCCGCGCGCGTATGCAAACGCAAACCAGCCCCTTTCCTGTGTAGACGCAACGGCGAAGCATAGCCACAGCGATGCAGCGCACACTTTGCTGCATGCGAGGATCGCGACAAGTACAGGCACACAACTGTAGTGCCGAGCCATGCTCGGCAAGGCACTTGCACTGCGATGCGATGCGATGCGACAACCCAACATCGACCAGCGTCTGTCAGCCAGCAAGCCGCCGCAGAATGAACTCATTGTCACGCACCGTGCCTACCGGGAATTCATAGGCGCCGACTTTCTCGAAGCCATGCCGCGCATAGAAACGCTGCGCGCCGAAATTCTCCGACCACACGCCAATCCACAGCGTACGCCCCGGCGTCTGCAGCCATTGCAGGGCCGCATCAAACAGCAAGCCGCCACGGCCGCTGCCCTGGTACTGCCCCAGCACATACAGGCGTTTCAGCTCACCGTCGGTTGCGCGGGCATCCACGTGCGGTAGACCGCAGGGACCGGCAAACGCGAAGCCAACGGCCTCGCCGGCCACTTCCAGCAACCATGCCGCGTAATCACCGGACTGCAGCTGTTGCCGCTGCAGTTCGAGCGGATAGGCCGTGGCCAGGTAATCGGCCAGATCCTGCGGCGGATACAGATGGCCGAACGTCTCCACGAAGGTACGTTCGGCCAGCGTGCACAGCACGCCAGCATCATCGGGCGTCGCGCGACGGATGCTGGCGTCAGCGGACAAGGCTCAGGCCTTGTCGGCGCGCGGACGCACCTGCACGTGGACTTCAGCCAGCTGCGCGTCGGCGATCGGCGACGGTGCATCGGTCATCAGGCACTGTGCGCCAGTGGTCTTCGGGAACGGGATCACGTCGCGGATCGACTCGGTACCGGCCATCAGCGCGGCAATACGGTCGATACCGAAGGCAATGCCACCGTGCGGCGGTGCGCCGAAGTTCAGTGCGTCCAGCAGGAAGCCGAACTTGGCGCGCGCCTCTTCGGCACCGATGCCGAGCAGCTCGAACACCGCGCTCTGCATTTCCGGGCGGTGGATACGGATGGAACCGCCACCGATCTCGTTGCCGTTGAGCACCATGTCATAACCACGCGAAACCGCGGTCTTGGCGTGCGCGCGCAGCTCGGCCACATCGTCCACCGCCGGTGCGGTGAAGGGGTGATGGAGGGCGACGTAGCGCTGCTCTTCCTCGTCCCACTCGAACATCGGGAAGTCGGTGACCCACAGCGGCGCCCAGCCATCGGCAACCAGGTTGAAGTCCTTGCCGGCCTTCAGGCGCAGCGCGCCCATGAAGTCGGAGACCTTGTTGTAGCCGCCGGCACCGAAGAACACGATGTCGCCGTTGCCGGCACCAATGTGCTTGAGCAGCGCAGCGAAAGTATCTTCGGCGAAGAACTTCTGGATCGGCGAGCTGATCTCGCCGTTCTCGGCAATCTTGATGTAAGCCAGACCCTTGGCACCGTACTTGGAGGCATGGGCGGCGTACTCGTCGATCTGCTTGCGGCTGAGGCTGGCACCACCCGGGATGCGCAGCGCGGCCACGCGGCCGTCGGCGTCATTGGCAGCAGCTGTGAACACCGGGAACTCGCTGGTCTTGACCAGCTCGGCCACGTCCACCAGCTCCAGCGCGATGCGCAGGTCCGGCTTGTCCGAACCGTAGCGACGCATCGCCTCGGCCCAGGTCATGCGCGGGAAGCTGGCATCGAGGTCGACGTCGACCACTTCCTTGAAGATCGAGCGGATCATGTCCTCGACGAAATCCTGCACGTCGCGCTCGCGGACGAAGGCGAACTCCATGTCCAGCTGGGTGAATTCCAGCTGGCGGTCGGCACGCAGGGCTTCATCGCGGAAGCAACGGGCGATCTGGTAGTAACGATCGAAGCCGGCCACCATCAGGATCTGCTTGAACAGCTGCGGGCTCTGCGGCAAGGCGTAGAACTCTCCCGGGTGCATGCGCGCCGGCACCAGGAAGTCGCGTGCGCCTTCCGGGGTGGCCTTGGTCAGGATCGGGGTTTCGATGTCCTGGAAGTTGCGCGCGTCCAGATGCCGGCGCAGCGCCTGCACCAGCTTGATGCGGGTGCGCTGCATGCGCTGCATTTCCGGGCGACGCAGGTCCAGGTAACGATACTTCAGGCGGGTTTCTTCGCCCGGGTTCTCGTGCGCATGGAACGGCAGCGGCGCAGCCTTGTTGAGGATGCTGATGCGGGTGGCGATCACTTCCACCTTGCCGCTGCGGATCTTGTCGTTGACCGCATGACGCGCGCGCACCACGCCTTCGACCTGCAGCACGTCCTCGTAACCAAGGCTGGCGGCGACGGCGAACACTTCGGCGTTATCCGGCTCAACGGTGACCTGGACGATGCCTTCGTGGTCGCGCAGATCGATGAAGCAGACACCGCCGAGGTTACGGGCAACGTCGGTCCAGCCGGCGAGGGTCACGGTTTGGCCGATCAGGGTCTCGTCGACCAGGCCGCAGAAATGGGTACGCATGGAAAGCTCCGCAGGGGGCCCGGTACGAAACGGTGCCGGGTAGCCCCGTATTTTGGCGCTCAGCGGGTGCAGGAGCAAATCCGGCGATCAGTCACGCAGCCTTAAGCGGCCCTGCGCCTATAGTTCGGCCACTCAACCTGAACAGGGAAGCCGCCATGAACCGTCCCCTTCTGCTCGCTGGCCTGGCTGCCCTGCTGGGGCTGGCCATGAGCCCGTCCCCTGCTTCGGCCCAATCCGGCTTCCCCGGCGGCCAGAGCGGCACCATCCGCTGCGACAGCAACAGCAGCCGCCAGCAGGTCTGCAATACCGGCTGGCGCAGCGCAGTCCTGGTCCGCCAGGTCTCCGATACGCGCTGCGTCGAAGGCCGCAACTGGGGCAGCAACAACGGCAGCGTATGGGTCAACGGCGGTTGCCGCGCCGAGTTCGCCGAAGGCCGCGGCGGCGGTGGCTGGGGCGGCGGCCCGGGCAACAACAATGGCAACCGCACCATCCGCTGCGACAGCAACAGCAACCGCCAGCAGGTCTGCAATACCGGCTGGCGCAGCGCGGTCCTCGTGCGCCAGATCTCCGATACCCGCTGCACCGAAGGCCGCAACTGGGGCAGCAACAACGGCAGCGTCTGGGTCAACGGCGGCTGCCGCGGCGAGTTCGCCGAAGGCCGAGGTGGTGGCGGTGGCTGGGGTGGCGGCCCGGGCAACGGGAACGGCAACCAGACGATCCGCTGCGACAGCAACAGCAACCGGCATGTGGTCTGCAACACCGGCTGGCGCAGCGCGGTACTGGTGCGCCAGATCTCCGATACCCGCTGCACCGAAGGCCGCAACTGGGGCAGCAACAACGGCAGCGTCTGGGTCAACGGCGGCTGCCGCGGCGAGTTCGCCGAAGGCCGCGGTGGTGGCTGGGGCAACGGCGGCGGCTGGGGCGGCAACAATTACTTCGTGGACTGCCACAGCAACAGCAATCGTTCGAATACCTGTGCATGGGACCGTCGCCAGGGGCGCCCGGTCATCGTCCAGCAGACCTCCGACACGCGCTGTGTGGAAGGCCGCAACTGGGGCTACAACGGCAACAGCATCTGGGTGAACGGCGGCTGCCGGGCCCGCTTCGGCGCCCGCTGAAACCCGCGACAGCGTAAACAGCAGAGGGCGCCCGACAAGGCGCCCTTCGCTTTTGCATCCTCAGGCGCCTTCCGGGCCGGCTTCATCGCCCCAGGGCGGCGGCGGAAGCGCGATCGGCTTGCCCAGGTCGAACTCCACCTGGAACAGACGCCCGTCCGGCCGCGACAGCTCGTAGAGGAAGCGTTTGCCCGGCTCGATCTCCATCGCCCAGGTGTTGTTGTTCGATGCAGTCATCGCCTGCGCGGTGAACATCGCCACCGATTCCGCATCGACCGGGAACTGCTGGCGCTTGGCGCTGCCTGCGGCCACGGTATTGCCACCGTACATGGTCACCGCATCCGGGCTGCCGTCGGCATGGCGATGATCGTGCTTCAGCCGCAGGCCGGCAGTGCTGCGGGTCAACACCCAGGTACGTGAGCGATCCTCGCCCACATGGAACGGCACCCGCAGTTCCTGCGTGGGTGCATCGCAACCGCGCACATGCATCACCAGTTGCTTGCCGTCGAACGGGTCCGGCGTGGCCGAGGCCGGCGTATTGGTGATCACGCGGCCGGCAAATGCCTGCCCGCAATGGCTGGCCACGGCGGCCATGAACTGGTCCGCTGGCGCGGCGGCGAACGCTGTGGTCGGGACAGAGTGGAATGCAGCAACGAGCAGCATCCAGGGCAAAACTTGAAGAGGTTTCTTGGTCATGCCCCGACCCTAGCCGCTGCGCCCGGTGCCGGCAAGCCCGTCAGCTGGGCTCCGCAGCCGGCGCCAGGGCAAGCACGCCGCCACGCCGATCATTGACCAACTGCCTGAGCGCCAGCGACCGCGCTACAGTCCGACCCTGCCAGCAACGCCTGCGCCCGCTGCCGCAGGCGGTTGCCCGGCAGCAGCTGTTGCTGCACGGCCGGCATCGCCTTGCGCAGCGCCGTCCGGGCCTGATCGCACTGACCAGCTGCCGCCAGCGCATCGGCATAGGCAATGCGCTGGCGGGCGGTCTCCACCGAAGCTTCGCCAACCCCGCTTGCGTACACACCGACCAGTTCCTGCAGCGTCTGTGCCGCCGCCGCGTCATCGCCGGCCTTGCGCTGGCGCTGCGCCAGCACCGCCAGATAGCGGCGCTGGACGCGGATGTCGTCGTCCTGCAGGTGTTGCTTGATGGTCGCCAAGGCCTGATCGGCAGCAGCCAGATCGCCTTGGGCAACCTGCAGCTGCGCCCAGGTTGCTTCCGCCAGCTGGCGTCGCCAATACCCGGGTGCAACCTGCCCGGCCCACCCGGCGCGGGCATGTGCGATCAATGGCTGCGCCTGCTGCAGATCGCCTTCTTCAATCAACAAGCGGGCCAGGTTGGCCTCCACCACCCACACCTGCGATGCGTCGTTACCCAGCGCCGCACGCCGGATCTGCAGGCTGCTCTCGAACAGCGCGCGGGCGGCCGCAGCGTCACCACGTACCTGCTCCAGCCCGGCCAGGTTGTTCTGGGTAACCGCGGCATCCATGGTCTTCGCCTCGCCCAACTGGGTGTATTGGTCCAGGGCCTTGCGGTACTCGCGCACCGCCTCGGCGTAGTTGCCCAGATCCTGCTGCAGGCCACCACGTTCGTTGTAAATCACCGCAACATTGCTGTTGGCCGAGCCAAACAGATGCAGGGCGAGTTCCAGCACCTCGTCACTTGCGGCCAGCGCCTCCTGGTAACGACCCTGCGCGGCGATGGCGCGCATCAGCGCGAACTGCCCGCTCCACCATTCTGAGGTCCGCGTGCCCCATGGCCGGCGCAGTTCCCCGGCCTGCCGCAGCATCTGCTCGGCCAGCACGTAGTCACCCTTCTCGATGTACATCAGCGCCTTGTTCTGGGTAACAGTGGCTACGCGCAACGGTCCGCTGTGCAGGGTGAGATGGATGGCCAGCGCCTGATCGTAGGCCTGTGCCGCTTCATCGAAGCGCCGCTGCGCGTTCAAGGCCAGACCCAGCGAGTTGTACGCCTGGGCGTGGCGCACCAGCGGCGGCTGTGGCGAATTCAAAGCCAATGACTGGCGGGCGAACTGTTCGGACTCCTTGCCGCGCTGCGCATTGGCCAACAAGGTCGACAGCTCATTGAGCGACACTGCAGTGATGTCGCGACTGCCTGCGCCTGCTGCCTGCAATACCGGAATCGATGCCAGGTACAAGGCTTCGGCGGAGCTGGTCTCGCCAACATTCTGGAAAGCCTGCGCCAATACCGACTGCAGCCGTGCCTTGACCAGCGACGAGCTCCACTGCTGCTGGTCGATGCGTGCGCGACTGGCCTCCAGCACCTCGCGTGCGGTGACCTCGTTGCTGCCGCGCAGTTCGCCCTTGCGCGGATTGGCTGCATCGAAAGCAGACACCAGGAAATCGCTGACCTCCTGCGCGACCCGCGCTTCCTGTTCGGCCTGCACACGCGCCTGCTCCAGCCGCCAGACAAACCAAACGGCCAGCAGCAGCATCGCCAGCAGCATGCCGACGCCCTTCCAGTTGCGCTGCAACCAACGGCCGCCGCGGTACATGCGCCCACCGTTGCGCGCCTGCACCGGCCGGTGCTGCAGATGCTTCTGCAGGTCAGCCGCCATCGCCTCCACCGAGGGATAGCGCTGCTCCGGTACCAACGCACCAGCGCGCACCACGATCGCATCGATATCGCCACGCAAGGCGCGTCGCCATGAGCAATCGGCGCCTGCCCGCAGGCTTGGCGCGACCACTGCCTTGCCTGCCTCGGCACTACCGCGCCGCCCGCCCTTGCCCGCCACCAGCTCACAGAGTACGGCAGCCAGGCCGAACACATCGCTGGAAACCCCGCTGACCTGCCCTGCCTGCAACTCCGGCGCTGCATAGGCGGGAGTGAAGAACTGCGCCGCCGCTTCATCGTTCGCATCATCCAGCAGCCGCGACACGCCGAAGTCCAGCAGCACCGGCTCGCCGTCCTCGCGCACCAGGATGTTGGAGGGCTTCAGGTCGCAATGCAGCACCAGCTTTGCATGTGCAGCCTGCACCGCATTGCAGACTTTCAGGAACAACTGCAGGCGTTGCCGAAGATCGAGTTGCCGGCGTGCGCAATACACATCCAGCGGCTCACCACGCACGTATTCCATCACCAGGTACGGGTGCCCTGCCGGCGTGGTTCCGCCGTCATACAGGCGCGCGATGTTCGGGTGCTGCAGGCTGGCGAGGATGCGTCGTTCGGCCGCGAGCCGCTCGCCAACGCGTGCGCCGGGCCGCCCCTGCAGGAACTTGATCGCCACCTCCTGCGCATACAGCCCATCAGCGCGCTCGGCGCGGAACACGATGCCCATGCCACCGCTGGCCAGGCGCTCGCACAGCCGCCACGGACCGATCACATCACCATCGCTCAACTCCGCAGGCGCGGCAGCGGCGAACAGCTGCTCCATGGGCTCGCGTGCATTGCCAAGATCACTGGTCTGCGCTTCCAGCAGCTCCAGGGTTTCGGCGATGACCTGCGGATCGGCACTGAGCCGTGCCAGCTCGGTCCGCCATTGCGACGGTTCAAGTTCGCACACCGCATCAAACAGCTCGCGCACCTGCTGCCAGTTTTCCCGATCCACGCCTATCCCCTTTGCCACACGCCTGCTCCAAAGCGAGGTCGTGTCGATTCAGGGGATGATAAGCGCCACTCAGCGCTGCGGTACGTAAGAGTCAGGCGTTGGGGGTCGAAGTGGCCGACGAATTGTCTGCATCAACCGGATCTTCTCTTACGACCACGGCATCAACAGGTGCCGGGCTTTCGTTGCTCAACGGATCCACGTCCATCGGCCGCCGGAACACCAGCGATGGCAACAGTGTTGTCAGCGCCGCATACAGCAGCAGCGCGCCAAACAGCACCGGCGATATTGCGAAGCGCTCGCGCATGATCGCCGCCAGCACCAGGGTGAAAATCAAGGTCGGCGACAAGGCCAGCGCCACCCGCAGGCTGGTGCGGAAGCTCTCGCCGAACAGTACTCTCCGCTGCAGCCAGATCACCGCGATGCGCAGCGGGAGCACCACCAGGGTGATCAGCAGGCCCAGCCCCAGCGCTTCGAAGCTCAGCGCTTCAGCTGGCACCTTGGTACCCGAGTTGAAGAAATAGAACGGCACGAAGAACGATGCGAACAGGCGCAGCGCGTGCAGGTTCTCATGCGAGGCCAGCGATGGCATGCGCTGCTGCAACAGGCGCGCGACCAGACCAGCAATGAATGCACCCACCAGGTAATACACGCCCAGCGCATAGGTGATGTAGGCCGCCAGCATGCCGACCATCACCAGCAGCGAGAATTCCGAGCCGGGTGCATGCGGCGCAACCCAGCGGCCCAGCCCGATGAACAGCAATGGCAGGCCCACCATCATCGCCAGCAAGGCCATGCTCGACAGCGCCATATGCACCGGGTCGCCAGCCTGCAGCACCACGAACAAGGCAGCCAGCGCCAACAACTCGCCGGCAATGGCCTTGCTGCTCACCCAGAACCGCTCGGCATCATCCAGCCCAAGCTGGGACAGCGAATCCATGATGAAGCCGGTGGAAGGCGTCAGCAGCGCCAACGCCAGCAAGGCCGCCGCCTGCCAAGGCAGGCCGGCGTAGTGCCATGCCAACCAGGCCACGCCGGTCAGCGTAGCGCTGCGGATCAGCAGATGGGTCAGCAGCGGCCACATGCCTTTGCGCAGATCAGCCAGATCCACTTCCAGCCCGGCAAACAGGAACAGCGAGGAGATGCCCAGGGTGGCGAGCAGGTTGACCACCGGATCATGCGAACCGTCCCCCAGCCACAGCATCGCGCCGATGCCGAATACCAGGCAGGTCAGCGGTGCCGGAATGCTGAAACGCTGCAGCGCGCGCGGGATGACCAGCAGCGCGAAGATCAACAACAGATAGATCACTTCCTTGCTCATGACGCGAATTCCCTTGGACCGGTTGCGCGGGCATGCATACCGGTCACCGCCGCGCCGACGGCGAATTCGTCAGCGCAGACGGGCGCCGGCCAGCTCCCCTACCTGGCGCAGGATGCCATTCCGGCCGTCATCATCCAGTGCAGAGCCCTGCAGGTAACTGACCAGCAACCATGGCGTGCCGCCGGCCAGCGGCCACAGCACGGCGATATCGTTGGTGGTGTCGCGACCATTGCTACCGGTCTTGTCGCCGACCCGCCAGCCCTGCGGCAGGCCGGCGCGCAGGCGCGCGTCGCCGGTCTGGTTGTCGATCAGCCAGTCAGCCAGTTGCTGTCGCGACGTTTCCTTGAGCACGTCGCCGAGCAGGAAACGCTGCAGGTTGCCGGCCATTGCCGCCGGGCTGGTGGTATCGCGTGTATCACCCGCTGCAAAACGATTGAGCTCAGGTTCGTTGCGCGAACTGATGGTGACGCGGTCGCCCTGCCCACGCAGGAACGCAGTCAGTCCGGCTGGACCGCCGATCAGCGGCAGCAGCAGATTGGCTGCAGCGTTATCGCTGACGATCATCGTCGCCCGGCACAGGTCGCGCACGGTCATGCTCTTGCCGACGTGGCGCTCGGTGAACGGCGAGTGGTCGATGATGTCCGTCTGCCGTACCGGCACACGTTGGTCCAGCGATAGCTGCCCGGCATCGGCGCGATGCAGGACCGCGGCCGACAACGGGAACTTGACCGTACTGCACATCGGGAAGCGCTCATCCATGCGATGCCCATAACGGGCGCCACTGGCCGGGCTCCACAGGCATACGCCCAGTCGGCCACCGCTGGCCTTCTCAAGCGCAGCGAAGTCAGCAGCGGTAGGCGGCGCTGCCGGAGCGGTGTTGGCCTCGGCAGCACCTGCCAATGCGGCAGGCAGTAATGCACTGGCGAGCGCGGCTCCGCCCAAGCTGAGGAACTGACGACGAGCAAGCATGGCGACTCTCCCAGAAGGTTATGCAGCCGATCTTGGCGCTCATGATGCCAATGGACCAACGCGAAGAATCATCGGGAGCCATTAGTTAAATTTGCAGCAAAGCCGACATTTCAGCCAGTCAAGGCGGAATAATGCGCCTGACCATCAAGTTTCATCATGACTCCAACATGATCCGTCCCCAGCTGCCGCTCAATGCCCTGCGCGCCTTCGAGGCCGCCGCCCGCCATTTGAACTTCACCCGGGCTGCCCTGGAGCTGTGCGTGAGCCAGGCGGCCTTGAGCCATCAGATCCGTGGACTGGAGGACCGGCTGCAGGTCAGCCTGTTCCATCGGCTGCCACGCGGCGTCGCGCTGACAGACGAAGGCGCGGCGCTGTATCCGGTGCTGACCGAGAGTTTCGACCGCATCGCGATCTCACTGGACCGTTTCACCGGCGGCCGCTTCCGCGAAGTGCTGACGGTTGGCGTGGTCGGTACGTTTGCCACCGGTTGGCTGCTGCCGCGCCTGCCCGAGTTCGAGGCCGCGCATCCGGATATCGAGCTGCGCGTGCAGACCCACAACAACCGCATCGATCTGGCTGGCGAAGGATTGGACCTGGCAATCCGCTTCGGCGATGGCGACTGGCAGGGGCAGGAGTGCACGCCGATCGTCGACACCTTGTTCGCGCCGCTGTGCGCGCCGGCGGTAGCGCGGAAACTGCGGAAACCGCGTGATCTCGGCAACGTGCCGCTGCTGCGCTCCTACCGCAATGACGAGTGGCCGCGTTGGTTGCAGCAAGCGGGTATCAGCGGCGTTGAAGCGCGTGGCGCGGTGTTTGATTCGTCGCTGACCTTGGCCAGTGCTGCGGCCGCAGGTGCTGGAGTGGCATTGCTGCCACTGCGCATGTTCGAGCAGGATCTGGCCGAAGGACGGCTGCTGCAGCCCTTCGCACAGACGTTGTCGTTGGGCAGGTATTGGCTGACGCGATTGCGCTCGCGGCAGGAGCGCGAGCCACTGCGACGCTTCCGGCTATGGCTGCTGGCGCAGGAAGGATTGACCCCGTAGTGCCAAGCCATGCTCGGCAAAGGCGTCACCTGTAGTGCCGAGCCATGCTCGGCAGGAGCATCACCGGTAAAGCCCCAGCCGAGCATGGCTCGGCTCTACAGTGGCATCGCTTCGCGGCCTGCGACGCTCAGTCCTCCAGCATCTCCATCCACGCAGCTTCAGCCTGCTCCAGCTGCTGCGCCAGCACTTCACGCTCGCTGCCCAGCTTGGCCATCTTCGCGGTGTCGGCGTAGTTGCCGGAATCAGCCAGCTGCGCATCCACCTCGGCCAGCGATGCCCCCAACTGCTCCACCTTCTTCTCGGCAGCTTCCAGCTTGTGCGGATTGACCGGCTTCTTGTTCGAGGCCGGCTTGACCGGGGCAACCTGCGCAACCGGTGCAGCCGCGGGCTTTTCCTGACGATCACTCTTGTTGCGCGAACCCTGCGCACTGGCGCGGGTACGCAGCCAAGCAGCGTATTCGTCGAGGTCGCCGGCAAACGGCTCGACCACACCGTCGGCGACACGCCAGAACGTATCGCAGACCAGGCCGATCAGATGGCGATCATGCGACACCATCACGATCGCGCCTTCGAACAAGGCCAGCGCCTCGGCCAATGCTTCGCGCATTTCCAGATCAAGGTGGTTGGTCGGTTCGTCGAGCAGCAACACGTTCGGCTGCTGCCAGGCGATCAGGGCCAGCGCCAGACGCGCACGCTCGCCACCGGAGAAACCATCCACCGTCTCGAACGCGCGATCGCCCGGGAAGTTCCACTTGCCAAGGAAGTCGCGGAACGACTGATTGACGCCATCCGGCGAGATCTCGCGGAAGTGATCCATCGGCGTCATGCCAGCGTGCAGCGATTCCACCGTGTGCTGGGCGAAGTAACCGATCTGCAGGTCCGGGTGGGCCATGCGGTCACCGCCAAGCAACGGCAGGTCGCCGACCAGTGATTTCACCAACGTGGTCTTACCCGCGCCGTTCGGCCCGAGCAGACCGACGCGCTGGCCGGCTTCCAGGCCGAAGCCGACGTTGTCCAGGATGACTGCGTCCGGGCCGTAACCGGCGGTGACGTCGTTGAGGCGGATCAACGAGAACGGCAGCTTGGCCGGCGGCGAGAACTCGATGCGGAACTCGCGCTCGGCGCGCACCGCTTCGGTGCCGGCCATCTTGGCCAGGCGCTTCATCCGGCTCTGCGCCTGGGTGGCCTTGCTGGCCTGCGCCTTGAAGCGGTCGATGAAGCTCTGCAGATGCGCGCGCTCAGCCTGTTCCTTCTCGTGCGCGATCTGCTGCTGGCGCAGGTGCTCGGCACGCTGGCGCTCGAAATCGGTATAGCCGCCCGGATAGAGCTTGGCGCCGCCGCCGTGCAGATGCAGGGTGTGGGTGGCGACGTTGTCCAGGAACTCGCGGTCATGCGAGATCAGCAGCAAGGTGCCCGGATATTTCAGCAGCCATTGCTCCAGCCAGTACACCGCGTCCAGATCCAGGTGGTTGGTCGGTTCGTCGAGCAGCAGCAGGTCGCTGGGCATCATCAGTGCGCGCGCAAGATTCAAGCGTGCGCGCCAGCCACCGGAGAACGCCGACACCGGGCGCTCATGCGTCTCGGCCGGGAAGCCCAGGCCATGCAGCAGCTTGCCGGCGCGTGCCTCGGCGTCATAGGCGCCCAGCTCGGCCATCTTCTGGTGCGCATTGGCGACCGCTTCCCAATCTTCTCGCGCAGCCGCTGCGGCTTCTTCGGCCAGCACTGCGGCGACCACGTCATCACCACCCAGCACGAAGTCGATGGCGCGGTCGGGCAGCGCCGGGGTTTCCTGGGCCACGTCGGCGATACGGATCTTGCCGGGCAGCGACACGTCGCCCTTGTCGGCTTCCAGCTCACCGCGCACGGCGGCAAACAGGCTGGATTTACCTGCGCCATTACGGCCCACCACGCCTACGCGATAGCCGGCATGCAGGGTGAGGTCTACGTTGGACAACAGCAGGCGCTCGCCCCGGCGAAGGGCGAAATTACGAAGGGAAATCATGAATGGGTCCGTTATAACGAAAAGGAATGAGCATGTGAGCAGCATTCCTGCGACGTAATTCTAACGTTAACCAATACTTGACTCACGCCCTGTTATCGCACGCGCCTGAACGGCGTTGCCTGACAAGGGCCAAGTACTCGCATAGCCAAATCGCCCTTGCTGAACTGAAAAAGCTTTCAAAAGCAACAATTTAGCTGAACCGTCCGGTTTGACACGAGGTAAAAATTCCATTAATTCATTGATGGCGCACCGCAACAGCCGCGAACCCCCACGCGCCGCCGATGCCGCCACTCAATACCGGAGCTGCAACCTGATGAACCGCAAGTCCAGCACCCTCGCCATCGCCATTGCCATCGCGCTTGGCGCCCCGGCCCTCCCCGCTTTCGCCCAGACCGCCGCCAATACCCTGGATACCGTGATCGTCACCGGTACCCGCGTCGCCGACCGCACCGTGGCCGAATCGCAGTCGCCGATCGACATCATCACCCCGGAAGCCCTGCAGTCCACCGGCACCACCGAGCTGGCCACCGCGCTGTCGCGCGCCCTGCCCTCGCTGAACTTCCCGCGCCCAGCCCTGACCGACGGCACCAGTGGCATCCGCCCGGCACAGCTGCGCGGCCTCTCGCCTGACCAGGTGCTGGTGCTGGTCAACGGCAAGCGCCGCCACACCTCGGCGATGATCAACGTCAACGGCAGCATCGGCCGCGGTTCTTCCGCGGTGGACATCAATGCGATTCCGATCGCCGCCATCGAGCGCGTGGAAGTGCTGCGTGACGGCGCTTCGGCGCAGTACGGCTCAGACGCCATCGCCGGCGTGGTCAACATCGTGCTCAAGGGCAGCGGCAAGGGCGGCAGCCTGGCGGTGGATTACGGCCAGTACTCGGCCGGGGACGGCAACAAGTACCAGATCTCCGGCGATACCGGCGTCAGCTTCGCCGATGGCCGCGGCAGCGTGCATTTCGCCGGCCAGGTCAGTCAGCAGGACGAAAGCAACCGCGCCGGCCCCTACCAGGGCACCGCACCGAATACCGGCAACTTCCCGTCCATCGGTGAAAAAACCTTCGTGGTCGGCGATCCGCGCGTGGATGCCACCGCTGCCTCGGTCAATGCCAGCTTCAACTTCAGCGACAACATCAGTGCCTACGCCAGCGCCCTGCTGAGCAACCGCGACATCACTTCCTTCGCGTTCTACCGCTCGCCCAACCACAGCGGCCAGACCGCGTTGCTGGCGCAGACCTACCCGGACGGCTTCGTGCCGCAGATCAACCAGTATTCCAAGGACCGCTCGCTGGTAGCCGGCGTCAAGGGCAATACCGAGAGCGGCTGGACTTGGGACGTGAGCGTCAACCACGGTGAAAACACCCTGGATTTCCACACCCGCAACAGCATCAACTACAGCCTGGGCGTGAACAGCCCGAGCTCGTTCTACGACGGTACGCTGAAGTACCAGCAGGACATCTTCAACGCCGACATCACCAAGTCGCTGGATTGGGGCCTGGCCTACCCGGTGACGCTGTCCTTCGGTGGTGAATACCGTCGCGAGAAGTGGGAGCAGGAAGCCGGCGAACTGAATTCCTACACCGGTAGCGGTGCGCAGGGCTTCGGTGGTTTCACCCCGACCAACGAAGTGCATAACGACCGCCACAACTACGCTGTCTATGCCGGGCTCGAAGCCGATCTGACCGAGAAGTTCTCCGCCGGCCTGACCGGTCGCTACGAGGACTATTCGGACTTCGGCGACAAGTTCTCCGGCAAGCTGTCGGCGCGCTACGCCTTCACCGACAAGGTTGCGCTGCGTGCCACCGCATCCAGCGGCTTCCGCGCCCCGTCGCTGGCCCAGCAGAGCTACCAGGCGGTGACCAGCACCATCATCAACGGCAGCTTCGTCGACCGCGGCACCTTCCCGACCACCAGCGCTGCCGCACAGGCACTGGGCGCAGCACCGCTGAAGGCGGAAAGCTCCACCTCCTACAGCCTTGGCCTGGTACTGCAGCCGGTCGATCGCCTGTACCTGACCGTCGACGCCTACCAGATCGACATCGATGACCGCATCGTGCTGTCCACCAACATCACCACCAATGCCGCCGCCAACGCGCTATTGGCCGGTCTGGGCCTGCCGCAGGTCACCGCGTTCTCCTACTTCACCAATGGCGTGGACACCCGCACCCGCGGTGTCGATGCGGTGTCCAGCTACACCATCCCGTTCGCTGCCAGCAATCTGGAACTGACCGCTGCCTACAGCTACAACGAGACCGAGGTGAAGAAGTTCATCGCTTCGCCGGCGGTGTTCGGCAGCCTTGGCATCACCCAGTCGCTGATCGGCCGCGACGAAATCGGCCGCATCGAGGACAGCTTCCCGCGTGACAAGGCCATCGTCAGCGGCACCTGGCGCTCGGACCGTTGGGAGCTGGGCCTGGCAGCGACCCGCTACGGCAGCTTCACCGTGCGCAACTCGGCCACCGCAACGCGCGACCAGACCTACGACGCCAAGTGGGTGCTGGATGCCTCGGCCAGCTTCAAGCCCAGCGAAAACTGGAAGCTGACCCTGGGCGCGGACAACCTGCTGGACGAATACCCGGACCGCACCGCCGACCTGCAGAACTCGACCTGGGGCATGTTGCCGTACAGCAACTACTCGCCGTTCGGTTTCAATGGCGCCTACGTGTACGGCCGCGTCAGCTACACCTGGTAACACCGGACCGACGTCGTGGAAGGAAGATGCCCTGGGAAACCGGGGCATTTTTCTTTGTGCCGTTCGCGCGTGGCGGAGAGCAACGCGATGCGCACCGAAGACCGCCTCAAGCCGTTTGCGGAAACACCTTGGCGCAGAGGAAATCCACCAGCGCCCGGACCTTCGGCGAGGGATATTTGCTGGCCGGCCACAGCACGTTGAAAACGCCGGCTCCGCTTACCTGATCGACCAGGATGGGCTGCAGCAGGCCGGCAGCCAGCGGCTCGCGGATCGCGAAATCCGGCAGGTAGGCAATTCCCAGCCCGCGCAATGCGAAGCACACACGCGTCTCGATGTTGTTGCAGATCATCGAAGTCGGCAGTTGCAGCTCGGCCTCGCCCGGCTCGCGCCGCAGCGCCCAGGTTTCCAGCTTGCCGCTGTTGGGAAATCGATAGTGCAGGCAGCTGTGCTGCTCGAGATCGGTCGGCGTTTGCGGCACGCCGTGGCGCGCCAGGTAGTCCGGCGACGCCGCTAACCGCATATGGAAGCTGCCCAGGCGACGCGCCGACAACCGAGAGTCGGCCGGTTCACCGGTACGCACCACGGCATCGAAGCCCTCCTCGATGACATCGACCATGCGGTCGGTGAAGTCCAGATCGAGCTCGATCTGCGGGTACGCGCGCATGAACTCGCCGAGCACCGGCAGCACCAGCGAACTGACCAAGGGCAGGCTCACCCGCAGGCGTCCGCGTGGTGCCGCGCTGGCCTGCGACAGTTCCAGCTCGGCGGCGTCAATCTCAGCCAGGATGCGGCGGCTGCGCTCCAGGAACAGCGTGCCTTCGGCGGTAAGGGTCACGCTGCGGGTGCTGCGATGGAACAGGCGCACACCCAGCTTCTCTTCCAGCCGCGCCACGCTCTTGCCGATCGCCGAGGCCGACACCCCGAGCTCACGCCCGGCCGCGACGAAGCTGCGCGTTTCAGCCACCTGCACAAACACCACGAAGCCGTTGAGGCTGTCCATGATCCGCCTTCCGCTTGATTGCGGACATTTTATTCCGCGCATCACGGAACTGCAGCCTGCTTTTTCTTCAATCGCTGGATTTCTATCGTCACGGTCTGCCCATTAAAGCGAGCCAACGGCGATGACCAGCCCCGCGTTCCCCCTCCCCTCCAGTGCCGCGCCTGAGCCGACTCTGTCTCCAATCCGGACCGTCGTGCAGCAGGCACTGAACGAACAGCGCCTGGTCGGCGCGGTGGTGCTGATCGCCCGTGACGGCGAGTTGATCCACCGCCAGGCCTACGGCCTCGCCGACCGTGCCAGCGCGCGCCCGATGGCCTTGGACACCGTGTTCCGGCTGGCGTCGGTCAGCAAGCCCATCGTCTCCACCGCGGCCATGGTGTTGGTGGCACGGGGCAAGCTCGACCTGGACGCAGGCATCGATCACTGGCTGCCGGAATTCCAGCCACGCTTGGCCGACGGTCGCCCAGCACGAATCAGCGCGCGGCAACTGCTGAGCCACACCGCCGGCCTGGGTTACCGCTTTTTCGAAGCCGACGCGGACGGTCCGTACGCACGGGCCGGCGTCTCCGACGGCATGGATGACTCCGGCATCACCCTGCAGGAAAACCTGCGCCGCATCGCCAAAGTGCCGCTGCTTTACCAACCCGGCAGCGCCTGGGGCTATTCGCTGGCGACCGATGTGCTGGGTGCCTTGATCGAACGCATCCACGGCACGCCGCTGCAGCAGGCAGTGGATCAACTGGTTACCGGCCCACTGGGCATGACGGATACCGGCTTCGTCGCCCGCGATGCCCAGCGCGTGGCGAGCGCCTATGTAAGCGATGCTCCGCAGCCTCACCTGCTCAGCGAAGGCGAGATTGTGTCGCCGTTCGATGGCGCCATCGGCATCAGCTACAGCCCGGCGCGCATCTTCGATGCGCAGGCGTTTCCCTCCGCTGGCGCGGGCATGGCCGGGACTGCCGACGATCTGCTGCGCCTGCTGGAAACGCTGCGCGTGGGCGGCGATGGCCTGCTGCCGGCCGAACTGATCGCTGAAATGGGTCGCGACCAGACCAACGGCCTGGAACTGCCCAGCGCACCGGGTTTCGGCTTCGGTCTCGGCTTCTCGGTGCTGCGTGACCCGGCGCCGGCTGCTACTCCGGAATCACTTGGCACCTGGCGCTGGGGCGGTGCCTACGGCCATTCCTGGTTCGTGGACCGGGCACAGGGCCTGAGCGTGGTCGCCTTCACCAATACGCTGTACGAAGGCATGTCCGGTCGCTTCGTCACCGACCTGCGCGATGCGGTTTACGCAGCAGTAGAGGCGCGCTGATGACGATCACCACTGCGCGCATGCGCGCAATCACTTTCCGTCGTGGCTCCAGCCTGGCCGATCCACAGTGTCTGCTCGACGTCGATGTCGAATGCCCGCAACCCGGACCGCACGACCTGCGTGTGGCAGTGCGCGCGGTCTCGGTCAATCCCCTGGATGTCAAAGTCCGCGCTGGCCTGGTCGCCGTACCTGATGAAGTCCGTTCGCTGGGATGGGACGGCGCAGGGATCGTCGACGCCGTTGGCGAGGCGGTCACCCTGTTCAAGCCCGGACAAACGGTTTACTACGCGGGCAGCTTCGACCGCAGCGGCAGCAATGCCGAATTCCAACTGGTTGACGAGCGTATCGCCGGTCATATGCCCTGCACGCTCGGCTTCACCGACGCTGCTGCACTGCCATTGGCGGCGTTGACGGCATGGCAGTTGCTGTTTGAGCGTTTGGATGTCGTCCGCGGCAAGTCGGCTGCCAACGGCAGTCTGCTGGTGCTCGGCGGCGCAGGCGGCGTCGGCTCGATGCTGATCCAACTCGCGCGGCAGCTGACCAACCTGACCGTCATCGCTACCGCCTCGCGCGCGCAGAGCCGCGATTGGTGCCTGGCCATGGGCGCCCACCATGTCATCGACCACCAGCAACCGCTGCCTGCACAGATCGCTGCCCTGCCGGTGCCACCGGTCAACCATATCGCAGCGCTGTCGAACACTGCCGAACACCTGCATGAGTTGGCCGAGTTGATCGCACCGCAGGGGCAGCTGGCGATCATCGATGATCACAACACACTCGATGCAGCGCCGTTCAAAGCCAAGAGCGTGTCACTGCACTGGGAGATGGTGTTCACCCGCCCGCTGTATGGCACACCGGACCAGATCGCCCAGCACCGGATTCTCAATGAAGTCGCCGCACTGGTGGATTCCGGCGTGCTGCGCTCTACCGTCACACAGGTACTGCAGCCCATGGATGCAGCCCGGATGATCCAGGCCCATCGCCTGCTGGAAGCGGGCGGCATCACCGGCAAGGTGGTGTTGGCCCGCAGCGGGGAAGACAACATCGCGCACACGCCGGAGGCCGGCCGATGAGTGCCGCCTCCAACGCACGCCTGCCGCTGGGCGCCTTGCTGGCACTGGCGATGGCCGGCTTCATCACCATCCTCACCGAAGCCCTGCCGGCCGGTCTGCTGCCGCAGATGGCGCATGGTCTCGGTGTGTCCGAGGCATGGATCGGACAGACCGTGACGGTCTACGCGATCGGCTCGCTGCTGGCGGCGATTCCGCTGACCAGCGCCACCCAGGGCGTGCGCCGACGCCCATTGCTGCTCGCGGCGATCGCCGGCTTCGCCATCGCCAATACCGTCACCACGTTCTCCAGCAGCTACGCGCTGACGATGCTGGCGCGCTTGCTCGCCGGTGTTTCTGCCGGATTGTTGTGGGCATTGCTGGCTGGCTATGCCGCGCGCATGGTGCCCGCGCATCAACAAGGCAAGGCGATTGCCATCGCGATGGTCGGCACGCCACTGGCCCTGTCGCTGGGCGTACCGGCCGGCACCTTGTTCGGCAATCTGCTGGGCTGGCGCATCTGCTTTGGCGCGATGAGTCTATTGGCGTTGGCACTGATGCTGTGGGTGCGGTTCAAGGTGCCGGACTTCGCCGGCCAGCCGAACAACCGGCAGCTACGGTTGCGACAGGTGTTCTCCATCGCCGGTGTGCGCCCGGTGCTGTTCGTGGTGCTGGGCTTCGTGCTGGCCCACAACATCCTTTACACCTATATAGCGCCATTCCTGAGCGCTGCCGGCATGGGCGCACGCACCGACCTGGTGTTGCTGGTGTTCGGCATGACCTCGCTGCTGGGCATCTGGATCGTCGGTGTACTTGTCGACCAGCACCTGCGTGCGTTGACGCTTGCCAGCACCGTATTGTTCGGCGCGGCCGCACTGGCGCTCGCGCTGGCCAACGAGACGGCGCTTGTGGTCTACGCGGCAGTGGCGGTCTGGGGTATTGCCTTCGGCGGCGCCGCAACCCTGTTCCAGACGGCGTTGGCAAAGACCGCCGGAGACGCCGCCGATGTCGCCCAATCCATGCTGGTCACTGCCTGGAACGCGGCAATCGCCGGTGGCGGCATCATCGGCGGTGCGCTGCTTGACCGATGGGGTGTCAGCGCCTTCGCCCCGGTGCTGCTGGTGTTGTTGCTGGCAACGCTGGTAGTGATCTGGCTCGCCAGACGCAATGGGTTTGCAGCAGCCGATGCTTCAGCCGGTGCAGCCGAGGCGGCGCCGGGCGACCGCAGCGAGGCGCAGCCATGAACAGGTCCGGTGCACTGTTCTTCATTGCCTTGGGGCTGTTCGGGCTGTATGCCGTCGAGTTCAGCGTGGTCGGCATCCTGCCTGCCATCATCCAGCGTCATGGCATCAGCGTGGCCCAGGCCGGTTGGCTCGTGGCCCTGTTCGCCGCGATGGTTGCGTTGTGCGGGCCGGCAATGGTGCTGTGGCTTGGGCGCTTCGACCGCCGCAAGGTGCTGGTGGCGGCGTTGCTGGTCTTCAGCCTGTGCAGCCTGCTGTCAGCCTGGGCTCCCAGTTTCGCCGTGCTGATGGCGCTGCGCGTGCCCTCCGCCCTGCTGCACCCGGTGTTCTTCTCGATGGCCTTCGCCTCCGCCGTCGCGCTCTACCCGCCACAACGGGCGGCGCATGCCACTGCGCTGGCCTTCTCCGGTACGACATTGGGGCTGGTGCTGGGCGTGCCTGTGGCAAGTTGGGTCGGCGCAGCCTTGTCCTATGAGGCCCCGTTCCTGTTCTGCGCGGCAGTGAATCTGGCGGCCGCCATCGGTCTGTGGATCAAGCTGCCTGATGGGCGCGGAACAACGCGGACAACGACAGGCAATCCGCTGGCCGTGCTGCGCCGGAGCAAGGTGTGGCTGTCGATCGCGACCGCGGTATGCGTGTTCGCCGCGATGTTCTCGGTCTACAGCTACGCGGCCGAATACCTCGCCCGCCAAGCCCAGCTGGACGGCGAGGCAATCAGCCTGCTGCTCGGCGTCTTCGGCGTGGGCGGCGTACTCGGCAATCTGTTGGCAGGCCGCGCCCTGGACCGCCAGCTCGGTTGGACCGTGCTGGCATACCCGGTGCTGCTGGCGGCGGCCTATGCGGTACTGCTGCGGTTCGCCTCACCGGCGCTGGCCGGCATGCTGCCAATCTGCCTGCTGTGGGGCGCAGCCCACGCCAGCGGATTGATCGTCAGCCAGATGTGGATGAGCTCGGCCGCGCCCGAGGCGCCCGAGTTCGCCACCAGTCTCTATGTTTCGGCTGCCAACCTCGGTGTGGTGCTGGGCGCCGCGCTGGGCGGCAGCCTCATAGGCGCCTTGGGGATAGGCGGAATCATCTGGAGTGGCTGGTTGTTTGCCGCGTTGGCGGCTGTCACGGTGCTGGCCAGGAAGCCGTGGCAGGCTGCTCGCTCGACATGAAGGGGACACGGCAGGAACCCTCAAGAAGGCTATCGCAACCATCAATTCCAAAAAAATATCGGATATTTCGGGCATTTAGCCGCATGTACACCGGTGGCACCTTTAGAATCGAGGCATCCCCCAACCGACCCAGCGAGCCCTGATGCACCATGACACCGCCCTGATCAACATGATTGCCATCGGTTTGGGCCTGGCCTTCGTGCTTGGTGCCCTAGCCAACAAACTGCGGCTGTCGCCGCTGGTGGGCTATCTCGTTGCCGGTGTCATCGTAGGGCCGTTCACCCCGGGCTTTGTCGCCGACCAGGCACTGGCCAACCAGCTGGCCGAGATCGGCGTGATGCTGCTGATGTTCGGGGTCGGCCTGCACTTCTCGTTGAAGGACTTGATGGCGGTCAAAGCCATCGCCATCCCCGGCGCGATCGGCCAGATCCTGGTCGCCACCCTGCTCGGCTGGGGCGTGGCCACGCTGATGGGCTGGCCGGTGCTGCACGGCGTGATCTTCGGTTTCTCGCTGGCCACCGCTTCCACCGTGGTGCTGCTGCGGGCAATGGAAGAACGCCGCCTGCTGGAAACCACGCGCGGCAAGATCGCGGTCGGCTGGTTGATCGTGGAGGACCTGGCCTGTGTGCTGGCACTGGTGATGATGCCGGTGATCGCCGACGTGTTCGGCCCCGAGGCCAACGGCAAGGAGTTGTCCATCGGCGGGCTGCTGGCTTCTATTGGCTGGACCTTCGTGCAGTTGGGCCTGTTCGTGGCGGTGATGCTGGTGGTCGGCCGCCGCGTCATTCCGTGGGTGCTGGAGAAAGTGGCCGGCACCGGCTCGCGGGAACTGTTCACCCTGTGCGTGCTGGCGATTGCCCTGGGCGTGGCGTTCGGCGCTGCCGCCCTGTTCGGCGTGTCGTTCGCATTGGGCGCGTTCTTCGCCGGCATGATGCTCAACGAGTCCGAGCTCAGCCACAAGGCCGCGCATGATTCGCTGCCGCTACGCGATGCGTTCGCGGTGCTGTTCTTCGTCTCGGTCGGCATGTTGTTCAACCCGATGATCATCGTCGAGCACCCGTGGCAGGTACTGGCGACCGTCTTGATCATCATGGTCGGCAAGTCGGCCGCGGCCTTCTTCATCGTGCGTGCCTTCGGCCATTCCAAGGGCACCGCGCTGACCATTTCCGCCTCGCTGGCACAGATCGGCGAGTTCGCCTTCATCATCGCCGGCCTCGGTGTGGCATTGAAGATCCTGCCGCCGGCCGGGCAATCGCTGGTACTGGCCGGCGCGCTGGTGTCGATCATGCTCAATCCGGTGGTGTTCGGCCTGCTCGACCGTTGGCAGGCGCGCCACAAGGAAACCACGCCGGTACCGGAAGTGCCGGACATCCCGCCAGGCCCATCGCTGGACCTGCACGACCACGCCATCGTGGTTGGCTACGGCCGGGTCGGCAGCGAGCTGGCGCAGGTGCTGCGTGACCGCGGCGTGCCGGTGCTGGTGATCGACGACAACCGCGAACATGTGGAACGTGCGCACGCGGCCGGTATTCCCGGCATCCGCGGCAGCGCGGCCTCGGACAAGGTGTTGGCCGAGGCCCATCCCGAGCGCGCCACCATCGCCGTGCTGGCCATCCCGCAGCCGCTGGAATCGGGCGAAGTGCTGGCCAAGCTACGCGCCATCAACCCCAACCTGACCCTGCTCGCCCGTGCCCACAGCGACGCCGAGGTCAAGCATCTGCTCGACCACGGCGCCGATGGCACGGTGATGGCCGAGCGCGAGCTGGCCTATTCGCTGGCGGAGATGATCATGTCCACCCCGCCCTACCGCAGCCTGCGCCCGGGCATGCCTCAGCCGGCCGCCAGCGGGACATAAATATCGGCGCGCAGGATGGCCTCGGGGACCTCTTCGGGGTCGTCCAGGAAGTGGTAATGCAGCGGTGCATCGCGCAGGGCGTGGCCGCTGCCCGGCAACCAGTCGCGCAGCAACTGGTCGGTGGCATCTTCCAGCAGCACGTAACTGCCGACATGGCGCAACCGCGCCATGCGGCCACCACCAAGGACCAGGCGCTGCAGCGATGCCGGCAACACCGGCAGCTCCGCGTCGAATGCCAGTGCGCAGTTGAACAGCAGTTCCTCGGCAGGCAGCTCGCGGTGATCGCCCAGCGGCACGCCTATCAGCTGCTGCAACTGCTCGATCAAGCCCTGCTCCGTCGCCCAGCCGAACAGCTCGCCAAACACCTGATCCAGATCATCGAAGGCGCCCCGCGCACGCAGTGCCACCACCTCGAAGGGCTCAAGGGTGATGACTTCCACGCTCAGCGGCGCGGTCTTTTCAGCCAATGGCAGCGGCCGTGAAAACTGCTCGATACTGGCTGCCAAGCGTTGCGGATCGCCCCGTAGCTCGCTGGCGCTGGCATCCACCGTCTCGCGCAGCACCCGCGCCAAGGCCTGCGGTGTGTCATAGCCTGCCAGCAAGGCGATCTCGGTGACGCTGGCATCGCTATGCGCCAAGCGCTGCAAGGCCTTGACCACGCGCAGCCGCTGCACGGTGCGGCCGATGGTTTCGCCGGTCAGCGCGCGGTACACGCGATGGAAGTGGAACGGCGAGTAATGGGCAATGGCAGCCAGCGCATCCAGATCCGGCAACGGCCCGCCTACATCGATGCTTTGCTGCAGGCAGGCGATGACCCGATCCAGACGTGGCAACTGCGCGGCATTGGCTTTCATTGCGATGTCTCCATGGAAGGTGATGCCATTGCAACGCCGCCGCTCAGCTCGCGCGGTTCCGATCTTGCGCAGTCGCTGCCGGCTCACCGGGCACGCGCGCCAGGTAATCCTGCAGCAGGTCGATGGCCTGGCGCACCTTGGCTGGCTGGGTCTGTCGATGCGGAGTAACCGCCCAGGCTGGCAGTGGCGGCACCTCCCATTCCGGCAGCAAGCGCTGCAGGCTGCCTGCATCCAATAGCGGCGAAGCATCCAGACAGGTCAGCACCGCCACACCCAGGCCGGCCTCGCACAGACGCAGCACCGCCGGCTGGTTCTGGCTGGCGATGCGTGGGTGCGCGGGTACCAGCCGCTCCTCGTTGTTCTCGCGATGCCGCCAGACCAGCCCCGGCACCTGCGGCATGCCCAGCCATTCGGCCGCCGGTATCTGCAGCGGATCGTCAGGCAATCCATGCCGCTGCAGCCATGCCGGTGCCGCGCACGGCCAGCGTTGCAGGCTGCCCAGGCGCTGCGCCATCCAGTCGCTGTCCGGCAGCTGGCCGAAGCGCAGCGCCACATCGATACGCGCCTGCAACAGGTCGGTCCAGCCATCGTCGAAGAACAGGTGCAGGCGCAGCTGCGGGTTGTCCTGCAACCAAGCACCCAAGGCCGGGCCGATGTGCGCGGCCATGCCCAGTGGCGCTGACAGCCGCAGCTCTCCGCTGGGTGCCTGCCGGGCCGCCGAGAGCTCCGCCTCGGCCTCGCCTGCCGCATCCAGCAGGCGTGCGCAGGCAGCGTAGTAGCGGCTGCCGACATCGGTCAGCGCCAGCCGCCGCGTCGAGCGGTGCAGCAAGGCCACCCCAGCGTCCTGCTCCAACGCGCGCACCTGCTGGCTCACCGCCGAGGTACTCATGCCCAGCGCCCGCGCCGCCGCACTCATCGAGCCGTGCTGCACCACCTGGGCAAACAAGGCCATCCGTTTGACGCTGTCCATCAGCCACCTCCGTGCCGCCATTGTGAAGCACAGCTTCAAGGTGGTTGTGATTTTTTGCGACTGCCACCGACGCCGACTTGGGCGGACACTGGCGTCATTCCCCACCCCAAGGACGTTCCCATGAAAGTTGCCCTGATCGGTGCCACCGGCTTTGTCGGCAAGGCCGTACTCGATGAACTGCTGGCTCGCGGCCATGACGTGACCGCACTGGTCCGCGACCCGGCCAAGCTGGAAGCCCGCCCGCAACTGCAGGTGGTCAAGGCCGATGTGCTCAATGCAGGTGAAGTGCATGCAGCCTTTGCAGGTGCCGAAGCCGTGATCAGCGCCTACAACGCCGGCTGGGGCAACCCGGATCTGTACAACGAGTTCCTGCGCGGCACCCGCGCGATCGTCGCCGGCACCAAGGCCGCAGGCGTGAAGCGTTACATCGTGATCGGCGGCGCTGGCAGCCTGTATGCGCCAGACGGTACCCAACTGGTGGATTCACCGAACTTCCCGGCTGCGATCTATCCCGGCGCCAGCGCGGCCCGTGATGCACTGACCGAGCTGCGCAACGAGACGTCGCTGGATTGGACCCAGCTGAGCCCGCCGGTTGCGTTCCATCCGGGCAGCGCCACCGAGCGCACCGGCAAGTACCGGGTTGGCGGCGAGACGCCGCTGAGCACCGGCGATGGCCCGGGCACGATCAGTGCTGCGGATCTGGCGGTGGCAGTGGTTGATGAGCTGGACGCGCCGAAGCATGTTGGGCAGCGGTTTACGGTTGCCTGGTAAGAGCTGAAAGCTGCCCTCACCCCAACCCCTCTCCCGCACGCGGGAGAGGGGCTAGTGCACTACGAGCGCCAGCAATGCCAGCCCCGCTCCCGCATGCGGGAGCGGGCCAGTGCACTAGCAGCCGACGCGATCCGAGCCCCTCTCCCGCACGCGGGAGAGGGGCTAGTGCACTACGAGCGCCAGCAATGCCAGCCCCGCTCCCGCATGCGGGAGCGGGCCAGTGCGCTAGCAGCCGACGCGATCCGAGCCCCTCTCCCGCCTGCGGGAGAGGGGTTGGGGTGAGGGGAGGCTTCTAACAAGCAGACCCAGCTCCTGATCTATAGCTCAAGCCCCAGCCAACGCCTGCTCCAGATCCGCCAGCAAGTCATCGATATGTTCGATGCCCACCGACAGACGCACGGTATCCAGCGTCACCCCGGCCTTCTCCAACTCCACCGCATCCAGCTGCCGGTGCGTGGTGGATGCCGGATGCGTGGCCAAGGACTTGGCATCGCCCAGATTCACCAGCCGAGTAAACAACTGCAAGGCATCCAGGAAGCGCGCCCCCGCCTCACGCCCACCCGGCAAGCCAAACGTCAGCACCCCCGAGCCCTGCCCGCGCAGATACTTCTGCACCAGCGCATGCTCCGGATGGTCCGGCAATGCGGCGTAGTTCACCCAGGCGACCTTCGGATGCTTCTGCAGGTAGTTGGCCACCGCCAGCGTATTGCTGTTGATCCGATCCATGCGCAGCGCCAGCGTCTCGATGCCCTGCAGAATCTGGAACGCGTTGAACGGTGAAATCGCCGCGCCCATGTTGCGCAACGGCACCACCCGCGCCCGGCCAATGAAGGCGGCCGGGCCAAGTGCTTCGGTATAGACCACACCGTGGTAACTCACATCCGGCGTATTGAGACGCGGGAAGCGTTCCTTGTGCTCGGCCCACGGGAAGCGACCGGAATCGACGATGGCGCCGCCAAGGCTGGTGCCATGGCCGCCGAGATACTTGGTCAAGGAATGCACCACGATATCCGCGCCGAAATCGAACGAGCGCTGCAGGTACGGCGTGGCGACGGTGTTGTCGACGATCACCGGCACACCATGCGCATGCGCGATCCTGGCGATGGCTTCGATATCGGTGACGTTGCCGCGCGGGTTGCCGATGGATTCGACGAACACCGCCTTGGTGCGCTCGTCGATCAAGGCCGCGAAGGCCTGTGGATCGCGGTAGTCGGCAAAGCGGGTCTGGATACCGAACTGCGGCAGCGTGTGCGCGAACAGGTTGTAGGTGCCACCGTACAGCGCGCTTGAGGCGAGGATATTGTCGCCGGCCTCGGCAATGGTCTGGATGGCGTAGGTGATCGCGGCCTGGCCCGAGGCCAGCGCCAACGCACCGATGCCGCCTTCCAAGGCTGCGATGCGCTTTTCCAGCACATCGGTGGTGGGATTCATGATGCGGGTATAGATATTGCCCTGCACCTTGAGGTCGAACAGATCGGCACCGTGCTGGGTGTCGTCGAAGGCGTAGGCAACGGTCTGGTAGATCGGCACCGCGACGGCGCGGGTGGTCGGATCGGGGGAATAGCCGCCATGCACGGCGATGGTTTCAGGCTTCCACTGCGGATCGGTCATCGGGGTGCTCGCCAAGGAGTGACTGCCGACGATAGCCGAGGATGGATGGCAACCGGTGGACGGTTGCAGGGGTTACTTGTGAGGGGGCGTTATGAGCTGATGCATTTTCAAAAGGCCCACATCCCTAGCTAGAAGCTTCCCCTCACCCCAACCCCTCTCCCGTAAACGGGAGAGGGGCTCGGATCGCGTCAGCTGCCCGTGCACTAGCCCCTCTCCCGCCTGCGGGAGAGGGGTTGGGGTGAGGGCAGCTCTTAAAGCTTTTGAAGCGTTGGCTCTGGCTCTCAACCCTTGCCAAACTGCAACTGCCCGCCACCACCAGCTTCCACCTTGATGGTGTCGCCGCTGGCGAACTCGCCGGCCAGGATCTTCTGCGCCAGCGGGTTTTCCAGCTGGGCCTGGATCGCACGCTTCAATGGGCGCGCGCCATAGATCGGGTCGAAGCCCACATTGCCCAGCACATCGAAGGCCGAATCCGACACTTCCAGGCGCAGGCCACGCTCGCCCAGCCGCTTCTCCAGCCCACGCATCTGGATGCGTGCGATCTGCTTGATCTGCTGCTTGTCCAGCGGGTGGAACACGACGATGTCGTCCAGGCGGTTGATGAACTCCGGACGGAAGTGCGCCTGCACCACGCCCATCACCGCCGCCTTCATCTGCGTATAGGCTTCCGGGCTGTCGTCGCCGCTCATGTCCTGGATCTGGTGCGAGCCCAGGTTCGAGGTCATCACGATGACGGTGTTGCGGAAGTCCACGGTGCGGCCCTGGCCGTCGGTCAAGCGACCGTCGTCCAGCACCTGCAGCAAGATGTTGAACACATCCGGATGCGCCTTCTCCACTTCGTCCAGCAGGATCACGCTGTAGGGGCGACGGCGCACCGCTTCGGTCAGGTAACCACCTTCTTCGTAGCCCACATAGCCCGGGGGCGCACCGATCAGGCGCGACACGCTGTGCTTCTCCATGAACTCACTCATGTCGATGCGCACCATCGCGTCGGGCGAGTCGAACAGGAAGTCGGCCAGCGCCTTGGTCAGCTCGGTCTTGCCGACGCCGGTCGGGCCCAGGAACAGGAACGAGCCACTCGGACGGTTCGGGTCCGACAGGCCAGCGCGCGAACGCCTCACCGCGTCGGAAACCACGCGGATCGCCTCTTCCTGCCCAACCACGCGGTTGTGCAGCATGTCCTCCATGCGCAGCAGCTTGTCGCGCTCGCCTTCGAGCATCTTGCTGACCGGGATACCGGTCCAACGCGAGACGACCTCGGCGATTTCCTCGTCGGTGACCTTGTCCTGCACCAGCTTGAAGTCCTTGCGCTCCATCTCTTGCGCGGCTTGCAGCTGCTTCTCCAGGTTCGGCAGCAGGCCGTATTGGATCTCGCTCATCTTGGCGAAATCCTGGCGGCGCTGTGCGGCTTCCAGATCAAGTTTTGCCTTCTCGACCTGCTCCTTGATCTTGGTTGCGCCCTGCAGCGCGGCCTTCTCCGACTTCCAGATCTCGTTGAGGTCGGAGAACTCACGCTCCAGTGTGTCGATATCGGCTTCCAGATCGGCCAGGCGCTTGCGCGAAGCGTCGTCCTTCTCTTTCTTCAGCATTTCGCGCTGGATCTTGAGCTGGATCAGACGACGTTCCAGACGATCGAGCTCTTCGGGCTTGGAGTCGATCTCCATGCGGATGCGCGATGCCGCCTCGTCCATCAGGTCGATGGCCTTGTCCGGCAGCTGCCGGTCGGTGATGTAGCGGTTCGACAAGGTCGCCGCCGCAACCACGGCCGGGTCGGTGATCTCCACGCCGTGGTGCACCGCGTAGCGTTCTTTCAAGCCACGAAGGATGGCGATGGTGTCTTCGACCGTCGGCTCACCAACAAACACCTTCTGGAAGCGACGCTCAAGCGCGGCGTCCTTCTCGATGTACTGGCGGTACTCGTCCAACGTGGTAGCACCGATGCAATGCAGCTCGCCGCGCGCAAGTGCCGGCTTGAGCATATTGCCCGCATCCATCGCGCCGTCGCCCTTGCCGGCGCCGACCATGGTGTGCAGTTCGTCGATGAACAGGATGATCTGGCCTTCGTTCTTGGACAGGTCATTGAGCACGGCCTTCAGCCGCTCTTCGAACTCGCCGCGGAACTTGGCACCGGCGATCAACGCGCCCATATCCAGCGAGAGCACGCGCTTGCCGCGCAGGCCCTCGGGCACTTCGTCGTTGATGATGCGCTGGGCCAGACCTTCGACAATCGCGGTCTTGCCCACGCCGGGTTCACCGATCAGTACCGGGTTGTTCTTGGTACGGCGCTGCAGCACCTGGATGGTGCGGCGGATTTCCTCGTCGCGGCCGATCACCGGGTCGAGCTTGCCGCTTTCGGCGCGCGCGGTCAGGTCGATGGTGTATTTTTCCAGCGCCTGGCGCTGCTCTTCGGCATTTTCGCTTTGCACGGTTTCTCCGCCGCGCAGCTTGTCGATCGCGGCCTTCACTTTGTTCTTGTCGGCGCCAGCAGCACGCAGGGCCATACCGGCCGGACCGCCATCGTCCACTGCCGCCAGCAGGAACCACTCGCTGGCGATGAACTGGTCGTTGTGCTGTTGGGCCAGCTTGTCGGTATTGTTGAGCAGGCGATTGAGATCGTTGCCCATCGACAGGCTGCCGGCCTGGCCGGACACCTTGGGCAATGCATCCAGCGCCTCGGTCAGCCGCTCGCGCAGCACCGGCACGTTGACGCCGGCCTGGGCCAGCAAGGGCCGGCTGCTGCCACCGGGCTGGTCGAGCAGCGCGCTGAGCACATGTACCGGTTCGATGATGTTGTTGTCGCGACCGACCGCCAGGGACTGCGCGTCGGACAGCGCCTTCTGGAAGTTGGAGGTGAGCTTGTCCATCCGCATGGGTCTTCTTCCTCAAAGTTGGGAGGCCAGCATTGCTGGCGATACTGGTTCAGATGCGGTTGCAACGGCGTGATTCAAGGGTGAATAGCGCCCTTGTTCAGCTGCAATCGCAATCCCGCTCCAGTATCACCAGCTGCCGTCACCGCAACCTTGATCGAACGCAAGCGGCAGCGCGGCTCAGCCGCGCGTGATCGCCGCACGCAAAGCTCGCAGCTGCTGCTTCACCGCCTGTTGCTGGCCGGCATCCATGCGCAGCAGGGCTTTCTGCCCGATCGACAGCGATTGCAGCGCCGGGTCGACGAAGCGATAGCGGCCCTTGCCGTCCGGCTCCACCGCCAGCGGACGGGCCGGCTCGGGGGTCTGCAGCAGGTGGTCGATCACCGTCACCAGCCTGTCGTTGAAATGGCCGTCGGGGTGGCCGATATCGTGGTAGGCCTGCTGCAGCAAGGGATAGAAGCGCCTGTAGGCAGCCGCTACGGCGCCCGCGTCGGCGCGGGTAAAGGCATCCACATATGGCGCATAGCGCGTGGCATTGGCGGCTGCCAACTGCTCACCACCGGCACTGCCCTGCTCCACCTGCAGCGCGCCCGGCAACGGCCGCACTGCCATCGCTGCAGCTGGCAGGCTGGGCTGGGTGAGGTTGTCCACGTGCACCACCAAGCGCTGGATCAGCTGCTCGCGCAGCAGCACAGCCAAGGCATCGGCGGGGAACAATCCGTTCAAGGCTTGCCAGCTGGAGGCATCGCTGTCGGCCAGCGCCGGCAAAGCCGGATCGGCAGCCACGTCGAGCGGATATTTCGGCTCGGCCGCTGCTGCGGGCGTAGCCGGCGCTTGGATAGCCGGTGTAGCCGGGCTATCCACCAGCGGAGCAACGTTTGCCGTTGCCTGCCGCAGCTGCGCCACATCATCACGGAACAACCACCAGCCAGCGCCGCCAACCGCGACGACGCCAACCACTGCCCAGGGCCACACTGCTTTGCGCTTCTGCATCACTTGCACCTTCATTGCATGTGATGGTGTGACCCTGTTTATCCCGCTGGGTTCCCCCAGCGGCTCAGACCCAGTACAGCCAAGCCCTGTGCATCAACGCTGTTTCTGCAGCGACATCAGGCCGATGACGACCGCCAACACCGCATAGGCAGCGCTCACCTGCAAGGTGATGGCCTGGCGCAGGCCTTCCAGCTGCCATGGCAGGTAGATGCCACCGCGCGGATCGGTGGAGTGGATCACGCCGAACGCACTCAACGCGGCAGCCACGAACAGCAGGCTGACCGCCACGCCAGCGCGACGCTCGATCAAGGCCACCAGCGCAGCTGCCCAGATCATCGCCGAGATGATGAAACCATTGCCCAGCAGCTGCAGCGTGGCCACATCCGACAGGCCGTGGCCGTCGACCGCTGCATACAACGCCGCCGCTGCATCCGGCGCCACCCACGTGCCGAACTTGATGTTGATCAGGTAGGCAATCGCCGGCAGGAAGGCCAGCGCGACCGCGATCGCGTGCTCACGCTTGGTCTGCTGGAAGGCCTGCACGGTGATGTCGAGGCCGACGAAGACGATGATCGGTGCCAGCACCGCCACCGGCAGCCACTGCACCAACCCGGCAACGACGCCGAGCATGCCGCCGATGCCGATGAACAGACCGGTCAGCAGCGTGTAACCGGTGCGTGCACCCAAACGCTTGTAGGCCGGCTGGCCGATGTATGGCGTGGTCTGCGCGACACCGCCGCAGATGCCGGCGATCAGCGTGGCGATGGCCTCGACCAGCAGGATGTCGCGGGTGCGGTAATCGTCACCAGCGGCGCGTGCGCTCTCGGCCACGTTGATGCCGCCCACCACCATCAGCAGGCCGAACGGCAGCAGCAACGACAGATACGGCACGGTCAGCGGCAGGCCCTCGACGAAGCCCAGCGAGGGCAGCGGCAAGGCCGCGGCGAAGGAGATTGCAGGCGGCCACTGGAAGCCGGTCAGCACACCTGCTGCACCCAGCCCGTAGTACAAGGCCACACCAACCAGCAGCGCAAACAGCACGCCCGGCAAGCGCAATGGCACCACAGCGCGTGCCACCAGCACGTACAGCAGCACGCCCAGCGTGACCAGGCCGACCAGCGGCTGGCGCATGCTCTCGATCAGCGGCAGGAAGCCGAGCAGCGTCAGCGCCGCGCCGCCGATCGAGCCAAGCAGCGCAGCACGCGGCACATGGCGGGTGACCGCATCGCCGACGAAGGACAGCACCAGCTTGAGCAGACCCATCACCACCAGCGAGGCCATGCCCAGCTTCCAGGTCGCCATCGCCGCGGCCTGCGGGTCCATGCCCAGCTGCTTGAAGCCGACAAAGGCCGGGCCCAGCACCAGCAGCGCCATGCCAATGCTGGTTGGCGCATCCAGCCCCAGCGGCATCGCGGTGACGTCATCACGGCCAGTGCGGGCAGCCAGGCGGCGTGCCATCACCGTGTACATCAGGTTGCCGATCAGCACACCGAAGGCAGTGCCGGGAAACATGCGTCCAAACACCACATCCGCCGGGAACTGGAAGATGCCGATCAGCGCCATCGCGATGAAGCCGAGGATCGACAGGTTGTCGACCACCAGGCCGAAGAAGCCGTTGAGATCGCCTGCGACGAACCAACGCGGACGGGATGTTGAAGCGGAAGAATTCATGGGGGATATCGTCAGGAAAGCGAAGCGATGGTAACGCCGGGAAATTACGTGCGGATGCTACAGATCATTCGTTCGTGGGCAGTTTCACCCAGCCAAGCACCGAACCACGATGGGGATTGCGGTAGCGCAACTGCAACCAGCCATCGGCTTCGTCCAGCAGTTCGACGGCGTCGCCCTTGAGCAGGTAGCGCTTGGTCGAGGTGTCGCCGGCCTTGCTGTACAGCAGCAGCTTGTCCGGCACCACCGACGCGCTGCGGCCGGGCATCGGCGCGTCCTTCAGCGGTGGGTCGAAGGCATTCCAGATGGCGGTTTCGAGTCGCTTGCCTGCGGCATCCCAGGTGCTCCAGACCGTGAGGATCTCCGCATCTTCCACTTCAGCCAGCGCCAACACCTGCGCGAGCGCTTCGGTATCGAGGAAGGCATTGCGCATCGAGCGGTACAGGTAGACCCTGTCGCCCGCAAAGCGGTAAATATCGCTGTACCACATCGGCCCGCTGCGACAGCTGCTGCTCAACGTGCGTGTGGCCGGGTCCGGGGTCAGCGACCAGAAGCCTTCGCAGCTGATTTCCGGGCCCTCGGGTGCGGCCAATGCGCGGAACTGGCCACTGCCCGGCTCGTACAGGTAAACCGTGACCGATTCGTTGACCTGACCCAGCGTGGCGCTGGAATCCAGGTCCTGGTAACCGTCGAAATTGTAGTCGGCGTGGCCCAGGCGCGTGCCGCCGCCTTCCTCGTTCGTGGACGCAGGCAGCACCTGCCGCGCTGGTGAGCGGTTGCTGCCAACCTCCACGCTGCCATCGCCGAGCAAGCGCGCATGCGCGCTCACGCCGGCTGCGACCTCGAAGCGGATCTCGCTGTCATCTGCCGCGAATGCTGGCGCTGCCAGCAGCGAAAAAACTGCAACCAGCAGACCATGGGCGGCAAAGCGGCAGCGGGACGTGGATATCAGGGGCATCATCGAGAAGCTCATCTGCAGTTGGCGACTGCCCGCAGGCTAGCCGATCCAGTGCTGATCAGAACGAAACCTCCACCGCCTGCCGCGACCACAGCACCGACTGGTGCTTGGTGGCCCGCTTCCACGCCAGGCGGATGGCTTCGATGTCATTGCGGCGTTGCGGGCTGTCCTCGTGCAGGATCACCAGCACCTTGGTGCGCAGTCGGTTCGGCTCGGGTGCGCCGCGGAACAGCCACTGGCCGTAGGCATCGAACACGGTCAGGCCATCGGGGAAGCGTGGAGTGACTTCCTTGTCGAGGAAGGCGCGCCACTGCGCATCGCTGATCACATCGGTCTGTTCACGTGCCGACGGCCCGGTTTCCTCGCCGACGCCGAAATACAGCTCGCTGCGCACCCAGCCACCGGCTTCGGCCGGTCGCGCGGCATCGCCGTGCAATTGGGCACTGGCAGCAGGTTCGGCAGCAGGTGGAGCGGCGTGGGCACTGGCGGCAACGGCAAACAACAGGGGCAACAGGACAGCGTGCAACTTCATGGAAAACCTCCGGACAGGAACAACACGGTGGCATCCAAGGCACCGCAAGGGATATCGCGTTTGGTTATCAGCCCATTGCCAGCAGGACTTGCATCCCGGGCGCTGTTAACGCGAAGATAATATATCGCTTCATCCGGATGGATGTAAGTGTTAACTGAAACCTTTCCGCCATCCGCGCCTCCCCCACGTCCCGCCTTCCCCACAGTTTCTGGAGTTTCCATGTCCCGTCCCACCTCGGCCCCGCTCGGCCTGGCCATCGCGCTGGCGCTGTCTTCCACCGCTTTTGCCCAAAATGCCCAGCAGGCCACCAACCTGGACACGGTGATCGTCACCGGCACCCGTGCGGTCGACCGCACCGTGCTGGAATCCACCTCGCCGGTGGACGTGCTCAGCGCCGAGGACATCCGCAAGGCCGGCGTGGTCAATGGTGAGCTGGGCAGCGCGCTGCAGGCGCTGCTGCCCTCGTTCAACTTCCCGCGCCAGTCCAACTCCGGCGGTGCCGACCACATCCGTGCCGCACAGCTGCGCGGCCTCTCGCCCGACCATGTGCTGGTGCTGATCAACGGCAAGCGCCGCCACAACAGCGCGCTGGTCAATACCGACAGCAAAATCGGCAAGGGCACCACGCCGGTTGATTTCAACGCGATCCCGGTCAGCGCGATCAAGCGCATCGAAGTGCTGCGTGACGGTGCCGGCGCGCTGTACGGCTCCGATGCGGTAGCCGGCGTGATCAACGTGATCCTCGACGATGCCCCGGAAGGCGGCGCCATCGAAGCCAGCTTCGGCGCGCACCACACCGACCTCAAGCCGATCGACCGCACCCTGACCGACGGCCAGACCAGCTACCTCAGCGCCAAGGTCGGCACCGCGCTGACGGACGACGGCGGCTTCCTGCGCGTCGGCCTGGAGCTGAAGAACCGCGAAGCCACCAACCGTGCCGGTTTCGACCAGATCCCGCCGTGGGAAGCGCAGACCCCGGACAATCTGGCCCTGGCCGGCAAGCGCAATTACTCACTGGGCGATGGCGCCAGCAAGGACCTCAACGCCTGGTTCAATGCTGAAATCCCGTTCGGCAGCGCCTCCAAGGCCTATGCCTTCGGCACCTACAACCAGCGCGATACCGAAGGCGCCAACTACTTCCGCTACCCGGACGGCGAAGCCAACTGGAAAGAGCTGTACCCGAACGGCTACCGCCCGATCTCCGAAGGCGAAAACCTGGACGTGCAGCTGGTAGCCGGTGCCCGTGGCGAACTCGGCGACTGGAACTACGACGCCAGCCTCGATCACGGCCGTAACGAGTTCACCTACCGCCTGCGCAACTCGCTCAATGCCTCGCTCGGCCCGACCAGCCCGACACGCTTCAAGACCGCCGATTTCAGCTTCGCCCAGACCGTGGCCAACCTCGATTTCGGCCGCATCTTTGTGCGCGCCAATGACACCCACAGCCTCGGCTTCGGCATCGAAGGCCGCAACGAGCGTTATGAAACCAGCGCCGGTGACCCGGCCAGCTATGCAGCCGGCCCCTACACCGACCGCCCGACCGGCTCGCAGGCCGGCGGTGGCCTGACCCCGCAGGATGAAGCCGATCTGTCGCGCGATGTGATCAGCGCCTACACCAGCCTTTCGTCCACGTTCGGCGAGAAGTTCTCCACCGACATCGCCGCGCGCTATGAGCACTACCAGGACTTCGGCGGCGAGCTGACCGGCAAGATCGGCGCGCGCTATGCGTTTGCGCCAGCTTTCGCGCTACGTGGCTCGATCTCCAACAACTTCCACGCGCCGTCGCTGAGCCAGATCGGCTACGAATCCACTTCGACCGGCTACACCGCCGGTGGCCAGCTGGTGCAGGGTCGCCTGCTGTCGGTGAACAATCCAATCGCACGTGCGCTGGGCGCCACCGACCTGAAGCCGGAAAAGTCGGTCAACTACAGCCTGGGCTTCACCAGCCAGATCGGCAGCCACTTCGACCTGTCGCTGGACCTGTTCCAGATCGACATCGATGACCGCATCGCCTTGTCGGAAAGCATCACTGGCGATGCGCTGACCGATTTCGTGCAGCAGCAGTTCGGCATCGGCGGTCTGGAAAGCGCGCACTACTTCGTCAACGCTGCCGATACGCGCACCCGTGGCGCCGAGTTCGTCGGCAACTGGCGGCAGTCGCTGGGTGACGGCGAGCTGCTGTTGACCGGCACCTGGAGCTACGCCAAGACCGAGCTGAAGAATGTCGTCGCCACGCCGTCGCAGCTGCTGGCACTGAACCCGGACTACGTGCTGTTCGGCGTGGAAGAGAGCAATACGCTGACCGACGCCGCCCCGCGCACCCGCGCGCAGCTGGCAGCCAGCTGGGTCAATGACAAGTGGTCGTTGAGCAGCCGCGTGAGCCGCTACGGCAGCGCGACGCGTGTGTTCGACTTTGGCGGCGGCTACATCCCGACCCAGACCTACCAGGCCGAATGGCAACTGGATGCGGAAGTGGAATACCGCATCACCCCGCAGTGGAGCGTGGCTGTTGGCGGCCAGAACCTGACCGACAACTACCCGGACAAGTCGAACGAAGACATCTACTACTTCGGCAACCTGCCGTACGACGTGCTGTCGCCGATCGGCAGCAATGGCGCGTATTGGTATGGGCGGGTGCGGTTTACGTTCTGATTGGGTGCTTTTCGGGGAGGATTGCTTGCTTGAAACCTCCCCTCACTCCAACCCCTCTCCCGCAAGCGGGAGAGGGGCTCGCACCGCTTGCACTCGTAGCTCACTAGCCCCTCTCCCGCCTGCGGGAGAGGGGTTGGGGAGAGGGGAAGCTTTTAGCCAATTCCCCCAAAAACCCCCGAATTCATCCAGCTTTAACAGCGCTAGGCGCTCCTTACGCCTGCCGGCTCATTTCAGCCCGGTTCATCCCCTGCGGAGGCGTATATGTTCGAGTCGTTGATTCGCGAAGCGGCCAGCCGCTTTCATCTCGGTGACAATGCGGGGCGCCTCGTGCGCCAGCTTGTCGATGTCATTTTCGATCCTGCCAACGGCGGCTTTGCCGGCCTGAAGAAACGCTTTGCCGATGCAGGCCTGGATGGCCTGTTTTCGTCGTGGATAGGCAACACCCCCGGTGACAATGTCCTGCAACCGGACCAGTTCAGTGCCGGCTTCGGCCAGAACCTTGCCGGCGGTATTGCCAGCAAACTCGGCATTCCAGCCGCGGCAGTCAACATGGCCGGCGCATGGCTCCTCCCCAAGATCGTTGGTCAATTGACGCCTGGCGGCAGCATCCCCAGTTCCCGCCCAGCGGATTACGATCGCTGGTTCGGCACCACCACGCCTGCGGCTGGCTACAGCGGTGGTGGCACGGTACCCGCCAAGGCATCGGGCGGGTTCTGGAAATGGTTGATCCCGCTGATTCTTCTGCTTGCGGCATTCCTGCTGTTCCGCAGCTGCAAGAAAGAAGAAGTGGTTACGCCCGCGCCAGTCGAACCGGTTGCAAGCACACAGCCCGCAGCCCCCGTGGTCCAGGCCAATCCACGCTTCGGGTTCGACAACACCGACGGCAAGATCACGGTCAGTGGCCAGCTCGCCAGCGAGGCCGACAAGACCCGCCTGTGGGATGCGCTGAAAGCCAACTTCGGTGAAGGCAATCTGGCCGGCAACATCAGCGTCGATCCGGCAACCCTGCCAGCAGGTTGGCTGGACAAGCTGATCGCCGCGTTGCCGGAACTGAAAGCCAAGGGACTGAAGTTCGGTTTCGATGGCGACAAGCTCAGCATCGATACCAGCGGCATGGCAGAAGCCGATCGTTTCACTGTCAGCGACAAGTTACGCAGTCTGTTTGGAGGCTTCGAGATCAGTGGTCTGTGGGATCGTGCGGCGGCGGCATTGTCTGGACTCAAGGCCGGCTTCAGCGGTGATGATCTGGTCAAGGCCTTGAACCTGATGAACATCTATTTCGACACAGGTTCGGCCACCATCACCCGCGACAGTCTGGAAACGCTGACCAGCGCGGCCAATGCGATCAAGCAGGCACCTGCAGGCACGAAGATCGAGGTAGGCGGGCACACCGACAACACCGGTGATGCAGCTGCCAACATCACCTTGAGCCAGCAGCGGGCGGATGCGGTGGCTGCCAAGTTGGCCGAGCTCGGTGTTGCTGCCGATACGCTCACCGCCAAGGGCTATGGCCAGGAAAAGCCGCGTGCCAGCAATGACACCGACGAAGGCCGCGCGCAGAACCGTCGTATTGAGTTTGCGGTTAGCAAGTAACGTTCTGCATTCGGTGAAGAGCAAAGGCTTGCCCTCACCCCAACCCCTCTCCCGCAGGCGGGAGAGGGGCTTACATTGCTTGCGCTCGTAGTGCACTAGCCCCTCTCCCGTTTACGGGAGAGGGGTTGGGGTGAGGGCGCTCTTGAAGCACGTAGAGCAAGCCCCATTCACCCCAAATGACTTTCCTGTAACAAACCCTGCGGCATAGTGACCGCATGCTTGATGACCTACAGCGACCGCCCCCTCCGGCGCTGGCAGACGACGACGCACTGTTTCTCGACGTAGATGGCACCCTGCTCGCCTTTGCCGACCATCCGGACAAGGTAGCGCCCGATCCGTCCCTGCTCGCGCTGCTGGCCAGCGTGCAGCAACGTCTGGGTGGCGCGCTGGCGCTGCTCAGTGGCCGTCCCGTCAGCCAACTACAAGCGATGTTCGCGCCACTGCGCCTGCCCATGGCTGGCCTGCACGGCGCGCAATTACTCACGTCCGTCGATGCAGAACTCGCCCAGGCAGACACCGCAGCTTGGTTGCACACACTGCACCAGCGCGCGATGCAACTGGCGCATGCCCATCCCGGCGTCATGATCGAAAACAAGGGCCAGGCATTGGCCCTGCACTGGCGCAATGCGCCGGACGCTGCCGCGGCTGTCATTGCATTCGCCAACGCCCAACTTCCGCAGCTGCCTGACGTGCGTCTGCAACCAGGCAATCATGTGATCGAGTTCGTCGGCAGCGGCCACGACAAGGGCCGCGCCCTGCAGCAACTGATGCAATCTCCGCCTTTCCAAGGCCGGCGCCCGGTCTTCATCGGCGACGATCTCACCGACGAACACGGCTTCCAGGCCGCTCAGCAACTCAAAGGCATTGGCGTACTTGTCGGCCAACGACGCGGCAGCCATGCCTTGGCTGCACTGCCCGACATCACGTCCGTACACGCTTGGCTGCGCGCAGCCACTACCTGACCCACCCGGAGGAAACAGCGGCGCCAGCGGCGTTCGCGCAACAAGGAGAATGCAATGCAAGACGCCACCCTCGATCTTGGCGTAGTTGGCAACGGCAGTTTTGGTGCACTGATAGATAAGCAGGCGCGCGTGGTCTGGAGCTGCCTGCCCAGCTTCGATGGCGACCCCGCCTTTTGCGCCCTGCTCAATCCCAACCAGCACCCCGGCGGTGACTTCGGCATCGAGCTTGAGGACTTTCTCGACAGCGAGCAGTCCTATCTCACAAACACCGCGATCCTGCGCACCGTGCTGCGCGACACGCATGGCGGCGCAGTGGAAATCATCGATTTCGCCCCGCGCTGGCGCCAGAACGATCGCTTCTACCGGCCGCTCAGCCTGATCCGCCAGGTCACCCCGCTTTCCGGCAACCCGCGTATCACCGTGCGCGCACGGCCGCTGGCCGATTGGGGTGCGCGCCAACCCGAAACCACCTGGGGCAGCAATCACATCCGTTGGTTGCTGCCGGATCTGGTGCTGCGGCTGACCACCGATGTACCGGTGCGCTTCGTCCGCGATGCCCTGCCCTTCGTGCTGAATCATCGTGTGCACCTGGTACTCGGCGTGGACGAGTCACTCAATCGCTCGCTCAGCGGCTATGTGCAGGAAGCCATGCAGCGTACCCGCGACTACTGGCGTGAATGGGTGCGCTACCTGTCGGTGCCGCTGGAATGGCAGGACGCGGTCATCCGCAGCGCCATCACCTTGAAACTATGCCAATACGAGGACAGCGGCGCGATCATCGCCGCGATGACCACCTCGATCCCGGAGGCGCCTGGCAGCATCCGCAACTGGGACTACCGCTATTGCTGGCTGCGTGATGCCGCCTTCGTGGTACGCGCGCTCAACCGGCTCGGCGCTACCCGCACCATGGAGCAGTTCCTCGGCTACATCTTCAACCTGGCCACCACCGACGGCAGCCTGCAGCCGCTGTACGGCATCGGCTTCGAGGCCAAGCTCGACGAGGAAGAGGTGGCGACTCTGTCCGGCTATCGCAACATGGGGCCGGTGCGCCGCGGCAACCTTGCCTGGGTGCAGCGCCAGCACGATGTCTACGGCAGCGTGGTGCTTGCCTCCACCCAGTTGTTCTTCGACCAGCGCCTGCAGGACCCGGGCGACGCACACACCTTCGCGCGTCTCGAGCCGCTCGGTGAACAGGCGTTTGCGCTGCATGACGTACCCGATGCCGGTTTGTGGGAGTTCCGTGGCCGTACCGAAGTGCACACCTATACCAGCGCGATGTGTTGGGCCGCATGCGACCGGCTATCCAAGATCGCCACCCGCCTGAAACTCGAAGGCCGCGCGATCTACTGGCGTGAGCGCGCCAACCAGATCCACACGCGGATCATGCACGAATCCTGGAGCGAACAGCTTGGCCATTTCACCGATACATTTGCGGGCCATCGACTGGATGCATCCTTGCTGCTGCTGGCCGACATCGGCTTCATCGATGCCAAGGATGCGCGCTTCATCGCCACCGTCGAAGCCATCGGGCGCGACTTGAAGCACGGCAATTCGCTCTACCGCTATATCGCCCCGGATGACTTCGGCGAGCCTGAAACCAGCTTCACCATCTGCACGTTCTGGTACATCGATGCGCTGGCTGCAATCGGCCGCCTGGATGAAGCGCGGGAGATGTTCGAAATCCTCCTGCAACAACGCAACCATCTTGGCCTGCTGTCCGAAGACCTGTCCTTTGACGGCCAAGCCTGGGGCAACTTCCCGCAGACCTATTCGCATGTGGGCCTGGTAACCGCGGCCATGCGCCTGTCGCGCAGCTGGCAGGAGGCTTCGTGAGCCGTTTGGTTGTCGTCTCCAACCGGGTGGCACTGCCGGGCGAGACCCGTGCAGGCGGGCTGGCCACCGGCCTGCTGGCGGCGCTCAGCGAACGCGGCGGGCTTTGGTTCGGCTGGAGTGGACGCAGCGTCAACGTCGACAGCGGTGCCTTGCATGAAGCGCAGGAAGGGCCGATCCGCTACCTGACGATGGACCTGTCCAAGAGCGACCTGGACAACTACTACAACGGCTTTTCCAATCGGGCCCTGTGGCCGCTGCTGCACTTCCGCCTGGATCTGGTGGATTACGACCGGCGCAAGCGCGAGGGCTACTGGAAGGTCAACAGATTGTTCGCCGATACGCTGGCACCGCTGCTGCGCGACGACGACACGGTCTGGATCCACGACTATCACCTGATCCCATTGGCCGCCCTGCTGCGTGAGCGCGGCGTGGGCTGCCGGATTGGCTTCTTCCTGCACGTACCCGTGCCTTCGGCCGACCTGCTGCAGGCATTGCCCGACCACCGCTCGCTGTTCTCCGCGCTGTATTCATATGACCTGCTTGGCTTCCAGACCCGCCGCGACGTGGACCGCTTCCAGTCCTATGTGCGTCTGTTTGGTGGCGGCCAACTGATCGACAGCGACTGGATCCTGACCCCGGAGGGCCGGCGCGTGCGGACCTCGGCGTTCCCGATCGGCATCGACACCGAGCACATCGCGCGGCAGGCCGGCAGCGCGGCAGGCAACAAGCCGGTGCGCGATCTTCGACAGAGCCTGCAGCACCGCAAGCTGGCGATCGGCGTGGACCGGCTGGATTACTCCAAGGGCCTGCCGGAGCGCTTCCACGGCTTCGAACGCTACCTGCAGCGCTATCCGCAGCAGAAAGGCGACATGACCTTCCTGCAGATCGCGCCGGTGTCGCGCGGCAGCGTCAACGAGTATCGCAAGCTGCGTGGCGATCTGGAGCGTCTGGCCGGGCATATCAACGGCGGCCATGCCGAGGCCGACTGGACGCCTCTGCGTTACGTCAATCAGAACTACGCGCACAGCACGCTGACCGGGTTCTACCGGCAGGCGGCAGTGGGCTTGGTAACGCCTCTACGCGATGGCATGAACCTGGTGGCCAAGGAGTACATCGCTGCGCAGGACCCTGAAAATCCTGGGGTGCTGGTGCTGTCACTGCTGGCCGGTGCTGCGGATGAATTGAAGCAGGCACTGCTGGTCAATCCGCATGATCTGGATGGTGTTGCCGATGCGATTGCGACGGCGGCGAACATGCCGCGCTCAGAACGAATCGAACGCTGGCGGGCGATGATGGAGCACCTGCGTGCGCATGATATCCATCGTTGGCGACGGGACTATCTGCTGGCGTTGGAGGGGGTTTAGGGCTGGAGCAGAGGCAAGAGCTTGCCCTCACCCCAACCCCTCTCCCGTAAACGGGAGAGGGGCTCGCATTGCTTGCACTCGTAGTGCACTAGCCCCTCTCCCGCCTGCGGAAGAGGGGTTGGGGTGAGGGCAAGCTTCTAGCGCACCGACCCTTGATCAAACCCACTCAATCCAAAAACCGCCCCCGCTGCTCCGGCGTAGGCAGGAAACAGCTGTCATGCCGCCCAAACCAGCGATACCGGTTCCGTGCCAACCAGCGGTACGCCGGATCGCGCACGGTAGCCGGCAACACCCGCGCAAGCCCAGCCAAGCGCCAAGCCCCGCCCAATCCGGTCACCACCCGCAGAATCGCGTCGGTGTCGGTATACGCCACACCCTCGGCGACCAGCAGGAACGACAAAGGATCGTCCGGGTCCAGCCCATGCGTGGCCAGCAAAGCACGCCCCTGCCCGCCCTGCATCGCCGCGAACCGGTAGCGGCCGGCCCGGTCGAAGCGCAGCAGGAAGCGCACCCAGCGGCTACACAGCGCGCAGACGCCATCAAACACGATCACCGCAGGCTCAGCCATGCGCGCCCCCCGGCAACAACCAGCCTTCGTAACGGATCAACCTGCCGATCAGCGGCATCGACACATCCACCAGGAATTCATAGCGCCCAGCCTGCTCACGCTCGCGGCATTGCACCTGCGCGAACCAGCGCGTCGGCAACGGCAACACACCGAAGGCCCAGACACGCTCGGCCCGCCACAGGATCTGGCCAGCCTCTGCGCGCAGTCCAAAACGGAAACGCACCGCGCCAAGCTGCTCGAACAGCTGCCCATCGCGCTGCCACAAGCGCGAGGCCATGCGCGCCGGTCCGAATTGCCGGTTCCAGCGTTCTCCGCTGGCATCAACCATGAACTCCACCGTAACCGGCACGCTGGAGGTCGGCGGCAGCCGCGCCAGCCAGGCGCAGGGCGCGACCAGCCAATGGCGACCGCGCAGGACTTCACCCTGCCCGCTCCAGCGCTGACGCGCAGGGATCGAGTGCAGCGCACGTACCTGCGGGGCCAGCTGCTCGAACGCAGGGCCCAGCACCTGCGCAAACAGCGGCAAGCTCATGGTTCCATCCACACCAGGGTGGCGATACGGCCACTGCGACGGTCGCGGCGGTGCGAGAACCAGCGCTGCGGATCGGCCATGGTGCACAGGTCGCCGCCGTGGATCGCGGCTGACTGCATGCCTGCGGCCACCAGCCGCTGCCGTGCCAGCCCAGGCAGGTCCACCTTCCAATGATCGGGCCGGGTAGCTAGGAAATGGCGCTCAGCGGCGCTGGAATGCGCCAGGAAGGCCTCGCGCACGTCCACACCGACCTCGTACAGGGCTGGACCGGCCGCAGGGCCTATCCACGCTACCAGCGCCTCAGCGGGCGTGTGCATGGCGGCCAGGGTGTTTTCCAGCATACCGCGCGCCAGCCCACCCCAGCCGGCATGGGCCGCCGCCACTTCGCTGCCATCGCGGGCGGCGAACACCACCGGCAGGCAGTCAGCGGTGAGGATGGCCAGCACCACGCCGGGCACCGAGGTCACCGAGGCATCGGCGGTCGGTTCGGCGTCCTGCCCTTGTGCCTGCGGTGGAGCGTCGAAGCGCAGGGCCACGCTGCTGTGCACCTGACGCAGCCAATGCGCCGCCGAAGGCAGCTTCGCCAACTGCTGCAGCTCGTCGCGATTGCGCTGCACCTGGGCCGGATCGTCGCCATCGGCGGCGGTCCGGTTGCCCAGGTTGAAACTGTCAAACGGAGGCTGCGAGCCGCCGGCGCCATGGCGCATCGTGGTGAAGGCCCGCACCCCCGGGGGCGCACGCCAGTCGGCCAGCCACAGCGGACTCGCCTCCGCCATTACCAGCGGCCTCGCTCGCGCTCGGCAAAGGCCTTGGAGTCCTCACGCAGCGCCTTCATCAGCGCCAGCAGATCGGCCGGTACCGGTGCGGTGTTGCTGATCGTCTCGCCGGTGATCGGGTGCTGGAACTCCAGCGTCTCGGCGTGCAGGGCCTGGCGCTTGAAACCGCGCAGTGCCGCGACCAGCTCGTCGGTGGCGCCCTTGGGCAGCTTCAGCGAGCCGCCGTATAGCGGATCACCAACGATGGCGTGCTTCAGGTGCGCCATATGCACGCGGATCTGGTGGGTACGGCCGGTTTCCAGACGGCATTCCAGCGCGGTATGGGCGCGGAAGCGCTCGCGCAGGCGGTAATGGGTCACCGCCTCCTTGCCGTCCTCGCGCACGCCCATCTTCAGGCGGTCGCGCGCATGGCGGTCGATCGGGGCGTCAGCGGTGCCGCCGGAGACCAGCGCGCCGACCACCACCGCCAGGTACTGGCGATGCACTTCGCGCGCGGACAGCTGCTCGACCAGCGCGGTCTGCGCCTGCACGGTACGGGCCACCACCATGACGCCGCTGGTGTCCTTGTCCAGGCGATGCACCACACCGGCGCGCGGCACCTTGGCGATCTCCGGGTCACGGAACAGCAGCGCGTTGAGCAGGGTGCCGCTCGGGTTGCCGGCACCCGGGTGGACCACCAGCCCAGCCGGCTTGTCGATCACGAACACGTGTTCGTCCTCGTACAGGACCGACAAGGGGATGTCCTCCGGCAGAGCGTGGACCTCGACTTCCAGCACCGCATTCAGGGTGGCGATTTCGCCGCCGCGGACCGGATCGCGCGGGCGCACGGGCTCGCCATCGAGCAGAACTGCGCCGGTTTTGATCCATTCGGTCAGGCGCGAACGGGAGAATTCGGGGAACAATTCGGCCAGGACCGCGTCGAAGCGACGACCGGCGGCGGAATCGGGAACCTGCGCGTGGCGCGGGCTGGAAGAGGTGTTCTCGGACATGGGCAAAGACCGGCTAAAGACGAAATTATGGGGTCCAGACGACAACAGTCAGTCGCAGGACAGGCCACTAGGCTATCATCGCCCCTTCGTATTCCTGCCGCGTCCTGCCCTGAACCCATGATCCGACGCTCTTCGCTGCTGTCCGCGCCCGTCCGCCTCACCGCCCTGCTGCTGGTTTTGGTCTTCGTTGCCACTGGTTGCCATCGCGGCGCCAAGAAGGACGCCGATGAAGGCGCGCCGGTCGAACAACTGTTCGAAAAGAGCCACAAGCTGATGGAGGGCGGCAACTGGTCCGGCGCCGAAACCAGCTTCAAGCGCTTGATTGCACAGTACCCCTACGGCCCGTACACCGAGCAGGCGATGATCGAAAGCGCCTATGCCCAGTACAAGGCCGGCAAGAACGATGACGCCGTGTCGAGCATCGACCGCTTCATCCGCACCTACCCGACCCACCGCAACATCGCGTACCTGTACTACCTGCGCGGTCTTGCCAACGGCAACCGCGATACGGTTTTCCTGCGCCGCGTATGGTCGCTGGACCCGAGCCGTCGCGATCTGTCGACCCCGCGCCAGGCCTATGCCGATTTCAACATCGTCACCGAGCGCTACCCGAACAGCCGCTACGCCGCCGATGCGCGCCAGCGCATGATCGAATTGCGCGACGTGTTCGCCCAGCATGAGCTGGACGATGCGCTGTACTACGCCCGCCGTGGCGCCTGGGTGTCAGTGGTTGGTCGCGCCAATTACCTGCTGGAGACCTACCCGCAGAGCGCCTTCCAGTACGACGCTGTAGCGCTGCTGGGCGAGGCCTACACCAACCTGGGCAACAAGACCCTGGCCGACGACGCCCGCCGCGTGCTGCAGCTGAACCAGCCGGAGCACCCATGGCTGGCCGGCAACTGGCCGAAGTACCCGTGGATGATCCGCAAGCTGAACCCGTTCGCGGGTGAGCGCTCGGTGGCCACCGGCCAGAGCAATGCCACGATGAACCGCGGCAAGTAAGCTGCTTCGGTAGTGGTGGTATCAGAAAGGGGCCTTACGGCCCCTTTCTTGTTTCTGGTTTTTTTGGAGCTTTGGCTTTGGCTTTGGGCTTTGGCTTTGGGCTTTGGCTTTGGGCTTTGGCTTTGGGCTTTGGGCTTTGGCTTTGGGCTTTGATTTGCGCTTTGGCATTCCCTTCTCCCGCTTGCGGGGGAAGGTGCCCGGAGGGCGGATGGGGGGAGCTTTGGCTTTGGCTTTGGCTTTGGCTTTGGCTTTGGCTTTGGCTTTGGCTTTGGCTTTGGCCTTGAGCGTTGTAGCTTCGGCAACAACCTTCCCAATTCACCATCACAACTCCGCCCTGCCCTCGCCCCAACCCCTCTCCCGCACGCGGGAGAGGGGCTCGGATCGCGGCGGCTCGAGGTGCACTAGACCCTCGCCCAATCTCCAGGGCCGCCCGACATCAAACAAACAACCTCAAACTCAGAAGCTCTGCGTATACCGCATATACAACTGCCGGCCGTAGCCGTTGTACAGATAATTGTTGAAGTTGGTCGGCGAGTACGCCACGTCGTACACCGGCGCCTTGTTGGTCAGGTTGCGCACGCCCATCGAGATGCTCGCCTTCCACGGGGTGTTGTACGCGAACTGCAGGTCATGGGTGATGTAGGCCCCACCGCAACGTTTAACGTAACCCTCGGCCTTCAGCTCGGAGCAGCTGTAGTCGCCCTGGTAATAGTCCACGTAATAACCCGGCTCGTAGCCGATCATGTTCATGGTCCAGGCCACGCTCCAATCGCCACGCTCCCAGCGCGTATTGAGGTTGGCGCGCCATTCCGGATAACCACTGGTGCCCACGTACTCGTCCGAACCGTAGCGGCTGTCGACCTTGTAGCTGTGGGTCCAGGAGCCTTGCAACGACGACGTCAGCTTGCCCCAGTTGTCAAAGTCGAACTGGGTACGGATGTTGAGGTCCACACCATCGGTCTTGACCAGGCCTTCATTGCCGTAGCCCGCGTACACCGACTGGATGGAGCCGTCGGTGTTGCGCACCACCGACAGGTTGTCCGGCAGGAACTGACCCAGCTCGGTGCGGTTGATCACCGTCTGCGCGGAGTACCACTTGATCTGGTTTTCGATCTTGGTATTCCAGTAGTCCACGGTGATGTTGGCCCAGGAGAACGGGTCATACACCACGCCGAAGCTGAACTGCTTGGAGGTCTCGGCCTTCAAGTCCGGATTGGCGACATGGTAGCCGTTGATCTGGATCGAGCTGGAAGCCGCCAGACCGTAAGCCAGCGCGGTGGCTTCATCGGTCACCGTGTCAGCTGAGAACGCAGTCTGCTGGTTCAACGCCTGCAAGGTAGGCGCGCGGAAGCCCTCGCCGTAGGAGGTACGGAAGGTCAGGTTCTGCAGCGGCTGGTAGCGCAGCGACAGCTTGGGCGAGGTAGCGTCGCCGAAGTCGGAGTAATGGTCGTAACGCAGCGCCACGTCCGCCGAGAAGTTGTTGAAGATCGGCAGGCTCCACTCGGCATAGGCCGAGCTCAGCGTGCGATCACCCCAGGCCGAGTTGCCCGAGGAACCACCGACGTTGCCGGCGGCAGACTGCTGGTCGTAGATGTCCGAGTAATCGTGCTTGCTGTACTCACCGCCGACCGCCAATGCCGACACGCCACCGGGCAACTCGAACAGGTCGGTGGTCAGCTGTGCATTGAACTCCTGCTGCTTGTAATAGGTATTGCGGTTGATGGTGGTGGCAATGGCATCAAGCACCGCAGCCGAATTGGAGTATGGGTCAAATACATTGTATTCGCCGGACTCGAAGTACTTCTCGGCCACCGGGATATTGACGTAGTTGTAGCCGGTGATGGTTGCGCGCGACTCGTTGCTGCGTACGCCGAAATCAACCGCAGTGCTATCGGTCAGCTGACCATGCAGGCTGAGGTTGACGTCATGGCTGTTCTCGTCGGTATAGGTAAAGCGATTACCCAAGGCAGCGAAGCGGTGCTTGATGTAAGCATCCTGGCCGGTGGTGTTGTTCGGGCTGTCGGCGCTGACGAAGATGCTCTCTGGCACCGGCGCATAGACGCTGTCGCTGTTCTTGCGGTTGACGTAGATATCGGCATTGACGGTCCAGACATCATCGATGCTGTACTCGCTGCGCAGGAACAGGTTCTTGTTCTTGATGCTGGCGGTATCAGCCATGTCGCCGACATAGTTGTACAGGCAGCTGGTACGGCCCGAGCTGCTGGTGCTCTCGTAGAAATTGGTGCCCGAGCAACCACCCGGCACCACCGAGCTGTTGTTGGTGTAGAGGTTGGAGCCTGGAATGGTGCTGCCATCAGCGGCCGTCAGCACGTTGAGGTAATTATTGGAATACGAGGAACCAGCCACCGTATCCGACCAGGGATAGTCGCGCACGAAGCTGATCTTCTGGTTCGTATAGGAGATACCACCCATCACCGAGCCGCGCTCACCGGCGGCACCAAACAGCACCGAGCCTTCTGATGCATCACCGCCGTACTTGTTGTCAGTGATGCCGGCGCTGACCTGGAAACCTTCGTAGTTCTTGCGGGTGATCACGTTGACAACGCCGCCAATGGCATCGGCGCCGTAGATGGCCGAAGCGCCATCGGTAAGCACTTCAATGCGCTCCACCGCTGCCGCCGGGATCGAGCTCAGGTCCTGCCCTTCGCCGGTCAACGGCGATACCGCCGCGCGGCGCCCGTCGATCAGGATCAAGGTGCGGCCTTCGCCAAGCCCACGCAGGCTCAAGCCAGCGAAGGACTGCGCCGAACTGCCCGAGCTCGGCACGAACGAGCCAAAGGAGTTGAAGCTTGAACTCTGCAGGATGTCGGCGACGGTTGCCTTGCCACTCACCTCGATGTCTTCACGGCCGATCACGGTAATCGGCAAAGCGCCTTCAACGTCCGCACGCTTGATGCGCGAGCCGGTGATTTCGATGCGGTCGAGGTTGGTTGCGCTACTGCTTGAGGTTTCCTGCGCCAGTGCTGTAGCGCTGATCGACAGGCCAATGGCAACAACCAAGGTGCCCCGGCGCAGACCGGAGTTCATCAATTTCTCTTTCATTTCGCGTGTTCCAGATGAAGAAGGACACGTCCTGATCGCTCAGAACCGTTACTGAGCCGGTGCGTTGAAGAACATCAATCGCATCGGCCTGACGGAAAATTAACGATCCAACTTCGCCGCTGTTTTTCGCTGCGTGGCAGCAAAGTACTTCGTTCTTGTCAGCACGTGTCAGCAGGCACAAGACACGTCATCCATGCGGCTTGCGCTACGCAGGAGCCTTCTTTCGGCCGCGCCCGTGCGCATAAAAAATGCCACCGACGGAGCAGTGGCAAGGAGAGAGAGATGAACCGGTGTTTTCTTGTGAGCCCATCCTGCGCCCGGAACATGTAGGGAATTTGTCTAAAGTCCATATTTTTCTGGCGCACCGATGGCCGAATTGCCATAAGCCAGCGAGCATTCGACTTGCAACGACACATACCGCCACATTTCCTGTCACCCGCAGCAACCTGGATGTCCGCTGTAACCAGCGCACCACCAACACCTAACAAACAGAAAGGGCCTTCCGGCCCCTTCTGTCTGTATCCATGCGACCTGCAAGAGAGTCAGCCGCGATACCCGTTGGTGATGGGATAGCGACGTTCGCGACCAAAAGCGCGCCGTGACACTTTCGGACCGGGCGCTGCCTGATGGCGTTTCCATTCGCTGATCCGCACCAGCTTGAGCACCCGGTCAACGACTTCCGGTGCATAACCGGCAGCAATGATGTCCTCGCGCGATTGTTCCTGGTCAATGAAGCGATACAGAATGCCGTCCAGCACGTCGTAGGCCGGCAGCGAGTCCTGGTCGGTCTGGTTGTCGCGCAGCTCTGCCGAAGGCGCGCGTGCGATGACTGCCGGCGGAATCACCGGTGCACCACCCACCGTATTGCGCCACTTGGACAGGCCATAGACCTCCGTCTTGTACAGGTCCTTCAGCGGCGCATAACCACCGCACATGTCGCCATAGATGGTGGCGTAACCCACCGCGTACTCGCTTTTGTTACCAGTCGTGAGCACCAGGCCGCCGAACTTGTTGCTCAGCGCCATCAGAATCACACCGCGACTGCGCGACTGCAGGTTCTCTTCGGTGACATCGGCCGCCTGCCCTTCGAACATGGTCGACAACGACTGCATCAAACCCTGGAATGCCGGTTCGATCGGCACTGTCTCCAGCTTCACGCCCAGCGCGCGGCACTGCTCAACCGCCAGGTCATTGGACAGATCCGCGGTGTAGCGCGAGGGCATGCTGACCGCGGTGACGTTGTCCGCGCCCAGCGCATCGACCGCCATGGCCAACACCAAGGCCGAGTCGATACCACCGGACAAGCCCAGCCACACCTTGCTGAAACCGTTCTTGCCGCAATAGTCCTGGATGCCGCGGGTAACCGCGCGCCAGGCCAAGGCGTCCATGCTTTCATCGCCATCATCGATCCAGCGCAGCGGCATGAAACTGCGCGCGGCGGCGTTGTACTCGACCAGCAGCATTTCTTCGGTGAAGGCCACGGCAGCCGGATGCACGGTGCCATCGCCATCGGCCACGACCGAAGCGCCATCAAACACCACCGCATCCTGACCGCCGACCGTGTTGACGTAGGCGATAGCCGCGCCGGTCTCGCGGCTGCGCTCGGCCAGCAGCGCATCGCGCTGCGCATGCTTGCCGCGTTCGTATGGCGAGGCATTGGGGACCAGCACCAGCTCGGCACCGGCCTTGACGGTGGCGGCCAGCGGTTCGGGGAACCACAGGTCTTCGCAGATCACCAGGCCAAGCTGGATGCCATTGACCTCGAACACGCAGTTGCCGCCATCCGGATCCACGTCGAAGTAGCGGCGCTCATCGAACACCGCGTAATTGGGCAGCTCGCGCTTGCGGTAGGTTGCGGCAACAGCGCCATCGCGCAGCACGCTGGCAGCGTTGTAGACCACCGCACCGGCGCTCTGCGGCCAACCGACCACGGCGACGATGCCCTGCACCTCGGCGGCGACCCGCGCCAAGGCCTGTTCACAGCTGCGCAGGAAGCCTGGGCGCATCAGCAGATCTTCGGGCGGATAGCCGCTGATGGCCAATTCCGGGAACAGCACCACATCGGCACCGTACTCGTCACGCGCCTCTTGCATCAGCTCGATGATGCGGTTGGCGTTGCCATCCACGTCCCCGACCGGGAAATCGAACTGTGCCAGGGCGATGCGTAGCGATTCGGACATATCAACAACCTTCTGCTTGGCCCCGCACCCTGCGGGGGCTTGGTGTTACCGATGCCGCACGCAGGATGCTTTCGCAGACCGCAGCGGTATGGCTCAGGGCTTCATTATTCCAGAACCGCAGCACGCGGAAGCCATTGCGTTGCAGGAAGGCATCCCGGCGCAGGTCATTGGGGTCGGAGGCATGCTGGCCGCCGTCGAGTTCGATGACCAGTTTCTGCTCCAGGCAGACGAAATCCACGACATAGGGACCGATGGGGTGTTGCCGCCGGAACTTGAAGCCGACCAGGTGGCGACCTCTGAGGAAGTACCAGATGCGCAGCTCGGCATCGGTCATGCGCCGACGCAGGGCTCGGGCGCTATTGGTTTTGCTGCCTTTGCGCATGCGCGCCTCCTTGTGAGGAGACGATTGCTTGGCGAGGGTGGGGTTTGGAATCGGGGGAAGCTGGTGAACTTTTTGGGAATAGTTCCTTGCTGGGTGCGTGAGGAGCAGAAGCAAAAGCAAAAGCTTGCCCTCACCCCTACCCCTCTCCCGCAGGCGGGAGAGGGGAAAGCAACAGCAACAGCAACAGCAACGATGCCAAAGCAAAGCAACAGCAAAGCCAGAGCCAAAGCCGCAAAACTTTGAGATCGCCCCTACCTACAGCTCTACTCCGGGCCCCTGCTGGCTCCTGCTGACTCCGGCTTTGGCTTTGCCTTTGGCTTTGGCTTTGGCTTTGGCTCTGGCTCTGGCTTCTGCCTTGCTTTGGCTTTGATGTGGCTGTAGCTGTGACTTTACTGTCCCCTCTCCCGCTTGCGGGAGAGGGGTAGGGGTGAGGGCAAGCTGTTCGGTTTTGGTTTTGGTTTTGGTTTTGGTTTTGGTCTTAACCCTGCCCCCCCCTTGCCCGAACCCCAAAAACAAGAAAGGCCACCCGAAGGTGGCCTCTCCCGAATCACTGAAGCGCAGTCTTACTTGACCAGCTTCGCGATGGCAGCGCCCAGATCGCCCGGCGAACGGACGGTGACAACGCCAGCAGCTTCCATCGCTGCGAACTTGCCCTCAGCCGTGCCCTTGCCGCCCGATGCGATCGCACCAGCGTGGCCCATGCGCTTGCCGGCCGGAGCCGAGGCACCTGCGATGAAGCCAACAACCGGCTTCTTCACGAACTGCTTGATGTACTCGGCACCGGCTTCTTCAGCGTCGCCGCCGATTTCGCCAACCATGATGATGCCTTCGGTCTGCGGGTCTTCGTTGAACAGCTTCAGGCAGTCAACGAAGTTCAGGCCGTTGATCGGGTCGCCGCCAATACCGATGCAGGTCGACTGGCCCAGGCCCACTTCCGTGGTCTGCTTGACCGCTTCATAGGTCAGGGTGCCCGAACGCGACACGATGCCGATCTTGCCCGGCTTGTGGATGTGGCCCGGCATGATGCCGATCTTGCACTCACCCGGGGTGATGACGCCCGGGCAGTTCGGCCCGATCAGCACGGTGTCCGGATGCGAACGGGTCAGCACGTTCTTGACGCGCAGCATGTCCAGCACCGGGATGCCTTCGGTGATGCAGACGATGACCTTGATGCCGGCAGCAGCGGCTTCCAGGATCGCGTCAGCCGCGTACGGCGGCGGCACGTAGATGACCGAAGCGTTGGCGCCGGTGCTCTGCACGGCGTCGGCAACGGTGTTGAAGACCGGCAGGTCGATATGGGTGGTGCCACCCTTGCCCGGGGTCACGCCGCCGACAACCTGGGTGCCGTACTCGATCATCTGAGTGGCGTGGAAGGTGCCCTGCTGGCCGGTGAAGCCCTGCACGATCACCTTGGTGTTCTTGTTGATCAAAACAGACATTGGAATTCCTTGGTGTCGGTATCAGGCGGCGTTCTTGACAGCTTCAACGATCTTCTTGGCGCCATCGTTGATGTTGTCAGCCGGGATGATGGCCATGCCGCTGTCACGCAGCAGCTGCTTGCCTTCTTCCACGTTGGTGCCTTCCAGGCGCACCACGACCGGAACCTTGACGCCCACTTCCTTCACGGCGGCGATGATGCCTTCGGCAATCATGTCGCAGCGGACGATGCCGCCGAAGATGTTGACGAAGATGCCTTCGACCTTGTCCGAGGACAGGATCAGCTTGAAGGCTTCAATGACGCGCTGCTTGTTGGCACCGCCGCCCACGTCCAGGAAGTTCGCCGGCTCGCCGCCGTTGAGCTTGATGACGTCCATGGTGGCCATGGCCAGGCCGGCGCCGTTCACCATGCAGCCGATGTTGCCGTCCATGGTGACGTAGTTGATGTCCAGTTCCGAAGCGATCACTTCGGTCGGATCTTCCTGGGTCTTGTCGCGCATGGCGACCAGGGCCTTCTGGCGGAAGGCGGCGTTGTCGTCGCTGTCGAACTTGCCGTCCAGCGCGTACAGGTTGCCGTCGTCCAGGATGGCCAGCGGGTTGATTTCAACCAGGGCCAGGTCCTTTTCGTTGAACAGGCGGTACAGGTTCACCATGATGCTGGCGAACTGGCCGGCCTGCTTGGCGGTCAGGCCCAGCTTGAAGCCGAAATCACGGCCGTGGTAGCCCTGCACGCCTTCGACGAAGTCGACGTTCAGCGAGTGGATCAGCTCCGGGGTTTCAGCGGCGACCTGCTCGATCTCCACGCCGCCTTCCGAAGAAGCGATGTAGGTGATGGTCTTGGTGCCACGGTCAACCAGCACCGACAGGTACAGTTCCTTGACGATCTCGCCAGCGGTGGTCACCAGCACCAGGTTGACCGGCAGTTCAACGCCAGCGGTCTGGTAGGTGGCCATCTTGGTGCCGAGCATCTTGGCAGCAGCGGCCTTGACGTCGTCGGTGGTCTTGCAGAACTTGACGCCGCCAGCCTTGCCGCGGCCGCCAGCGTGGATCTGAGCCTTGACCATCCAGGGGCCCTGGCCCAGCGACTGGGCAGCAGCTACAGCCTCGTCCGGGGTCGCAGCGACCTTGCCGGCCGGGACCGGGATGCCGTATTCGGCAAGCAGTTGTTTTGACTGGTACTCGTGGAAATTCATGCGTCACCGTGGGAATAGGAACGACCGCACGCATCTCCTCGGGCCCCGGCTTGGGGCGCCGGCAGGGACCGCGGCGGGCCCACTATTGTGGCCGAGCCAGCGCCGGGGCGCAAAGAAGTCTGTACAAATGGCCAAGGCCGGCATGTTTTCTGGCGGTTTTTCAGCAACTTGTCTCTGAATAGGGGGCGCCGAACGCGTGTCGTGCGGCAGCCCCTGCGCACCTATACTTGGTGGGTTAACGCTTGGATAGGAGTTCCGGCTTGGCCCCCAGCACCTCGCTCATCGACCGCATCGAATCGATACCGCGTCGCGAGCTGTATTTCTTCGCCCTGTACCGGGTGCTGATCGCCACCCTGCTGGCCGCGCTGGTCTTCAGTCCGCTGACGCCGTTCGCAGGCGAGGCGCACCAGCTGCAGATGGCCGAAGCCGTCACCATCCTCTATCTGCTGGTATCGCTGGCGCTGCTGGCCTGGGGCCGCAACGAGCGTTGGTTGCAACCCATCGTGTTTGGCAGCCTGCTGGTCGATATCGCCGCCGCGACATTGCTGAGCCATGCCCTGCCCGGTGCCAGCGCCGGCATCTCGATGTCACTGCTGTTCAATATCGCGGCGGCCGCGCTGCTGCTGCCGCTGTCGCGGGCGATGCTGCTGGCCCTGCTGGCCGCCGCCGCCAGCGTCACCGAATACGTGTGGCAGGCCTTCGAAGGCAGCGACAACGTGCGCACGCTGGCCGAGCTGGCAATGTTCGTCACCAGCTACCTCGCGCTGGCCTTCATCGCCTACCAGATCGGCAGCCGCACCCGCCGTACGCAGCAACTGGCGGATCAGCGCGGCGCCGAGGTAGCCAACCTGTTCGAGGTGAACGAACTGATCATCCGCCGCATGCGTACCGGCGTGCTGGTGGTGGACACCAACGGCCAGATAACCCTGGCCAACGAAGCGGCCACCGCCCTGCTCGGCGACATGGAAGGCGCACTGGCCACCGAACGGGTCGCCTTGGCGGTCGCGTCCCCGGAGTTGGCGCGGCGCCTGCAGCGCTGGCGCAATGGCTGGCACGAGGACGAACAGCCTCTGCAGCTGGCACCGGAAGAAGCCGAAGTACTGCCCCGCTTCGCCCGCCTGCTGGCCGACAGCGACATGTCACTGATCTTCCTTGACGACACCACGGTGGTCTCGCGGCGGGCCGAATCGCTGACCTTGTCCACGCTCGGACGGTTCTCGGCCAGCCTAGCCCATGAGATCCGCAACCCGCTGGCGGCAATCAACTATGCGACCCAGCTGCTGGAAGAATCCGAAGACATCGGCGAGGCCGACCGCCGCCTGCTGCAGATCATCCACCAGCAATGCCACCGCACCAACGGCATCGTCGAGAGCGTGCTCGCCCTAGCCCGGCGCGAACGGGCCAACCCGGAAAACCTGGACCTGGCCGCCTTCATCCGCCGCTTCGTCATCGAGTACCGGCAGACCCTGTCACTGGAGAATGACAGCCTGGAGGCGGTGATCCGCGAGCCGTCGGTGATGGCCATGATGGACCCGCGCCACCTGCACCAGGTGCTGACGGCATTGGTTCACAACGCCCTCAAATATGGGCGCATCGCCGACGAACCGGCACGTATCCGCATCCGTGTCGCCTCGGCCGAGCGCAATGCCGTCATCGACGTGATGGACCGTGGCCCCGGCATCCCCGATGCCATCGCCACCCAGCTGTTCCGGCCGTTCTACACCACCTCCGAGCATGGCACCGGGCTGGGGCTGTACATCGCCCGCGAGCTTTGCCGGGCCAACCAGGCCCAGCTGGACTACGTGTCCATTCCCGCTGGCGGTGCGTGTTTCCGGCTGACTTTGAGCATTCCGAAAGCCGCATTCGACCGCAGCGGGCGCCAATGATCCAATCTTCGATGCAATCGTTTGTAGACAAGCATCCACCTCAGCTATCGTTCCATTCATGAACGCAACACACAGCGCCCTGATCGTCGATGACGAACGCGACATCCGCGAACTCCTGGTCCTCACCCTCGGCCGGATGGGCCTGCGGATCAGCACCGCCGCCAACCTCGCCGAAGCCCGGGAACTGCTGGCCAGCAACCATTTCGACCTGTGCCTGACCGACATGCGCCTGCCCGACGGCAATGGCATCGAGTTGGTAACCGAGATAACCCGCGACCATCCCGCCACCCCGGTGGCGATGATCACTGCCTTTGGCAGCATGGATCTGGCAGTGGAAGCACTGAAAGCCGGCGCTTTCGACTTCGTCAGCAAGCCGGTGGACATCAATGTGCTGCGCGGCCTGGTCAGGCACGCCATTGAACTGAACAACGAAGCCCGCCCCAGCACCCCGCCACCACCGGAAAGCGCCACCCGCCTGCTTGGCGGCTCACCGGCCATGGATGAGCTGCGGGCAACCATCAGCAAGGTCGCCCGCAGCCAGGCGCCGGTCTACATCCTGGGTGAATCCGGCGTCGGCAAGGAACTGGTCGCCCGCACCATCCACGATCAGGGCGCGCGCGCGGCTGGCCCCTTCATCCCGGTCAACTGCGGCGCCATCCCCAGCGAGCTGATGGAAAGCGAGTTCTTCGGCCATCGCAAGGGCAGCTTCACCGGCGCCCATGCCGACAAACCCGGCCTGTTCCAGGCAGCCAATGGCGGCACCCTGTTCCTTGATGAAGTGGCCGAGTTGCCACTGCAGATGCAGGTAAAGCTGCTGCGGGCAATCCAGGAAAAATCGGTGCGCCCGGTCGGTGCGGCCACCGAGGTCACCGTGGATGTGCGCATCCTCTCGGCGACGCACAAGGATCTTGGCACCCTGGTCCAGGACGGGCGTTTCCGCCACGACCTGTACTACCGCATCAATGTCATCGAATTGCGGGTACCACCGCTGCGCGAGCGCCGCGGCGACCTGCCGCAACTGGCGAGCACCATCCTGAACCGCCTGGCGCAGGCGCAGGGACAAAAGCCACCGCAACTGGCAGCTTCGGCACTGGAGGCCTTGGACGCCTACTCCTTCCCCGGCAATGTGCGCGAACTGGAAAACATTCTGGAGCGTTCACTGGCCCTGGCGGACAGCGACTGCATCGACGCCAGTGACCTGCGCTTGCCGCAGCCTCAGAGTGCAGCCCAACGCACTGCGACCAGCACTGACAGTCCTGCCATTGCGGCCAGTGCGACCGTCGCCGTGCAGGAAGCGGTCGTCGATATCGACCCCGCCAGTTCCGCCCTGCCCTCTTACATCGAGCAGATGGAGCGCACGGTGATCCAGAAGGCACTCGAAGAGAATCGCTGGAACAAGACCAAGACCGCCGCCCAGCTAGGCATCACCTTCCGCGCCCTGCGTTACAAGCTGAAAAAGCTGGGCATGGAGTAAGCCGGGGCATTACCGGCAGGCCGACTGTAGTGCCGAGCCATGCTCGGCAGAAGCATTACCGGTAAAGCCTCTGCCGAGCATGGCTCGGCACTACAATTGCAAAACCCTTGCCGAGCATGGCTCGGCACTACATCCGGGACTTAGTCCTTGGTGACGCGATTGATCTCAGCCAGGCTGGTAGTGCCCTGCGCTGCCTTCACCAACGCCGACTGCCGCAGATCGTTGATACCGATCTTCTGCGCGGCCGCAGCAATATCCATCGCATTGCCACCCTGCAGCACGATCGCCGCGATATCGTCGGTCATCGGCATCACCTGGTAGATACCGGTACGACCCTTGTAGCCCTCGGTGCATTCATCGCAACCCACCGGCTCATACAGGTTTATGCCCTTGGCGATCTGCTCGGCGGTAAAGCCTTCGGCCAGCAGCGCGTTCTCCGGCAGCTGCTGCGGCCGCTTGCAATTGCTGCACAGACGCCGCGCCAGACGCTGTGCGATCACCAGCGTCACCGAAGATGTGATGTTGTAGGGCGCGATGCCCATGTTCATCAAGCGGGCGATGGTCTGCGGCGCATCGTTGGTATGCAGCGTGGACAGCACCATGTGACCGGTCTGTGCGGCCTTGATCGCGATTTCCGCGGTCTCAAGGTCGCGGATTTCACCGACCATGATGATGTCCGGATCCTGTCGCAGGAACGAACGCAGCGCCGCCGCAAAGGTCATGCCGCGCTTGTTGTTCTGCTGCACCTGGTTCACACCCGGCAGGCGGATTTCCACCGGATCCTCGGCCGTGGAGATATTGCGGGTATCGTCATTGAGGATACCCAGCGCGGTATACAGCGACACCGTCTTACCCGAGCCGGTCGGACCGGTGACCAGCACCATCCCGTAAGGCTTGTGGATGGCTTCCAGGAACAGCTTCTGCTGGTCCGGCTCATAACCCAGCTTGTCGATACCCAGCTTGGCGGCGCTGCCGTCGAGGATACGCAGCACGATCTTTTCGCCGAACAGGGTTGGCAAGGTACTTACGCGGAAGTCGATCTGCTTGGTCTTGGACAGATTGAGCTTGATGCGGCCATCCTGCGGCACGCGCTTCTCGGCGATATCCAGCTGAGACATGACCTTGAGGCGCGCAGCAATACGCTGATTCAGCTTGACCGGTGCCTTGGCCACGGTCTTGAGCAGGCCATCGATACGGAAACGAACGCGGTAATCGTCTTCGTAGGGCTCGAAGTGGATATCCGACGCGCCTTTGCGGATTGCATCCACCAAGGCCTTGTTGACGAACTTGACCACCGGCGTGTCGTCACCCTTGGCATCAACACCAGTGTCGCCGCCGCCGCCCATGTCCTCGTCACCGGCGGAGACATCCAGGTCTCCCATGCCTTCATCGTCACCACCAAGGCCATCACCCAACGAGTCGCTGCTGGCCAACCACTGGTCCAAAGTGCGGCGGATCTGCTCCTCGTCAACCAGGATCGGCTCGACCACCAGGTTGGTCTGGAACTTGATCTCGTCGAGCTGCTGGGTCGGATTGCTGGTGCCGACGAACAACTTGCCGCCGCGTTTGAACAGCGGCAGCACATGATGCTTGCGCAGCAATTCCTCGCTGACCAGCTTCATCGCGCTCTGGTTCGTATCGAAGACCGATACATCCAGCAGCGGCATACCGAACTCCATGGCGTTGGCAGCGGCCATGTGCGAGGCGCTCACCAGCTTCTTGTCGGCCAGCCACTGCGCCAATGGCACCCTGGCCTCGGCGGCTTGCGCCATCGCAGAACGTGCAACCGATTCTTCCAGCGCTCCGTCCTGGACCAGGCGACGGGCGATGCCGGTGATTCCAACCAGGTTGGCGGTGATGGCGGTGTTCATGGCGGATCCCCAGATCGGACGGTAACAGCGAGATTGTACGCAGGGTGCTACCCACATGGAGACCCGGGGCGACAATTGAACCTACAGCCTTCCTTCCCCGCAGATCACCCTGTCTATAGCTGTAGAGCAGAAACGGTGCCGCGCCATGCCGCACCCCGCAGCCACCTCAACCAGGGTTGTCGTTGACCTTGAATGGCAGCGCGTATTGCCGGATCAACTCGCCATCCCCGACCCCTGGCACTCCCAGTTCGGCATTACATGGCCCAGGGCAGTAGTACGTACCAAACACTCGGTCGAATATCGAGAAAACAGAAGCGAAGTTCTTTCCAACACCTTCGCCCTCCAGGACATGATGCCAACGATGCATCGCAGGGGAAACCAGAATCTTTCCCAGCCCGCCCAACGTCCAAGGCTGATTGATATGCACGAAGGCCCCGTAGTAGTGCCGGACCACAGCATTGAGTGCGACGGCCCACCAGGGGAATCCAACCAGGGCGACTAAAGCACCATCCACGAACGTCGTCGTGACCCGATTGATTGGATGAAAACGATAGATCGTTGTCCAGTTCATGTGACGATCACTGTGATGCATCACATGCGCCTTCCAGAACCAACCAAAATGCTCCAGCCGGTGTCGCCAGTAGGCGATGAAATCGCCAACAAAAATCGCCACGAAGCCGCAAACACCCAAGCCCCACCAGGAAGCCGGCGGAGGCAGGAATAGCTTTAACCCGAAAACAGCACCTGCTTCAGCTCCCAAACTGGCGACAATGGCGATCGGCGCGGAGAAAAGAAGTAAATCAAGCGCACAAACTCGGAAGTTAAATCCGACCGATTTGACCCTCAGCGCCGAGAGACTGGTGCGGAGACGCAGCCTGTTGATCCAAAGGTAGAAGCAAAGCATAAGCGCGCCAAGCATCAATACACCTAAAACGCCATCCAACAGCATTCGGATGTACCACTCACGCCCCATTTCCACTCCCCCTTCAACGCATGGACCATCATCGGACAATACCAAAGATGGCTTGGGTCACCGCTGTTATCGGAATTCTTCTGTGGCTCCCAGAGACGGCTCGCAAGTCGAGCCAAAGGCCTAGGGAACAACGGGAGCGATAAAGCAATTACCGGAACTCATATCGCACCGGGTTGTCTTGACGCCCGGCGCCTGTGGCGTCCCGACTATACTTGCCCCAATTACCGTAGCGTCATCAGCGGACGCACACGCCTTCTTCGGCGCAGACTCAGGCACTTCGCCATTATGGATTGTGGCCAACGCAAAACTTGCGTAGTTCTTCATTTCCGCCTGACACGCGCTTTCGGCGGCACCAACGCGATATGCGTTGTACGCAGGCAACGCAATTGCCGCCAAGATGGCAATGATCGCAACGACAATCATCAACTCGATAAGCGTAAAACCCGCTGATTTGTGCAACTGCATGATGACACCCCCTGTCTCATTGATCGCAGACTTTTACTTTTCGAAGCCCCGGCCACCCAAGTACCCAAGCAGTGCCGAACAATCTCAACCGCATGTAGTAAAGCCAAATAAAAGCCCCGCTTTCGCGGGGCTTTTTAGCCCATGAACCTTGAAGTTCAAATCAACCTCAAGATCTCAGGCATCCCCGATTACGGAGTCGGCGCTGCGGCAGCATTGATCCTGCAGGTGGCGTTCGCGAAATCGCAACCAACCGTCTTCACGCCCGGATCCTTCGGGGTGAAAGTGGTGAAGGTACCAGGAGCTGCGGTTACCAGAGCAGAGGTCGCAGTCACAGCGTCGCAAGCCGGACCGGTGTGAGTCGGCAGCGGAGTCATTTCCGCATGCACAGCAGCCACATAGGAATTGACAAACGCCTTTGCCTCACCAAGGCAGGCATTTTCAGCCGACTTGACACGGTAGTTGTTGTAAGCCGGCAGAGCGATAGCTGCCAGGATGGCAATGATCGCAACCACGATCATCAATTCGATCAGGGTAAAGCCCTGTTGCTTCTTCATGAGTACATCCCCTAGAGGTTTGGATTGTGAACATGGTTGCAGACACATGCCTGCTCGCATGGGGTTACAAAGCAGATTGCGTGCCAACCTTCCAACAGCCCCCTGCTCCCCGTGGGTAATGATGGCAGCATCGCTGGAGAAGGGAAGCCCCACTGCCACGATTCAGGAACAGCTCCACAAGGTGACCAATCGCGTCACTTTATGACGCAATCCCGCAACACTCATTCGCGGAGAGGAGGGGTGTCCAGCCCCTCCCCGCGCGGATCCACCTGAAGTGGCCGCATTGAACAGCGCCAGAGCCAGGGAAGAACCCTCCACACCAGCCTACCGACCGGAACCGCGACTTCCACCGACCCCGGATAGCGCCTGCCACCAGCCCAACATCCAGCCGGCAAACTGCAATGTGACCTGGCCGCCAAAAAAGCTTGCCACCAGACTGTGCCTACAACCGTTTGACGAGCTACCATGCCTAGGTTGTCCGGCCTGGGGATGGCTGGACGGGGAGAGAAAATGGCCGTCACCCGCAACGCGATCAATAAAGAGCCGGTTGGGCGCAGCACCAGCCTGATGCAACCGTTTGTCTGGGAGGGAACAGACAAACGCGGTGTGAAGATGAAAGGTGAGCAGGACGCCAAGAATGCGAACCTGCTGAAAGCAGAGCTACGCCGTCTGGGCATCAGCCCAACCGTGGTCAAGCCCAAGCCCAAGCCCTTGTTCGGTGCCGCCGGCAAACCGATCAAACCGAAAGACATTGCGTTTTTCAGCCGCCAGATGGCGACCATGATGAAGTCAGGCGTGCCCATTGTCAGCGCACTGGAGATCATCGGCAGCGGCCACAAGAACCCGCGCATGGCCAAACTGGTGGGCACGGTTCGCGCCGATCTGGAAGGCGGCTCGTCCCTGTACGAGGCCATCAGCAAGCACCCGGTGCAGTTCGACGAACTGTATCGCAACCTGGTACGAGCTGGCGAAGGCGCCGGTGTATTGGAAACCGTGCTGGAGACGATCGCCAACTACCAGGAAAACCTGGAGACGCTGAAAGGCAAGATCAAGAAGGCGCTGTTCTATCCGGCCATGGTGGTAGCAGTGGCTATCCTGGTGAGCTCCGTACTGCTTGTGTGGGTTGTCCCCCAGTTCGAGGACATCTTCAAGAGCTTTGGTACCGACCTACCTGTATTCACCCAGATGATCGTGGCCGCCTCCCGCTTCATGGTGAAATGGTGGTGGGCACTTCTGGTAGTTACAGTCGGCGTCATTGTTGGAGTGACCTACCTTTACAAGCGCTCGCCCAAGATGCAGTACACGCTTGATCGCCTAATCTTGAAGGTGCCGGTGATCGGCCAGATCATGCACAACAGCGCCATTGCCCGCTTTGCCCGCACCACCGCCGTTACCTTCAAGGCCGGCGTACCGCTGGTGGAAGCACTGGGCATTGTTGCTGGCGCCACCGGCAACAAGACCTACGAGGATGCCGTGCTGCGCATGCGTGACGACGTATCCGTCGGCTACCCGGTCAACATGGCGATGAAGCAGGTAAACCTGTTCCCGCACATGGTGGTGCAGATGACCGCCATCGGCGAAGAGGCAGGTGCGCTGGATACGATGCTGTTCAAGGTGGCCGAGTACTTCGAGCAGGAAGTCAACAATTCGGTGGACGCATTGAGCAGTCTGCTGGAGCCCTTGATCATGGTCTTCATCGGCACCGTCGTTGGCGGCATGGTCATCGGCATGTACCTGCCGATCTTCAAGCTCGCGTCTGTTGTTGGATAATTAGCAAATGGCATTTCTCGACCAGCATCCCGGCCTCGGCTATCCCGCCGCGGTCGGACTGGGACTGCTGATCGGCAGCTTCCTCAATGTGGTGATCCTGCGCTTGCCCAAGCGCATGGAGTGGCAGTGGAAGCGGGATGCTCGCGAAATCCTCGAGCTTCCCGATATCTATGAGCCGCCGCCGCCGGGGATCGTGGTCGAACCTTCGCACTGCCCGCACTGCAAGCACAAGCTGAGCTGGTACGAGAACATCCCGCTGTTCAGTTGGCTGATCCAGCGCGGCAAGTGCCGGCATTGCCAGGCCCCCATCTCCATCCAGTACCCGATCGTGGAACTGGTCACCGCCTTGATGGTGCTGGCCAGCGTCTGGCAGTTCGGGTTTGGCTGGCAGGGCTTTGGCGCGATCGTGCTGAGCTGCTTCCTGGTGACGCTGTCCGGTATCGATCTGCGCACCCAGCTTTTGCCCGACCAGCTCACCCTGCCACTGATGTGGCTGGGCCTGATTGGAAGCATGGACAACCTCTACATGCCAGCCAAGCCTGCCCTGATTGGCGCGGCGGTCGGTTATCTGTCGCTATGGACGGTGTGGTGGCTGTTCAAGCAGCTCACCGGCAAGGAAGGCATGGGCCACGGTGACTTCAAGCTGCTGGCTGCACTGGGCGCCTGGTGCGGGCTCAAGGGCATCCTGCCGATCATCCTGCTGTCCTCACTGGTCGGCGCCATCGTCGGCTCGATCTGGCTGTATTCCCGCGGCCGCGATCGGGCTACTCCAATCCCGTTTGGCCCCTACCTGGCCATCGCCGGCTGGCTGGTCTTCATGTGGGGCGACCAGATGATAGGCGGTTACATGCGCCTGTCAGGGCTACAGCAATAAGGCAGCACAAGCGACAATGGCCCTTCAAGGGCCATTGTTGTTTTGGAGTCATTGCATGAGCAGCTTCATCGTCGGACTGACCGGCGGCATCGCCTCGGGCAAGAGTGAAGTCAGCAGGCGCTTCGAGGCGCTGGGCATTGCCGTGGCGGATGCGGATATTGCAGCACGCGAAGTCGTCGCTGTCGGCAGCCCTGGCCTAGCTGCGATTGCCGAGTTGTTTGGCGCCGAGGTTCTGCAGGCCGATGGCGGTTTGGATCGGGCTTGGTTGCGTCAGCGCGTGTTTGCCAATCCCGATGAGCGCAGGGCACTGGAGGCAATTACGCATCCTGCGATTCGTGCGCGGGTGCGTGAGGTTTGCGAAGCAGCTGAAAGCCCTTATGCGATTGCAGCGATTCCTTTACTTACCGAGGTTGGCGGCCGAGCCAGCTATCCGTGGCTGCAGCGCATCCTGGTAGTGGACGCGCCAGAGGAGGTGCAGCTTGCGCGCCTGCTCAGCCGCGACAACATCGACGCGGCCTTGGCCGAGCGCATGATCCAGGCACAGGCGAGCCGCTCGCAGCGTTTGGCGCTGGCTGACGATGTGATCGTCAATGATAGGCATCCTGATGCGTTGCAGGCGTGTATTGAAGCCTTGGATCTGCGGTATCGGGAGCTTGCTGGGATTGTGCGCTGAGTTTTGCATGCTGTCCCGCGGAGAGCGCCCTCACCCCAACCCCTCTCCCGCGGGCGGGAGAGGGGCTACAGCCTTGCGGTTCTGAAGTGTGGCCGTACTGAAGCGCTGCGAGCCTTAAGCCTCGCAGCCGCGGCTCTACCTCTACGACTCAGGCTCAACCCTGCTCCGGCGCGAATGTCAGCGTTGCGATGACCCCACGCTCCTTGCCTGGGCGAATATCCACCTGCCAGCCATAAAGCGCGCATAGACGGCTGACAATCGACAAGCCGATGCCGCCGCCCTGCGAATGCCCCGCGTGGGTGCCGCGGTAGCCGCGCTGGAACAGGCTGGCCGCGTCCTTCTCGCTCAGCCCCGGACCGTTGTCGATCACCTCCACGCCATTCATGCCTACCTGGACCAGCACCCGCCCTTCCTGCGAGTACTTCACCGCGTTGCCGATCAGGTTGCCCAAGGCAACCGACAAGGCGGACTCTGGTGCGTCGATCACCAGCTCGCGTGAGCCTTCCAGCACCAGCTCCAGCGGCTTGCCACCGAGCTGGGCTCGGTGCGATTCCAGCAACTGCTCGGCGACTCGCGCGACATTGCTGCTGCCCTGTGCGCGCTCGTTGCGCGACAGCAGCAACAGCGAGCCGATCAAGTCACTGCATTGTTGCTCGGCACGTTGGATGCGTTGCAGGCGCTGCAACACCTTGTCATCCAGGTTGGGGCGGGTCAGCAGCAGTTCGGTAGCGCCACGGATCACCGCCAGCGGCGTGCGTAGTTCGTGGCTCACGTCGGCGTTGAACTCGCGATCGCGCTGGACAACTTCGGTCAGCCGCTCGGAATAGTCATCCAAAGCCTCGGCCAGCTGCCCGACTTCGTCATCCGGAAAGCGGGGCGCCAAGGGTTCGGGATGCGTATTACCGCCACGGTATGCGCGCAGCCGTGATGCCAGGTCGGATACTGGCCGCATCACCCTTGAAGCGGACCACCAGCCCAACACCCACGACAATAGACTGAAGATGATCACCGACAGGAACAGCGCGCGATTGAGCTGCTGCTCACCGCGTAGCGCCTGCCCCATGTCATAGGCGATGAAGAACCAGGCATCCGGTGTTTTGCGGACACCTACCTTGTACGAGAAAGGCTTGCCTTCGGCATCCTCACCACTGATGGTGTGGATGCCGTCTTTCAGCCCCTCCCATTCCGGATAGTCACGGCGCAGGCTGTCGAGCTTGTCGGGCCGGAACAGGAAGGCGCGCATCTGCTGCACCGGTGCAACCACATCGGTGCCGCCGCTGCGCATATAGCTCTGCCAGGAGGCATCGAGATTGCGATTCATCACATCCTCGACCAGCTGGTTTTCCACGCGCATGCGCGCCCAGTTCGTCGCGAAGGCGAACAGCGTCGTCAGGCAGAAGCCCAGCAGTACGAAGGAGACGATGATGCGGCTGCGCAGGCGTCGACGGTAACGCCCGCGCCTGCGCACGGCCTCAGGCAGACCTGTTTCAGGCATCGGGTGCGGAGATGCGGTAGCCGATACCGTGGCGGGTCTGGATCATCGGCACTTCGAAGGGCTTGTCCACCACGGCGCGCAGGCCATGGATGTGCACGCGCAGCGAGTCCGAATCCGGCAGCTCTTCACCCCAGACGCGGGTCTCCAGCTCCTGCCGGGTAACCACCGCAGGGGAAGCCTCCATCAGTGCCTGCAGGATCTTCAGGGCGGTCGGGTTGAGCTGCAGCAGCTTGGCCTGGCGACGCACTTCCAGGGTGTCCAGGTTGTATTCCAGGTCGCCCACTTCCAGCACGCGGGTATGTGCGCCCTTGCCGCGTCGCGACAACGCATTGAGCCGCACTTCAACTTCCTGCAGTGCGAATGGCTTGATCAGGTAGTCATCGGCGCCGGAATCGAAACCGGCCAACTTGTTGTCCAGCGAGTCACGTGCGGTAAGCATCAGGACCGGTGTCTGCTTGCGCGCATCGTTGCGCAGCTTGCGGCAGACTTCGATGCCATCCATACCCGGCAGATTGAGATCCAGCACGATCGCATCAAACTCGTGCACCACGGCCAGATGCAGGCCGGTCACGCCATCGGCGGCGAAGTCGACCGTGTGCCCACGGTCCTCAAGGTAGTCACCAAGATTGGCGGCAATGTCGCTGTTGTCTTCGATTACAAGAATGCGCACGTGTGCGATTACCTTTTTTTTGGAAGTGCAAACGCCCCCGGGGGGCTCGCTTGCAATGGATTACACCACAGGCTGCATTAACTTCTCACAATCCTGCACAAAGCCTTCAACAATGCTCGATTGAAGCTACCGAACCCGCAACTCACTCCGGCGCAAGCCAGGCACGCGTAGCAGCGGGAATCGCCACTGCCATGAATCATCCTGCCCAACACCCTGCCGAAATCACCGTCGGCCAGCCCATGCCGATCATCACTCTAGCGCCGCTTAACATCCGCAACAACCCAACGAAACCCCAACAAAAACAAGGCCCTGACGAAAACCGCCAGGGCCTTAAAATTCCCGATCACCGGACCCACTGAGGAGGGCTGGGCACAGTGGAAACAGGCTAGGACCAGCCGGATTAAAGGCTTGTTAAAACCATGCAAAGAAATTGCATCCCGGCCCTCAGCGCTTGAGGCTGGTCACGTAATCGATCATGCGCCCGGCGATATCGTCCCCGGAAACCCCCTCGATGCCCTCCAGCCCTGGGGTCGAATTGACCTCCAGCACAAGCGGTCCACGCTTGGAGCGGATCAGGTCGACGCCGGCAATGCCCAGCCCCAGCGCCTTGGCCGAGCGTATGGCTACCTGCTGCTCGGCCTTGCTGCACACCACCCGTTCGGCAACGCCGCCGGCGTGGAGATTGGAGCGGAAGTCCCCCTCCTGCGCTTGCCGGCGCATGGTCGCCACCACCTGGTCGCCCACCACCAGACAGCGCAGGTCCGCGCCCTGGGCCTCGGCAATGAATTCCTGCACCAGGAAGTTGGCGTACAAGCCACGCAGGGCCTCGACAGTGCCCTTGGAGGCACTGAGCTTCTCGGTGAGGATCACCCCCCTGCCCTGCGTTCCCTCGCTGAGCTTCACCACATGCGGTGGCGGCCCGAGCATGGACAGCAGGTCGTCGGTATCGTCGGGGTTGTCACCGAATACCGTCACCGGCATGTCGATGCCCTTGGCCGCCAGCAACTGATGCGCGCGCAGCTTGTCGCGGGCGCGCAGGATCGCATCGGAAGGATTCGGGGTACGTGCGCCCATCATTTCGAACTGGCGCAGCACGGCTGTGCCGTAGCGGGTGATGGAGGAACCGATGCGCGGGATCACCGCGTCTATCCCGGTCAGGGCCTTGCCCTTGTAGTGCATGCCAAAGCCGCTGGAAGTGATGCGCATATAGCAGCGCAGCGGGTCGAGGATGCGCACGGTATGGCCGCGGCTGCGTGCAGCTTCGACCAGGCGGCGGGTCGAATACAGCTTGGTATTACGGGAAAGAATGGCCAGTTTCATCGCGGCGGGAATGGTCGGTAGGCGCGCAGCATATCGCGGCGTTACCGGTTCCGGATGATCTGAATCGTGGTGTTGGCAGGGCCTTCATGGACGGGTAAACAAGACCCACCGCAGCGCCGCGTGCATTCCCCGACAATCCGCCAAAAATGGAGCGGGCGAAGGGAATCGAACCCTCGTCAGTAGCTTGGGAAGCTACAGCTCTACCATTGAGCTACGCCCGCTTTGGCGAGGCTGAAGTCTATGCGCCACGCAGGGACAAAGCAATGTCCAAGACTGCGCGTTTCCGGCTCCAAAGCAGGCCTTGCCGGGCAGTTCTGCGTGCCGATCAATGCCGGAAACAGTGCCGTAGCCCGGGTAAGCGCAGCGCACCCGGGGACCGGAACCTCATGACAACAACCCCGGGTGCGCTGCGCTTATCCGGGCTACAGTGCCGCCAGCTTACCAAGCACTTCATGCACTCCCCCCAAAAAAAAGAGGCGATGCCGCAGATGCGACACCGCCTCCCACACACAACACCTAGCTATTTGCTACTACGGCAACTCAGAAGCTGCCGCCGAAGCTGGCGAACACAGTGGCATCACGCGCGGACTTCTGCATCGTGGTGGTGCTCAAGCCGATATTGCTTTCCAGGCCGAACAGGTTCAAACGCGCGCCCAGCACCGCGGTGACGTAATTACGGTCGAATTCCAGCCCCGGCACCTTGTAGCTGCCCACGTCAGCCATGGTCTGCAACCAGGCACTGGCCTGCTTGCCGTCTTCGAACTCATGGTCGTAGGTGACCTGCACGTAGGGCTTCACGCCGCCACCATCAAAGCGGGCCTGCCAGCCGATGCGGCCAACGGTCGAATCCAGGTCCTGGTCGGCATAACCAAACGCGGTCGCGCTGGTATTGCTTTCAACGTAACCGTCCAGCTTCACCTTCTGCCAGACCACGGCGGCTACCGGACCATGGCGGAAGCCGCCGGCCTGGCCGAACTCGTAGCCTGCATTGATCGCGGCGGTCAGGTTGCTGCCGTCCGGCGAGCCCTTGTGCTCACGGGTAGCCGGGCCGAGCTGCACCTTGCGGGTGACGTCATAGCCCAACCAGCTGTAGCTCAACTGGCCATTGACCCAGGCGCGCTCGCCGTACCAGCCCGCGAACAGGCCCAGGGTGGTGTCATCCTGGGTGAAGTCACCCTTGCTGTTGCCGAAATCGGCATCCATGCGGCCGTAGCCGGCGAAACCGCCGAGCACCATGCCGTCACGCGCCCAATCCACACCGAACAGACCGGCCGGTGCCAGGCCATCGTAGAGATCGGCATGGTCATAGCGCTGCATGTCGCCGCGCACATTGCCCCACCAGCTCAGGCCATCTGCCGGACGCGAACCCAGGTGCGCGCCAACCTGATCGGCACGGGCGCGACCGGTGGTCTGTGCCGAATGGCTCAGGATCTGCTGCAGACGCGGCGCTTCCAGCACCGAGATGGCGTACTGGCCAAGGATCTGGTGGGCAGCCGTGGTCGGATGCACGCCATCGGCGAATACATAGGTGTTGTTGGCATTCGGCGCTACCAGGCTCAGCGGCGAACAGGTCAGCGACGAGGCCGAGGTGCAGGCCATGTTGCTGACATTGTTGAAGCCGTAGGTGCTCGGGTTGGCGACGATTTCCTGCAGGATGCTGAAGGTATCCACCGGAATCACCTGCAGACCCGCCTGCTTCAAGCCACCGAACAAGGCGTTGTTGTAGGTCTTGGCCAGGGCGGTGCCCTGCGCCATGCCAACCGCGCCGCCCGCACGCGAGGCCGGGGTCAAACCGATATCCGGCAGGGTCGGCACCATCACGTATTGCGCACCAGCAGCCTTCAGCGTGCCAACGATACCGATCTGGTCGGTCACCGCCGCACCGATGATGGCCTGCGCCTGGGCCGGCGCAGCCTGCACTGCGAACAGATCGTTGGCGCCGCCCCAGACGGTGTACAGCGCATTGGCATCAGCCTTGCCACCGTTCGCCGCCAGATAGGTAGCCATCTGCGTCTTCATCGAGGGGGTCGGCCCCAGCACACCGACTTCATCCACACCCACGCGGGCGCCGCCAACGGCGTAGTTGTCGCCGGTCTGGCCATTGCCGTTGGGGCTGGCATTGGTACCGTACTGGTCAGCGATGTAGTCCGCCCACACCCAGCCCGGGTTGGTGGTGAAACGGCCGACCAACGAAGCATTCGGATCCTGCTTCACCAGCAAAGGACGGAAGTAGCCGGTATCGGTCAGGCTGTCACCGAAGAACACCGTCTTGGAATACGGCGACTGCGCCATGGCCGGCGCCGCAGCCAAGGCGATGGCAACAGCCACGGCGGCGCGCAGCGGGCGAAGGGAAAGAGACATGTTGAACTCCTGGGTAGGGGAAAGCGGCCAGACATACGCTGCCGCACGTTGTTATGTTTTCATTACTGCGCAAGACACACACGCTGCGCCGCCGCAAACTGTCTGTCGGCTGGGCTTTTGCGACGGGTCTGGCGAGAATGGCGGCATGAACATCCATCTCAATGGCGAACCGCGCCAGCTGCAGCCCTCCCTTACTCTGATCGAACTCTTGGTCGCCGAAGGCCTGGCCGAGCGCCGCGTGGCAGTCGAGGTAAACGGCGACATCATTCCGCGCAGCCAGCATGCGAACCACACACTGCAGGACGGTGACGTGGTGGAAATAGTGCACGCACTGGGCGGCGGCTAAGCCCCGCAACAAGGTAGTGCCGAGCCATGCTCGGCAGAAGCCCCCCAGCGATCTCTGCAGGGCATCGGTAGTGCCGAGGCAGGGGCATCCCCGGCAATGCACGTAGGAGCGGCGTAAGCCGCGAAGCTGGCAATCCACAAACGGCACAAAAGCCAACCCCTCCCCAGCCCTCCCCTTGCCTGCGGCAAAGGGAGGGAGCAACAGCAGCCAGCTGCCGGCTCCAGCTGTAGAGCGCAGCCATGCTGCGCTGGGGCATTACCGGTGACGCCCTTTGCCGAGCATGGCTCGGCACTACATTATGGAAAGCCCCTGCCGAGCATGGCTCGGCACTACACCCCTGGCTCGCCCCCCTGCCGAGCATGGCTCGGCACTACAGATCGGCGGGATGGGTGATAATTCAGGCATGAATGCAAATGTCCCCACCGATTCGCTGGTCATCGCCGGCAAAACCTATTCCTCCCGGCTGCTGACCGGCACCGGCAAGTTCAAGGATCTGGAAGAAACCCGCCTGGCTACTGAAGCCGCTGGCGCCCAGATCGTCACCGTGGCCATCCGCCGCACCAACATCGGCCAGAACCCGGGCGAGCCCAACCTGCTCGACGTGCTGCCGCCGGACCGCTACGCCATCCTGCCCAATACCGCTGGCTGCTATACCGCCGAAGACGCGGTGCGCACCTGCCGCCTGGCGCGTGAACTGCTGGACGGCCACAACCTGACCAAGCTGGAAGTGCTGGGCGACCAGAAGACCCTGTACCCGGACGTGATGGCTACCCTCAAGGCCGCCGAACAACTGGTGAAGGATGGCTTCGACGTCATGGTCTACACCTCCGATGACCCGATCCTGGCCAAGCGCCTGGAGGAGATCGGCTGCGCCGCGGTGATGCCGCTGGCCGCGCCGATTGGTTCCGGCCTGGGTATCCAGAACAAGTACAACCTGATCGAGATCATCGAGAACGCCAAGGTGCCGATCATCGTCGATGCCGGCGTCGGCACCGCCTCGGATGCAGCCATCGCCATGGAGCTGGGCTGCGACGGCGTATTGATGAACACCGCCATTGCCGGCGCTCGCAACCCGGTATTGATGGCCAGCGCCATGCGCAAGGCGGTGGAAGCTGGCCGCGAGGCCTTCCTCGCCGGCCGCATCCCGCGCAAGCGCTACGCCAGCGCCTCCTCTCCCGTTGATGGGCTGATCGGCTGATGACCAATCCTTTTGACAGCGCGGGCTCCAAGGCACCGCCCAAGCCCTTCACCGTGACCGAAGGCCGCCGCGAGATCCGCAGTTTCGTGCTGCGCCAGGGCCGCTTCACCCCGGCCCAGCAGCGCGCGTTCGACGACCGTTGGCCGCGCTTCGGCATCGACTTCAATGGCGAACCACGCGACCTGCAGGCCACCTTCGGCCGTGACGCACCCAAGGTGTTGGAAATTGGTTTCGGCAACGGCGCCGCACTGCGCTACGCCGCCCAGTTCGATACCTCCAAGGACTACATCGGCATCGAGGTGCACGCTCCGGGCGTCGGCCGCCTGCTCAATGCCTTGGCCGATGACAACGCCGACAACGTCAAGCTCTACCACCACGATGCAGTCGAGGTGCTGGAGAAGGAAGTAGCCGACGGCGCTCTTGATGAGATCCGCATCTATTTCCCCGATCCCTGGCACAAGAAGCGCCACAACAAGCGCCGTCTGGTGCAGCCAGGCTTTGCCGAACTGCTGGTGCGCAAGCTGCGCGTTGGCGGCCGCCTGCATTGCGCCACCGACTGGGAAGACTATGCCGAGCAGATGTGGGACGTGCTCGATGCCACGCCCGGCCTGGTCAACCGCGCCGGCCCGCGTGGCGCGGTGCCGCGTCCGGACTGGCGCCCGCAGACCCACTTCGAGACCCGTGGCCAGAAGCTCGGCCATGGCGTCTGGGATCTGTTGTATGACAAGCCCGGCAATACGGACGCAAGCTGAGTGATGAGGACGCGATGACAGCTGCACGCCTCCATGAGATTGCCGAACACGCTGCCTGCGCAGCGTCGATGGCAGATTGCACTGTCAAACCGTCCCAGCTCTCCCCTTTGAAGTCACTGCCCTGATGGATACCGCGCTGACGCTCACCACCGATATGAAGCTCGTGCTCGGGCTGGTGGGCTTCACGATGGCCATGTTCCTGTTCGAGCGCATCCGCGCCGACGTGGTGGCCTTGGTGGTGATGGTGGTGCTGGGCGTCACCGGCCTGATCGCCCCGGAAGAAATCTTCGGCGGTTTCTCCGGTAACGCGGTGATGAGCATCATCGCCACCACCATTCTCGGTGCCGGCCTGGACCGCACCGGCGCGTTGAACCGGCTCGCCGGCTGGTTGCTGCGGCGTTCGCATGGACTGGAACAACGGCTGCTGCTGCTGACCACTGCCACCGCCGGTTTGAACTCTTCGTTCATGCAGAACCCGTCGGTGATGGCGCTGTACCTGCCGGTCGCCTCGCGCCTGGCCTCGCGCACCGCACTCACCTTGAAACGCCAACTGCTGCCGATTTCCGCCGCCATCGTGATGGGTGGCGCACTGACCATGGTCGGCAACTCGCCGCTGATCCTGCTCAACGACTTGTTGATGTCGGCCAACAACAACCTGCCTTCCGGCACCGCCACCATCGAACCACTGCGCATGTTCGCGCCGTTGCCGATTGGTATCGCGCTGCTGATCGCTTCGTTGCTGTACTTCCGTTTTTACGGCAGCCGCAAGCTGCAGGAAGAAGAAACCGAAAGCGAAGACGGCCAGGCCCCGGCCCGAACCGAAAGCTATTTTGCCAAGGCCTACGGCATTGAAGGCGATGTCTTCGAACTGCTGGTCACCGCCGAGAGTCCTCTGGTCGGCATGACCGTGGGCGAGGCTGAAAACCTGTTCGACGCCCCGCTGTTCCTTGCGCTGAAAACCGGCGATGACACGCGCCTGTCGCCACCGGCGGACATGCGCATCTGGGTTGGCAGCGCACTGGGCGTGATGGGTCCACGCCGGCAGGTGTCGGACTTCGCGCAGAACCAGTTCCTGCGCATGTCCTCGCGGCTGAAGCAGCTGGGCGATCTGTTCAATCCGGCCCGCGCTGGCATTTCCGAAGCAGTGGTACCGCCTACCTCGCGCCTGATCGGCAAGACCGCCGGCGAACTGCGCCTGCGCAAGGAACGCGGCATCAGCCTGCTGGCGATCAACCGCGACAAGCAGGTGATCCGCGAGGACGTGCGCAACACGCCACTACGCGCCGGCGACATGCTGGTCTTCCACAGCATCTGGCAGGACCTGGCCACCGCAGCCGAGAGCCGCGACTTCGTGGTGGTCACTGACTACCCCAAGGGCGAGCAGCGCCCGCACAAGTTCAAGATCGCGATGGCGATCTTCGCGCTGACCATCATCATCGCGCTCACCTCGCACTTGCCGGTCGCCCTGACCCTGCTCACCGGCGTGGCCGGCATGTTGTTGACTGGCGTGCTGCGCATGGACGAGGCCTATGCGGCGATCAACTGGAAGACCATCTTCATGATGGCCGGCCTGATTCCGCTGGGCTGGGCGATGGACAGCAGTGGCGCGGCGGCATGGATCGCCGGCCACACCATCGACAAACTGCCTACCGGCATTCCCGTCTGGGTGCTGGAGATCGCATTGGCCTTGCTGACCACCGCATTCTCACTGGTGATCAGCCATGTCGGTGCGACCATCGTGATGGTGCCGATCGCAGTCAACCTGGCCTTGGCTGCCGGCGGCAATCCCACCGCGTTCGCCCTGATCGTCGCCTTGTCGGCATCCAACAACCTGATGACCGCGTCCAACCCGGTGATCTCGATGGCAATGGGCCCGGCCAAATACACCCCGCGTGAGATGTGGCGGGTAGGCGGCCCCTTGTCGCTGCTCTACACCGTGATCGTGGTGATCATGATCAACATCATGTTCTGAAAGGCTCGGCAACCTGTAGGAGCGGCATAAGCTGCGAAGTCACTGCACCGGCCAACGCCAGGACCCGAAAACCACCCGCCATACAGCGGACAGCGGTTTCCATCAAACACCCCAAGCCTTGCGACATTCCTGGCTTCGCGGTTCACGTCGCTCCCACAGAAGCGGCAAGACCTGCGGAATCCATCAGCCCAGCAACACCTTGCCATCCGCTACCGATACCGGCACCGCGCGCAGCGAATCGCCCTTGCACGGGCCAGCCACGCAGATACCGCCTTCCAGCTCGAATGAAGCGCCATGCACCGCGCACACAAGATGCCCTTCGCGGCTTTTGAGGAACTGACCGGGTGCCCAATCCAACGCGCGCCCTGCATGCGGGCAGACATTCAACCATGCGCGCACCGAGTTGCCTTCGCGGTACAGCACGAGCGTCTCGGCGTCGCCATCAATCACCGCCACCACCGCATGGAAGCCCTGGTCAGGCACGACCTCAAGCGGGCAAAGTTCGATTCCGGAAGCGATGGCGCTGGACATTGGAACACCGATACAAGTAAGCCAGCCATTGTCGCATGGGCAGACGTGACCCAAAACGAAGCTGACTCACGCCCTTGTCCAGCCCCCTATTCAGACAGCGATTAACGACAACTTCACGCAATTGCCCTCTGCGCCCCTGATACTCGACGGCAGACTCAACGTCATCCAACTTTCATGAATATCCGTTACGTCCAATTCGCCAAGCTGCGCAACCTGTTCGCACCGCGCAAACCGCGCAACCCGCTGGTGCGCATTGCCTTGGGCCTGCTGGGCATCGCAATCCTTGCGGTGCTGATTGTTGGCGGTATTTTCGTTGGTGCAGCCATGATCCTCGGCGGCATCGCGTGGAAGCTGCTGGCAGCACGCAAGGCCCGCGCCGTGCGCAAGGCCGACCCGACCGTGGTCGATGCCGAATACCGCGTAGTCCGCAAGGCCGCCCTGCCACAAGCGCGCTGAGCTTTTCTGTAGTGCCGAGCCATGCTCGGCAGGGGCTTTACCAGACAGCCAACAGCCTACCCCTCCCCAACCCTCCCCTTCGCTGCGCGAAAGGGAGGGAGCGAAAGCTTCTGCCGAACCATGCTCGACAAAGGCTTTACCGACGCCGTCAGACTGTAGGAGCGGCGTAAGCCGCGAAGCCGGCATTGCTGGAACCAGCGGTATATCCACAATCGGATCGGTTATCAGCTTCGCGGCTTACGCCGCTCCTACAAATCGGCATTGCCGCTGAGCAATGCGCGCTCCACACACCCGCTCCGTCCGCTAGACTTTTGCGTCGTTTCACCTGGACGCAACCATGACTGATCTGATCCCTGCCCTGCCCTTGCCCCGCATCCCGGTCGCCGGTGGCGGTACGTTCCCGGTGCACCGCATCTATTGCGTGGGCCGCAACTTTGCCGACCATGCACGCGAGATGGGCGCTGCCGCCCCCGCCTCGGCCAGCGAGCGCGGCCAGCCGATGTTCTTCATGAAGCCCGCCGATGCCGTGGTCATTGGCGATGCCGCGATTCCCTACCCGTCCGCCACCTCCGATCTGCACCATGAGGTCGAACTGGTCGTGGCACTTGGCAAGGATGCACCTGCCGGCGTGCTCGCCGTGGAAGATGCGATGGCGCTGGTACTGGCCTACGGCGTAGGCCTGGACCTGACCCGCCGCGACCTGCAGGCCGCTGCCAAGGCGAAGGGCGGCCCCTGGGATATCGCCAAGGGCTTCGACCATTCCGCTCCGGTCAGCAGCCTCGTGCTGGCATCCGAGGTGGGTGCCCTGGCGCCGCTGGAGCTGTCACTGGAAATCAATGGCGAAGTACGGCAGAAGTCCACGCTGGACCAGATGATCTGGAATGTCCCGGATATCCTGCACGAGCTGTCCAAGCTCTATGCACTGCGTGCCGGCGACCTTGTCTTCATGGGTACCCCCGCCGGCGTGGCCGCCCTGCAACGCGGTGATCGCTTCAGTGCGCGCCTCGGAAACATCGCACAACGCGACGGCGTGATCGTCTGATGACAGGCGTTGGAGTACGCTGCGCCAGCTCCCCCTTACGTACGCACAGGAGAAACACATGGGAATGATCAGCGAATTCAAGGAATTTGCGATGCGCGGCAACGTCATCGACCTCGCGGTCGGTGTCGTCATCGGTGGTGCGTTCGGCAAGATCGTCACCTCGCTGGTGGACAAAGTGATCATGCCGCCGATCGGCTGGCTGATCGGCAATGTCGATTTCTCGGCATTGGCCTGGACGCTGGCACCGGCCAAGATCGGCGCCGATGGCAAGGAAATCCCCGCCGTGGTGATCGGCTATGGCGATTTCATCAACACGCTGATCCAGTTCATCATTGTCGCCTTCGCGATCTTCATGCTGGTCAAGGTGGTCAACCGCCTCTCACGCAAGAAGGCCGAAGCACCGGCCGCTGCGCCTGAGCCGAGCGAAGAAGTACTGCTGCTGCGCGAAATCCGCGACAGCCTCAACAAGCACTGAGCAATCAGCAGGCGTATCGACAACGGCCGGGAATTCCCGGCCGTTGTCGTTTGCATGGCTTAGAACAGCAGGGTCATCGATGCCTGCGGGCTGATATAGGAATCGCTGTTGCGCCCGCCTGGCAACGAGGCCTGCACCCCGACCAGGAAACCCAACTGGTGATTGACGTTGTACTCCAGCGCTGGCGCGATGCTGAAACTCCGGCTGGCTCCGTCATGCCGCACCACCTGCTCCCGTTGCCCAGCCACACTCAAAGCGCTGCCATTGAGCACGCTCCCGGATTGCCTGCCTGCGGTCAGATCCATCGCAAGCGCCCAGTTGTGGTTGATGCTGTATTCTAGACCAAGCGCCGCACTCAGCGCAGGCCCCGGACTGACATGCCCGCGAAAACTGCGATCGGTGCCATACACGCTGGCACCAGTGATTGACACATCCCGCGGCGACGGACTCCAGCGGGCCTGCCAACGCAAACGCAGCGGCCGCCCATTCGGCAGCCAGTAGTAGTTCTGCCCCAGCACCGACAGGTTGCTGCGCGAGACACCGCTGCCCTGACCATTGAGCAGATTGTCACCCAAGCCGTCATAGCGCCCTGTGGGCAATGACTGACCAAGCATTACCGCGTACTCCGCCTTGCCAGCGAGCGCATCACCTTCACGCATCAGATAGCGTAGTCGCAGCGCACCGTCCGCCATGCGAAATCCGTCACTGTGCTGCCCGCCCTGGCTGCTTCTGGCACTGTCCAGTACCAGTTCACCGGTGAGATTCTCGGTGAAACCAGCGCTGATCATCACGCTCAGCAGCGTTGTGTCGCTGGACTCGCCCAGCGTGTGCCGGTCACCGTTGTTGTCATAGCGTCCGCTGGTGTGCGTCTGTATCAGATAGGGCTGGGTATAGAACCGTCCTTGCGGCAGCGTTGACGGCCCCGGTGTCAGCAAGGGGCCGGTAAAACGCACATCGTCCAGCGAATGCGCCTGCGCCCTTCCTGCGATTGCTGCCAGCATCGCCACCAACAGCGTACCTGCAGCCCTGTTGCTCAATGTCATTACAACGTCCTGATTCATCCACCCAATCGGTGGAAAGCCCAGACTCGCGCGCAGCGCGATGCCGCCGACACCGGGAAAACCCTGCTCATCCTGTAGCGCTTTTCAGCTGAAAAGCGGCCTAACCGATGCGCTGCAGCACCGTCATAGGACAAACCCTCGCGTCGATCCTGTTATTTGCCCCATACCAACTGGCACATCCGCCTACATCCACTCACTGTTACCCTGACTGGACAAATCACCTTGGAATTGACTATGCGTCGCCGTGCTCTTTCCCTTGCCCTTCTACTGCTGTGCACCTCGGCCGCTGCCAACGCAGCGCCTACCCATATCCCGCAGCAGTCGCTGGCCAAGGCTGGCGAACTGCGTGAGCAGGCATTGGCCGACAACACCGCGTGGCAGGTGGTTGAATCGCTGACCACCGAAATCGGTCCGCGCATGGCCGGCAGCGAAGCCGATGCGCGCGCGGTGGAATGGGCCAAGGCCAAGTTCAAGGCGCTGGGCTTCGACAAGGTCTGGACCGAGCCGGTCACCTTCCCCAAGTGGGAACGCCGCAGCGAGCACGCCTCGGTGTTGGGCGCGCACCCGCAGCCGCTGACCATCACCGCACTCGGCGGCAGCCCGGCCGGCACGGTTGAAGCCGAAGTCGTGCGTTTCGAGGGCCTGGACGCGCTGAAGGCTGCCCCAGAGGGTTCGTTGGCGGGCAAGATCGCCTACATCGACTTCACCATGACCCGCAAGCGCAACGGCGAGGACTATGGCATCGGCGGCAGCGTGCGTAGCCGTGGTCCGTCGGAGGCGATCCGCAAGGGTGCGGTCGGTTTCATCATGCGCTCGGCCGGTACCGACTCGCACCGCATGCCGCATACCGGCATCACCCGCTATGACGAAGGCCTGACCCCCGTGCCGTCGGCGGCGCTGTCCGGCCCTGACGCCGACCAGCTCAACCGTCTGGTCGCACGCGGCGCCACCCGTATCCGCATCGCGCTGGATTGCGGCTGGGATGGCACTTACACCTCGCAGAATGTGATCGGCGAAATCACCGGCCGCAGCCTGCCCAAGGAAGTAGTGGTGATCGGTGGCCATCTGGATTCCTGGGACCTGGGCACGGGTGCCATCGATGACGGCGCGGGCGTAGGCATCACCATGGCCGCTGGCCATTTGATCGGTCAGCTCAAGCAGGCGCCCAAGCGCACGATCCGCGTCATCGCCTTCGCCAACGAAGAGCAGGGGCTGTACGGCGGCAAGGCTTATGCTGCAGCGCGCGTGGCAGCTGGCGAGGTCGTGCAGCAGCATATCGCCGCCGAGAGCGACTTCGGCGCGGGGCGCATCTATGCCTTCAACACCGGTTCGGGCAACCCGGCCGAGTCGCGTGAAGCCACCCGTCAGATCGGCGAAGCACTGGCGCCGTTGGGCATTGAGTACCGCGCCAACGAAGGTGGTCCCGGCCCCGACGTAGGCCCGCTGGCCGCCAAGGGCGGCGCCTGGGCGTGGCTGGCGCAGGACGGGACCGATTACTTCGATCTGCACCACACCCCGGACGATACCTTGGACAAGATCGACCCGAAGGCATTGGCGCAGAACGTGGCTGCCTACACCGTGTTTGCCTATCTGGCGGCGGAGTCCGAGGGCAGTTTCGGCAGCGAAGCCAAGGATGTGGTGCCGCCGCGGGAGTGATTTTCGGGCTTGTTGAAAACAAGAAAGGCGCCGCAGGGCGCCTTTCTTGTTTTGGTTTCCGTAGTGCCGAGCCATGCTCGGCAGGGGCTCTACCGGTAAAGCCTCTGCCGAGCATGGCTCGGCACTACAGGTTTGGTTTTGCTAGGAAAGCCCCTGCCGAGCATGGCTCGGCACTACGGCCGTTGCCCCCTCCCTTTCACGCAGCGAAGGGGAGGGTTGGGGAGGGGTAAGCTGTTGGCTGGCTGGTGAAGCTCCTGCCGAGCATGGCTCGGCACTACAGTTTGGCTTTGCTGGGAAAGCCCCTGCCGAGCATGGCTCGGCACTACAGTTTGGCTTTGCTACGAAGGCCTCTGCCGAGCATGGCTCGGCACCACCGTATTTTTCAACGCTGCTTGCGGCTGTTCCAGCTGGCCAGGAATACCGCGGTGGCCGAGGCCACATTCAGGCTTTCCACTGCGCCGCTTCCGGGAATCGACAAGCGCAGGTCACAGCTCTGCGCGAAGTCGCGGTCCATGCCCTCGCCCTCCGCACCCATCACGTAGACCATGCGATCCGGCAGCTCGGTGGTGAAGACGTTGTCGCCATCGGCCACCAGGGTCGCGGCCAGACCAAAGCCGGCATCGCGCAGCTGCGCAACCGCCTGCGGCAGCGCTGGCAGACGGACCAGCGGCACCGATTCGGCGCCACCTTCGGCGACGCGCGCGGCAGCGCCGGACAGGGCCAGGGTCGAGTCAGCCGGCAACAGGATTGCCGCAACACCAAAATGTGCGGCCGAACGCAGGATCGCGCCGAAGTTGTGCGGGTTGCCCACGCCGTCCAGCCACAAGGCCAGCGCAGGACCGTCCTTCAACGATGCCAGCCAGGTCGCCAGCGCCAGCGGTTCCTGCTTCTGCACGTCGGCCACCAGGCCTTCGTGGTGGGTGGTGGCGGCCAGTTTGTTGAGGTCGCCATCGCCAACCACGCGGTAACCCACGCGGTTGGCCACACACCATTTCAGCACCGGCTGCAGGCGCTGGATCATGTCCTCGGCCAGGTAGAGCTTGCGCAGCGCCTGCGGGCGCTTGGCAAACATCGCCTGTACGGCATTGAAGCCGTACAGGCGCATTTCATCGCCGCCGCGTACTGGTACACCGTCACCACCTTCACGTGCGGCTGACGGCGCAGCCGGGGTTGCGCGGGGTGGCCGCGAAGAAGGGCGACGGTTGTTCCAGGGGTTACTCACAGCGGTTCCTTTGAATTACTTGTTGCTACGCCAGAATTCGGCATTCTTGATGCCCAGTGCATCGGGGTCGAAGACCGGGTCCAGGCCAAGCTTCTTCTGCCGCTCATAGTCGGACAGTGCAAGCATGGCAGGCTTTTGCAGGATCAGGATGGCGATGACGTTCAGCCAGGCCATCAAGCCCACGCCGATATCACCCAGCGCCCAGGCCATTTTCGCATTGTGGTAAGCGCCAAACACCACCATCGCCATGATGCCAAGACGCAGCACCAGGGTAGCCGCCGGATGGGTGCGGTTGCTGCCAGCCAGGTAGGTCAGGTTGGTTTCGGCCATGTAGTAATAGGCCATGATCGTGGTGAAGGCGAAGAAGAACAGCGCCAGGGCCACAAAGCCCCCCCCCCAGCCAGGCAACACCGACTCCACCGCTGCCTGGGTAAACAGGGCACCTTCGGAGGGCTGCACGCCGGGTACGCCGGTGATGATGGCTTCGAGCTTGGTCACGCCGCCTTCGGTCACTTCGCGGAACACGTTGTACATGCCGGTGGACAGCACCAGGAACGCGGTCGAGGTGCAGACCAGCATGGTGTCGAAATAGATGGCGAAAGCCTGCACATAACCCTGCTTGGCCGGGTGCGATACCTCGGCGGCGGCAGCGGCGTGCGGACCGGTGCCCTGGCCAGCCTCATTGGCGTAGATGCCGCGCTTGACGCCCCAGGCGATGGCCTGGCCGATGATGCCGCCAAAAGCCGCGTGCGCGCCGAATGCGCTGGAGAAGATGTCCGAGAACATCGCCGGCACCTTGCTGGCATTGAGCATCATCACCACGATCGCCATCAGGATGAAGCCCAGTGCCATGAACGGCACGATGACTTCGGCGAAGCTGGCAATGCGCTTCACGCCACCGAAGATGATGATGCCCAGCAGTGCTGCCACGGCCAGGCCGATCCACAGCTTCATGCTTGCCGTGCCGCCCACCGAGGCGCAGGCGTCGGCACCAGTGCAAAGCACGTTGACCGCGCTGTCGGCAATCGCATTGGCCTGCACACCCGGCAGCAGGAAGCCACCAGCGATGACGGTAGCCACGGCGAACACCGCCGCGTACCACTTCAAGCCCATGGCTTTTTCAATGTAATACGCCGGGCCACCGCGGTAACGGCCTTCGCCGTCCTTGACCTTGTAGATCTGTGCCAGCGTGCACTCCACATAGGAGGTGGATGCGCCGAGGAAGCCCATCACCCACATCCAGAAAATCGCGCCAGGTCCGCCATAGGCAATAGCCGTGGCCACGCCGGCGATGTTGCCGATACCCATGCGCCCTGCCATCGACATGGCCAGCGCCTGGAACGATGAGACACCCGCATCGGACTTCTCGCCGCGGATGGTGAGCCGGCACATCTCGGCAAAACCCCGGATCTGCATGAAGCGGGTGCGCACACTGAACCAGAGACCGGCGCCCAGACACATGAAGATGAGCGCATTACTCCAGATGATGCCGTTGATCGATTCGACGATGGATTCCACGTAATTCCCCGGAAAGCTGAAAGGTAGCCAAAGCCCGGACTCCCGGGGCTGACCGATTTTTCCACGATTAAGCTTGGCTGTGCACGGCCTTTACGCCAATTTCAGCAAAGTCCTGATCAGGGCGAAGCAGCGCATGTCATGCAACTGCCCGTCCTTGAGCACCGATTGGCGTTCGGTGCCCTCCTCCACGAATCCATTCTTCAACAGCACCCGCGCCGAGGCCGGGTTGCCGGCCATCACCTGTGCGGACATTCGTGTCAGCGCCAGGGTATCCATCACCCACGGCACATAGGCGCCGACCACCGCGGTCATGATGCCCTGCCCCCAATAGCGCTGGCCCAGCCAATAACCCAGCGATGCCGAATGACGCCGCTCGTCCCTGCCCTGGGTCACGCCGATGCCCCCGCAGGCCTGACCATCCATCTCCAGTGCAAACACCTGCCCCCGCAGGTCCAGCACCTGTCCCGCCAGAAACGCCTCGCCATCGGCGCGGGTATACGGATAGGGAAAGCGCGTGCTCAGCCCCCGCGATACCGCCGCATCGTTGGCATGCTCGAGCAGCGCGTCCAGGTCCCCTGCGTGCCAGGGGCGTAACCGGACGCGACCGCCGAGCAGCGGCTCATGCATGGCCGCCAACCGAAGGTGTCTCGCGCTCGAGCTTCTCCAGCGCGTTGGCCACGGTTTCCGGCGACTTGGTGTACGGCGCCAACAGCGCGTAGAACGCCGGCACCACGAACAGCGACAGGAAGGTGGACACGCTGACGCCGAAGATCACCACGATGCCGATGGTGGCGCGGCTGGCCGAACCGGGGCCGCCAGCCACGACCAGCGGAATCGCGCCAACCACGGTCGCGATCGAGGTCATCAGAATCGGCCGCAGGCGCACCATCGACGACTCGACGATGGCCTGGTGCACGTTGCGGCCTTCATCGCGCAACTGGTTGGCGAATTCGACGATCAGGATGCCGTTCTTCGCCGCCAGGCCGACCAGCATGACGATGCCGATCTGACTGAACAGGTTGAGCGTGCCGCCACTGAGGTACAGGCCAACGAAGGCACCCAGCACGCCCAAGGGCACGGTCAGCATGATTACCAGCGGATGGATGAAGCTCTCGAACTGCGCGGCCAGCACCAGGTAGACCACCAGCAAGGCCATGGCGAAGGTCAGCAGCACCGCGCTGCCGGCGCTCTGGTACTCGCGCGATTCGCCCTTCCAGTCGATCTGCGCGTATTCCGGCAGTTCCTCGGCGGTCACCTGTTTGGCCCAATCGATGGTTTCGCCCAGCGTATGGCCCGGCGCGACGTTGGCGCTGATGGTGATCGAACGCAGGCGGTTGAAGCGGTTGAGGCTGCCGGCCTCGGCCACTTCACTGAGCGTGACCAGGTTGGACAGCGGCACCAGTTCGCCCGAGCGCGCCCGCACCTGGATCGCCGACAGGTCGGCCGGCGAGGCACGGCCTTCGCGGCCGGCCTGCACCAGTACGTCGTATTCCTCGCCGTTGTCGACGAAGGTGGTGACGCGGCGCGAACCCATCATGGTTTCCAGCGCGCGGCCGATGTCGGTGACCGAGATACCAAGGTCGGCCGCACGCTGGCGGTCGATGTTGACCCGCATCTGCGGCCGGGTTTCCTTGTAATCCGAATCCGCGCCAACCAGACCGGGATAGTCAGCCATGCGCTCCAGCAGGCGATCACGCCACTGTGCGATTTCGGCGTATTCCGGGCCACCGAGCACAATCTGGAAGGGCTGGCCCATGCTGCGCACCAGACCGCCACCGACCATCGTGCGCACGCGCACGCCGCTGAGGTCATTCAGCTCTTTCTGCAGGTCATTGGCCACATCCACCGTGGCTTCGCTGCGATTGCGCCACGGCTGCAGGAACACGCTCATGCGGCCGGTGTGCATTTCTTCGCTGTTGCCCCAACCACCGGGCACGCGCGGATTGGCGCGGACAATGGGTTCGTCCGGGCCGACGAAGCGGGAAACGATCTTCTCGACCTGCTGCACCTGCTCCACGGTGTAGTCGTAGCCGGCACCTTCCGGGCCATCGATCATGATCTGGAACGAGCCACGGTCCTCGGCCGGGGCCAGCTCCGAGGGAATCAGCTTGAACAGACCCCAGCTGGCGCCAAGCGCACCCAGCATCACCAGCCCGAACACCCAGCTACGCTGCACGTGGCGATCCAACACACGGCCGTAGGCTGCCGACAGCCGCTCCAACTGACGGTTGATGAAGCCATGCAGGCGACTGACCTTCTGCTCGCTATGCGGCTTGAGCAGCTTGGACGCCATCATCGGCGTCAGCGTCAGCGCGACGAAGGCCGACAAGGCCACCGCCGCCGCCAGCGCAACCGCCAGCTCGCGGAACAAGCGCCCGGTATTGCCTTCAAGGAAACCGACCGGCAGGAACACCGCCACCAGCACCGCCGTCGTCGCGATCACCGCGAACGCGACCTGCGCGGTACCGCGCTTGGCGGCCACCAGCGGCGGCTCGCCCAGATCAATGCGGCGTTGCACGTTCTCGACCACGACGATGGCGTCATCCACCACCAGACCGATACACAGCACCAGCGCCAGCAGGGTGAACAGGTTGATCGAGAAGCCAAACGCGAACAGCGCGATGAAGGCCGCCACCAGACACACCGGCACCGTCACCGCGGGAATCAAGGCCGCGCGCAGGCTGCCGAGGAACAGCCAGATCACTACCAGCACCAGCAGCATCGCTTCGACCAGGGTCGCGTAAACGCGCTCCACCGCGGCTTCAATGAAGGTGGTGTTGTCGAAGGCGACGAAGATCTGCGTGCCCTTGGGCAGGGTCTGGCCGATGCGCTCGGCTTCGGCACGGGTATCGCGCGCCACGTCCAGCGCATTGGCCGTGGAGGTCTTGACGATGCCCAGGCCGATACCCGGTTCGCCGTTGCTGCGGAAATAGGCGCGGCGCTCCGACGAGGCCAGTTCAACCTTGGCCACATCGCCCAGCCGCACCACGTAGCCGTCATTGCCCTTGCCCAGCGGGATGCTGGCGAAGTCGGCCGGGGCCACGTAGCTGCGTTCGACGCGCAGGGTGAAATCGCGGTCGGCCGATTCGATGCGGCCGGCCGGCAACTCCACGTTCTCGTTGCGCAGCGCGGTTTCGACCTCGTTGACGGTCATGCCGCGCGCAGCCAGCTGGTCACGGTCCAGCCATACCCGCATCGCGTAACGCTGACGGCCGCCGATGCGCACCTGCGCCACACCGTCGATGCTGGAGAAACGATCCACCACGTAGCGGTCGGCGTAATCGCTGAGCTCCAGCGTATCCATCACCGAGGACGACATGTTGAACCAGATGATCGGGTCGGCATCGCTCTCGACCTTGGCGATCTCCGGCGGCCGCGCCTCTTCCGGCATGCGGTCGGCAACGCGGCTGACCGCATCGCGCACGTCGTTGGCGGCGGCTTCGATATCGCGGTTGGCGTTGAACTCGATGCTGACCGAGGCACGGCCATTGGTGCTGCGTGCATTGATGGTATCGATGCCTTCGATACCGGCCAGTGCGTCTTCCAGTACCTGGGTGACGCGGCTTTCGATCACCGCCGCCGAGGCGCCGGTGTAATCCACCGATACCGAGACGATGGGCGGATCAATCGCCGGCAGCTCGCGCAGGGTCAGGCGGGTGAAGGACATGATGCCCAGCACCAGCAGCAACAGGCTCATCACCACGGCCAGCACCGGCCGCTTGATCGAAAGGTCGGACAGCTTCATCCGGCAGTCGCCAACTTGGCCGGCGCGGCAACTTCAGCCGGCTTCAGCGGCGCGGCCGCGTCGGCGGCCTTGGCCGGCTTCTCATCCTGGATGCGGATGCCTGGGCGCAGCTTGCCAGTACCATCGACAACGATGCGATCGCCGGCCTTCAACCCTTCGACAATCTCCACCACCCCGGCACGACGGGTGCCGGCCTTGATGTCTGCGCGCTCGACGCTGTCGTCCTGCTTGACCCGAAACACATAGGAATCGCGGCCCACCTGCACCACCGCGATCTCCGGAATCACCAGCGCATCGCGCTCGGGGCGGAACAGGCGCACGTCGAGCAGCATGCCCGGGCGCAGCGCATGGTCGGCATTGTCGAAATCGGCGCGGACGGTGATCGCACGGCTGCCCGGATCGACGCGGGCGTCGATGGTGCTGACTTCGCCTTCAAACGTGCGCCCCGGATAGGCGATGCTGCTGCCGCTGACCTTGTCGCCAATCTGCAGCGAGGACAGCTGCGCTTCCGGAACCTGGAAATCAACGTGCATGCGCGAGATGTCATCGAGGGTGGCGATGGCCGTGGTCGGCGTGACCAGCGAACCCGGGCTGACCTGGCGAATACCCAATACGCCAGCGAATGGCGCACGCACCTGCCGATCAACGATATCGGCGCGCATCTGCTGCACACGGGCCTCGGCGGCATCGCGGATGGACTGCTGCGTGTCCAGCGTTGAATGCGCGACCAGCTGCTGTGCGGCCAGTTCACGCTGGCGCTTGTAGAGCCGGTCAGCCTCGGAGAAGGTGGCCTGGGCCTGGGCCAGCGCGGCCTGCTGGGCCTGCCCGCGCAGCGTCACCAGCGGGGCGCCGGTAGCGACCTGCTGGCCGCTTTCGAAATGCACCTTGTCGATGATTTCGCTGACCTTGGCGGTGACGATGATGGATTCACGTGCCTTGGCAGTGCCGTTAGCCTGCAAGGTATCGCTCCAGGGCGCGGTTTCGACGACCTGGGTAGTGACCAGTACCGCACCGGCAGCTTGCTGCGGCGCATCGGCGTTCTTGCGGTTGCATCCGGCCAACGCCAGCGCCAAGACAGTGCCACCTGCAACGGTGACGGCAAATCGCCCGAACATACAGAGTCCCATCGGATACACGATCGGGCAGTCTAGCGGTGTCAGATGACGGCTGGATGTGCCGTTAGGGGGGGAGCACCACCTCATTTGGAGCAGCGGTAGTGCCGAGCCATGCTCGGCAGGGGCCTGCACAGGTGATGGCAGCGGCCAAAGGCTTACCCCTCCCCAACCCTCCCCTCCGCCTTCGGCGCAAGGGAGGGGGCAACGGCTGCAATTGCAGATGAATTCGGGCCTGATGGTGCGGCGGCTTCGCGGCTTACGCCGCTCCTACAGACCTTGCAACCGCGAACGACTCAGCGCAGCGCCTGCAGCACCTGCTCCACCATCGCCGGCACGCTGTCCGTATCGGCCCGCAGGTGCAGCTCGGGGTTCTCCGGTGCTTCATACGGCGAATCGATGCCGGTGAAATTTGGAATCTGCCCGGCACGGGCCTTGCGGTACAGGCCCTTCACATCGCGGGCTTCGGCCACGGCCAGCGGCACATCAACGAAGACCTCGATGAACTCGCCAGCGTCGAAGCGTTCACGCGCCATCTGTCGCTCGGCGCGGAAGGGCGAGATGAAGCTGACCAGCACCACCAATCCGGCATCGGCCATCAAACGGGCCACTTCGGCGACGCGACGAATGTTCTCCACGCGGTCCTCGTCGGTGAAGCCCAGGTCCCGGTTCAAGCCATGACGGACGTTGTCACCGTCCAGCAGGAAGGTATGCACGCCCTGCGCATGCAGGCGCTTCTCGACCTGGTTGGCGACGGTGGACTTGCCCGCGCCGGACAGGCCGGTGAACCACAGCACCTTGGGCTGCTGGCCCTTGATACGTGCTCGTGCAGCCTTGTCCACGTCCAGATGCTGCCAATGCACATTGCCCGCGCGGCGCAGGGCGAAGTCCAGGGTGCCGGCGGCGACGGTGGCATTGGTCTGGCGGTCGATCAGGATGAAGCCGCCCAAGGCCCGGTTCTGCGCATATGGGGCGAAGGCCACCGGCTCGTCCAGCGACAGGTTGCAGTAACCCACCTCATTCAGCTCGAGGCGTTTGGCCGCCAGACGCTCTTGCGTATTCACGTCAACGCGGTGCTTGATCTCGCTGATGCTGGCCGCCACGGTGCGGCTGCCGATCTGCAGCCAATAAGGCCGACCCGGCAGCAACGCTGCATCGTCCATCCACAACACGTGCGCAGCGAACTGGTCGGCCACCTCCGGCGGATCACCGGCGGCGGCGATCACGTCGCCTCGGCTGACATCGACTTCGTCGTCCAGGGTCAGCGTCACCGCCTGCCCGGTCGCGGCGACCGACAGCGGACCATCCGGGCCCAGCACCTGCTTGACCGTGGAGCGACGCGCCGAGGGCAACACCACCACTTGATCGCCCACGCGCACCTGACCGGCGGCAATGGTGCCAGCAAACCCACGGAAGTCCTGGTTGGGTCGATTGACCCATTGCACCGGCAGGCGTAGCCCACTGGCGGCGTCATGCGCGCTCAGCTCAACCGTATCCAGGTGCTCGATCAGGCTGGGACCGCTATACCAAGGCATCGCCGACGAACGCGTGGACAGGTTCTGTCCTTCCAGCGCCGACAACGGAATCGCCTGGACGTTGGCAATGCCCAACTGCGCCGCAAGCATCTGGTAGTCGGCGACGATGCGCTCGAACACCGCCTGGTCGTAGTCGACCAGATCCATCTTGTTCACCGCCAGCACCACCTGGCCGATGCCCAGCAGCGAGATGATGTAGCTATGCCTATGCGTCTGCGTCAGCAGGCCCTTGCGCGCATCCACCAGCACCACTGCCACATCGGCAGTGGAGGCGCCGGTGGCCATATTGCGCGTGTACTGCTCGTGGCCGGGGCAATCGGCGACGATGTACTTGCGGCGGTCGGTATCGAAGTAGCGGTAGGCCACATCGATGGTGATGCCCTGCTCTCGCTCGGCTGCCAGCCCATCGAGCAGCAATGCGTAATCGATGCGCTCGCCCTGGGTGCCATGGCGACGGCTGTCTGCTTCCAGCGCGGACAGCTGGTCATCGAACAAGCGCTTGCTTTCGTACAACAGCCGCCCGATCAGGGTGCTCTTGCCGTCGTCGACGCTGCCGCAGGTAATGAAGCGCAGCAGCGGCTTGGTTTCGTGGATTTTGAGGTAGGCGGCGATGTCGGAAGAAGTGGTCACGGCGCTCATCAGAAATACCCTTCCAACTTCTTCTTCTCCATCGATGCAGACTGGTCGTGGTCGATCAAGCGGCCTTGGCGCTCGGAACTGGTGGAGACCAGCATTTCGGCGATGATCTTCTCCAGTGTGTCGGCTTCGGACTCGATTGCGCCGGTCAGCGGATAGCAGCCCAGCGTGCGGAAACGCACCTTGCGCAGCTGTGGCACTTCGCCAGGATGCAGCGGCAGGCGCTCGTCATCGACCATGATCAGGCTGCCATCGCGCTCGACGACAGGTCGCTCAGCCGCCAGGTATAGCGGCACCACCGGGATCTTCTCGCGGTAGATGTAGAGCCAGATATCCAGTTCGGTCCAGTTGGACAGCGGGAACACGCGCACGCTCTCGCCCTGATGGATGCGGGCGTTGTACAGGTTCCACAGTTCAGGGCGTTGGTTCTTCGGGTCCCAGCGGTGGCGGTCGTTGCGGAACGAGAACACCCGCTCCTTGGCCCGTGACTTCTCTTCGTCGCGGCGTGCGCCACCGATGGCGGCATCGAACTTCCACTTGTCCAAGGCCTGCTTCAGCCCCTGGGTCTTCATCACATCGGTATGCACGCTGGGACCGTGGCTGACCGGGCCGATGTCACGGGCGATGCCATCCGGGTTGATATGCACGCGCAGCTCGGTGCCGGTTTCGGCTACCCGACGGTCGCGGAAGGCGATCATCTCGCGGAACTTCCAGCGGGTGTCCACATGCAGCAGCGGGATCGGCGGTACGCCCGGCGCGAACGCCTTCATCAGCAGATGCAGCAAGACCGAGCTGTCCTTGCCCACCGAGTACAGCAGCACCGGGTTGTCAAAGGCGGCAGCGACTTCACGCAGGATATGAATGCTTTCGGCTTCCAGTCGGTCCAGATGAGACATCGGTACATTAACAGTCATTTCGGATTGCAATTTAAAGAGGAGTGGATAATTGGCAATGAAGGGTAGCAGTGAAATAGCGCCAAACCTGAACCGGATAGGCACTATATGAGCATCACTAAAGGCAAGCGAAATAAACCCAGGGCATGAAGCGATAACCGCTGCTCCTTTCCCCTGCTGGCGCGCTGTACCTAGCATCGGTCATCCCTACCTAGACCGGAATGGAAATGACCGCCGCCGCCACCGTGCCACCCAGCCCCTTGCCTGAAGACCGCAGGGTCTTGCTGACGCGACTGGTGGACGGCTTGGATGGAAACAGCCTGTGGTGGCTGTCCGGGTTTGCCGCCGGGTTGGCGCAGGGTACCTCTCCCACTGCCCTTACCGTCATCCCCGGCGGCCAAGCCGCACAGCCAGCGCAGACCCGCCTGACCGTGGTCTATGGCAGCCAGACCGGCAACGCCCGCCGCGCTGCGGAACAACTGGCCGCCGAGGCAGAAGCCGCAGGCCTGCCAGTGCGGGTGGTCCGCGCCGATGCCTACGCTACCCGCGAGTTGGCCAATGAACGCCTGCTCTATATCGTCATCAGCACCCAGGGCGAAGGCGATCCGCCGGACGACGCGATCGGCCTGGTCGAGTTCATCGCCGGCAAACGTGCGCCCAAGCTGCCGGAACTGAAGTACGCCGTGCTCGGCCTGGGCGACTCCAGCTACGTGGAGTTCTGCGGCATCGCCCGCAAGCTGGACAGCCGCCTGACCGAGTTGGGTGCCACCCGCCTGCAGCCGGTCGGCGAGGCGGACCTGGATATCGACGTAGTCGCCACGCCGTGGCAGGCGCAGGCACTGGCCAATGCGCGCGAGGTGATCGGCGAGACCGTGGTTGCCGCGCCCAGCAATGTCACCCCGCTGCGCCATGCCGGCGCCTGGACCGCCCAACATCCATTCAGCGCCGAACTACTGTCGCGCCAGGTGATCAGTGGCCGTGACTTCAAGGGCCCGGCCTATGCCAGCTACGGCAACGCAGCCAAGTCCGTGCATCACCTTGAGCTGTCGCTGGAAGGCAGCGGCCTGCACTACGAACCCGGCGACGCGCTCGGCATCGTGCACCGTAACCCGGCCGAGCTGGTCGAGGCGGTGCTGGATGTCACCGACCTGGATGGCGCGCTGCAGGTCGAGCACGACGGCCACAGCCGGCCGCTGGCGCAATGGCTGGGCGAACACCGCGAGCTGACCCGCATCTCGCGCCCGCTGCTGGCTTCGGTGGCTGAGCGCAGTGCGCATCCTGAACTTGCACGCCTGCTCGATCCGGCACAGAAGAGCGAGCTTGCCTCGGTATTCGAAGACCATCAGCTGGTCGACGTGCTGCGCCGCTGGCCGGCCGAGTGGAATGCCGAAGCCCTGCTCGGCACCCTGCGCCCCGCCACGCACCGCCTGTATTCCATCGCCTCCAGCCGCAAGCGCGTTGGCGAAGAAGTTCACCTGACCGTCGACGAACTGCGTTATCACGCGCATGGCAGCGAGCACGTTGGGGCCGCCAGCGGCTTCCTGAGTGCACTGGAAGAAGGTGCGCAGCTGCCGGTCTACATCGAAGCCAACGAACGCTTCCGGGTACCAGCCGACGGCAGCCACGACATCATCATGATCGGCCCCGGCACCGGCGTTGCCCCGTTCCGCGGCTTCGTGCAGGAGCGCGCGGAGATCGGCGCCACCGGCCGCAACTGGCTGTTCTTCGGCGCGCGCCATTTCAACACCGATTTCCTCTACCAGACCGAGTGGCAGGATGCGCTGCGCCGCAAGGAACTGGATCGCCTGGACCTGGCGTTCTCGCGCGACCAGGCCGACAAGATCTACGTGCAGCAGCGCCTGCGTACCCGCGGCCGTGACCTGTACGACTGGCTGCAGAACGGCGCGCACCTGTATGTATGCGGCGCCATCACCATGGGCAAGGACGTGCATGCAGCGTTGCTGGATGTACTACGCGAACACGGCGGGCTGGATGAAGACGATGCCCGCGACTATCTGACTCGACTGCACACGGAGGGGCGCTATGGACGGGATGTGTATTGAGGCTTGAACGCTGCGATCTGATCCAGCGCCGGCTTCGCGACTTACGCCGCTCCTACAACCCCGACTCCTGACAGCGAACAGAATGAGCACCCACTCCGTTGAAAACATCAAGGCTGACAGCAACCGCCTGCGCGGCTCCTTGCTGGAAAGCCTGGCCGACCCGGTCACCGGCGCGTTGCGCGAAGACGACCAGACCCTGATCAAGTACCACGGCAGCTACCAGCAGGACGACCGCGACGTGCGCGATGAGCGCCGCCGGCAGAAACTCGAGCCGGCCTACCAGTTCATGATCCGCACCCGCACCCCGGGCGGCGTGATCAGCCCGGAGCAGTGGCTGAAACTGGACAGCATCGCCACCCGCTACGGCAACCATTCGCTACGTATCACCACCCGCCAGGCCTTCCAGTTCCACGGCGTGATCAAGCGCGAGTTGAAAGCGACCATGCAGGCGATCAATGCGGCATTGATCGACACCCTGGCGGCTTGCGGTGACGTCAACCGCAACGTGCTGGTCGCCGCCAACCCCTTGCTCTCCAGCGCGCATGCCACGCTATATGCCGATGCCGCACGCACCTCCGAGCACCTGCTGCCCAATACCCGCGCCTACTACGAAATCTGGCTGGACGAAGAACGTGTGGCCGGCAGCGGCGCCGAGGAAGAGCCGATCTACGGCGAGCGCTACCTGCCGCGCAAGTTCAAGATCGGCTTCGCACTGCCGCCGCTCAACGACGTCGACGTCTATGCCAACGACCTGGGCTTCATCGGCGTGCTCGATGATGCCGGCGAGCTGCTTGGCTATGACGTGACCATCGGCGGCGGCATGGGTGCCACCCACGGCGATGCCGAGACCTATCCGCGCATCGCCAACAGCGTCGGCTTCATTCCGCGCGAGGCACTGCTGGATGTGGCCACCGCAACCGTCACCACCCAGCGCGACCTTGGCAACCGCGACCTGCGGAAGCGCGCACGCTTCAAGTACACCATCGATGACCACGGCCTGGACACGGTGGTTTCCGAAATCGAACGTCGCGCCGGCATCCGCTTCGCACCATCGCGTGCTGCTCCGTTTGACCACAGTGGCGACCGCTACGGCTGGGTCGAAGGCGACGATGGCCGTTGGCACCTGACCCTGTCGCTGCAGGCCGGACGTATCGCCGATGTGGCCGGTGCCCCGCACCTGACCGCCCTGCGCGAAATCGCCCGCATTCTCGACGGCGAGTTCCGCATGACCGGCAACCAGAATCTGGTCATCGCCGGCGTACCGGCACAGCAGCGCGCACAGATCGATGCCATCGTGCAAAGCGCCGGGCTGGACATCGGCAATCGCGCGCCGACCGCGCTGGCACGTGCCGCGATTGCCTGCGTCGCACTACCCACCTGCGGACTGGCAATGGCCGAGGCCGAACGCTACCTGCCCGACTTCAGCGCCAAGCTGCAGCCGCTGCTGGAACAGCATCAGCTGGCCGACGCACCGATCCTGCTGCGCATCTCCGGTTGCCCGAACGGCTGCTCACGCCCCTACCTCGGCGAGATCGCCCTGGTTGGCAAGGCACCGGGCCGCTACAACCTGATGCTCGGCGCCGACCACCGCGGCCAGCGCTTGAACACGTTGTACCGCGAGAACATCACCGAGCCGGAGATCCTCGATGCATTGGCGCCGCTGTTCGCCCGCTATTCCGGCGAGCGCGACGGCAGCGAAGGCTTCGGTGATTTCCTGCACCGGGCCGGCATCGTCAATCTCCCCACCTACCCCACCCACCGCCAGATATCCGTGGAACTGCAAGCATGAGCGCCCTGCCCAAAACCTCCAACACTCCGTCGGTTGCCCTGCCTGACGACCTGGGCCCGCTCAATACCCTGCTCGATTCGATGGATGCGCAGCAGCGCGTCGAATGGGCACTGCAGAATGCACCCGGCGCGCATGTGCTGTCGTCGAGCTTCGGCGCGCAGTCGGCGGTGACCCTGCATCTGCTCAGCAGCCAGCATCCGGACATCCCGGTCATCCTTATTGATACCGGCTACCTGTTCCCGGAGACCTACCGCTTCGCCGACGAATTGACCGACCGGCTCAAGCTCAATCTCAAGGTCTACCGGCCGCAGGTCAGTCGCGCATGGATGGAGGCGCGCCATGGCCGCTTGTGGGAACAGGGCGTCGTCGGCATCGAGCAGTACAACAACCTGCGCAAGGTCGAGCCGATGAAGCGGGCGCTGGACGATCTGCAGGTAGGCACCTGGTTCACCGGCCTGCGCCGCAGCCAATCCGCCAGCCGCGCCAATACACCGGTGCTGCAGCGTCGTGGCGAGCGCTACAAGGTCAATCCGATTGCCGACTGGAATGACCGCGATGTGTGGAAGTACCTGCAGGAACACCAGCTGCCCTACCACCCGCTATGGGAACAAGGCTACGTCTCGATCGGCGACTTCCACACCACCCGCCGCTGGGAACCGGGCATGCGCGAGGAAGACACGCGCTTCTTCGGCCTGAAGCGCGAATGCGGCCTGCACGAAGAGATTTGAGCAAAGCCATGTAGTGCCGAGCCACGCTCGGCAGAGGCTTCACCGATAACGCCCAAACGCAGCACCGCTGCGCACGGCAAAAGCCGCCCTCACCCCAACCCCTCTCCCGCAAGCGGGAGAGGGGCAAGTCCTGTAGTGCCGAGCCATGCTCGGCAGAGGCTTCACCGGTAAAGCCCCAGCGCAGCACCGCTGCGCACTGCAAAAGCCGCCCTCCCCCCCCTCTCCCGCAAGCGGGAGAGGGGCAAATCCCGTAGTGCCGAGCCATGCTCGGCAGAGGCCTCACCGGTAAAGCCCCAGCGCAGCACCGCTGCGCACTGCAAAAGCTGCCCTCACCCCAACCCCTCTCCCGCAAGCGGGAGAGGGGCAAGTCCTGTAGTGCCGAGCCATGCTCGGCGGAGGCTTCACCGGTAAAGCCCCAGCGCAGCATGGCTGCGCTCTACCAATCCTGCATTTCACCGTCAGCGGTGAATGTCGAGACTCAATACCGATAGTCCAGCTTCAACCAGAACGACCGCCCGGGCTCATTGATCCGCACCGGGTCTGCCGGAAAGCCGAAATCCGCACTGCCGGCCAGATTCAGATGCTCGGCATAGGCACGATCGAACAGATTGTCGACACCAACGCTGGCCCGCAGACTGTCGTTGATCCGATAGGCACCGTTGAGTGACAAGGTCGCAAAGCCTGCACTCGGCCCCAGATCCCGCGCCACCACATTGCCCTCATCCTGGGCTACCCGGCTCTGCCGGCTGACAGCTCGGAACAAGGCCCCCACCGACCAGCGTGCCTGCTCATAAGATGCCGAGAAGCGCCCCTCCAACGGTGGAATCTGCGGCAAGGGTCGGTTTTCGCTACGGTTCTCACCCCAGGCATAGGCCAGCGTGCTGCCCAGCTTCCATGCCTGCGTCGGCCGCCATTCCAAACCGGCCTCGGCACCGGCAATGCGTGCATCCACATTGCTGGCCTGGGTGCTGCTGCCCATCATGCCGCCGCTGCGGTACTGGAACAGGATGTAGTCCTGCAGGCGTCCGGCATAGGCCGACACCCATGCATCGAGCTTTTCGCTGCGGAACTGCAGCCCCAGATCCAACTGCGTGGTCTGCTCCGGCTTCACTCCCGAGAACGCGTTGATGCTGCCGGTTGGTCCAGCGTCGGCCGAGAACAGTTCCCAGTAATCAGGCATGCGCTCGCTGTGACCGATGCCGGCATACCAGGTCCAGGCCTTGCCATGGTCGCGCTCGTAGCGCAGGAAGCCGCTGCCCAGGTCCTCCTTGCGCCGCTGCCCGGCGGTGGGATTGGGCATGCCCATCATGCCGGTCGTAGTGCGCTTGTCTTCCACCTCGGCCCTGTCCAGACGCAGACCACTGATCCAACGCTGCGCCGTTCCCTCGCCCAAGGTCAGCTCGGTGAACACGCCCTGGCTGCTGAAGTCCGCATCGCGCTTCCACGGCGATTGCTTCCAGGTGTTGCGTCCCATGCCACTGCGGCTGCGATGGCGACTTTCCTGCGCATCGACACCGGCGACGACTGCCACCTCCTGCCAGCGCCACTCACTGCTGACGCGGCCGCCAGTCGTACGCCGCTCCACGTTCGCAGCCATTGGCATCGGCATGCTGCTGTCCGGGTTGGGCGTGCGCAGGGTGTAGTTGTCCATCAAATGATCTGCATTGTTGTAATACAGATTGGCCTGCAGCTTGTCCCAGGCACCCGGCAGGTTGTCGCGTTCAAAACGCAGGCCATAGCTGTCGCGTTTGAACGCTGCACCGTCCATGCCACGCCCCGCGTAACGCGCAATCGCGTCGCCAGTGCCGGCGCTGATCTCCAGCACAGTATCGGCGTCCGGAGTCCAACCGATGGCTGCATCGGCGTTCCACTTGCGCCAGCGCGACGGCACCACATCACCATTGCCATCACTGTAATCATCAGACTCGGAGCGGTTGCCGTTGACCCGCACATAGCCCGGTGTGCTGCCGAAACTGGCATCGAGCATCTGGTCATTGCGGTTATTGGAACCGGCCAATGCGCTGGCTTTCAGCTCCATGCCCGGACTGTCGAAGCGCGGCGTCTCGCGCTCGAAGCGCACCGTGCCAGCGGAGGCACCGGCGCCCCAGCGCACGCTTTGCGGGCCCTTGATGACGGTCAGGCGGTCATAGGTTTCCGGCGCGATGTAGGACAAGGGGTTGTCCATCCGCGACGGACAGGCGCCGATCATCGTGCCGTCATTACTGAGGATGTTCAGTCGCGAACCGGACATGCCGCGCAGCACGGGGTCGCCGTTGGTCCCGCCATTACGGATCGCCGAGAAACCCGGCACGGTCTTGAGGTAATCGGCGCCGTCGCTGGCAGGCACAGGCTGCCGCGGCAGATGTGGATCGGTAACCCATTGCAGCGGCGAGGACGGCGCCGCGGCGGTGACCACCAAGGTATCCAGGGTTCGGGTCAGATCACGCTCGGCAGCAACCGCGAGATGGGGGAACAGCGCCATGCAGACACAGACGGACAGGCACGCGGGCGCACCCGGCGTGCGGGAAAGGAATTTCATTTGCTTCTCCAATACGACACAGCCACGTGCTACCCGGGGGCAGCGCGCGGCAAACAGGAAAGGTGGCGTTATCTGGAGAGCACCGGCGGCCCACGCGGTGGATGCGCCGGCCAGCGCAGGCTGGCAGGCCGAAGCGTTTTGCGGGGAGATTGTGGCGCAAGCCGATACAGCAGCGGTGCCAGTACCAGGATCACCGCCAGCCATGGCAGCAGGCGCGATGCCATGGTGCAGTAATCGCAGGCCTCGCCGTGGGCAGCGTGGGGGTCGGCCGGCATCGAAGCAGGCTTCACCTCTGTCGCTGCAAGCGCAGGAGCTGCATGCGACATGTGCTGCATGTCGTGGTGGCCTGCATGCGGATCGACCGGCATCTGCATCGCAGCCTCATGCGCCGCATGATCCATTGCACTCATCGGCAGCTGCTGCGATTGCAGCCAGCGGCTGACCACCGGCGCCACTGCCATCAACAAGGCAGCGGCAAAGGCCAGCAGGAGCACAAAGGATTGGAAGCGAAGCGAGCGCATGACTCGCCCATTTTATCGGCATGGCAATAATGGGGTCGCCACACAGGGTGCGACCGTTTGCCGCATGACCGCCGCCCTGTAGTGCCGAGCCATGCTCGGCAGAAGCCTTCCAAGCAACGGATCAGCACAACAGCTGCTGTAGGAGCGGCGTAAGCCGCGAAGCTGACATCAATGGAATCGCAGGCATTGCTGCATTCGGATGCATCATCAGCTTCGCGGCTTACGCCGCTCCTACAAGATCCTGCGCGGTCTACGAGGAAAGCCTCTGCCGAGCATGGCTCGGCACTACCGGTGATCTGCTTCGCTTAAACCGTAATCGTCTGCGTCAACGATTCCCAGGTCGGCGGCAGCGGCCAATCGGCCTGCTGGTTGCCGTCCAACACGCGGCGCAGATCGCGCTTGTCTATCTGCGGTGCAAGCACGTGCACCAGCTCCAGAGCGTAATCGCGCAATACGCGATCGCGCGGCAATACCGCCCATGCGATGCACTCGGGGATTGATGCCGGTGCCGGCCAGGCGCGCAGGTCGGTGTCGTTGGCGCTTACCGCCATTTCCGCGAGCAGGCCAACACCCAGACCGGTGCGCACGTATGTCTTGATCAGGTCCGCATCCAGCGCGGTCAAGGTCAGGTCCGGCTCCAGATCAAGCGCGGCAAACGCGCGTCGCAGCGATGAACTGGTGCGGGTGGAGGATTCATAGCTGATCAGCGGGTGGCTCGCCAATGCCGCCATGTCCGGCGTCACTCCGGCGCGGTCCAGCGGATGGCCCTTGGGCACCAGCACCAGCCGACGCCAGCGGTACAAGGGCACGGCAATACCGGTGCTCGGCTCGCCACCTGCGGTGCTGATGATGGCGATATCCGCGTCGCCCTGGCTCAGCAGATCCAGTGCATCGCTTTCAGCAGCCTGCTGCAGATGCACGCTCACCTGCGGGTAGGCCAACTTGATGCGCGCAACCGCAGGCGGCAATACGAAACGTGCCTGCGTGTGGGTGGTGGTCAGGATCAGCTGGCCGTGGCTCTCACGACGTTGGTTGGCTGCGTAGGTGCGGATGTTGTTCGCTTCCGCCAACACGCTGCGCGCGCGGTTGATCACTTCCTCGCCGGCCGGCGTCACCGATTCCAGGCTTCTGCCCTTGCGCACGAACAACAGGAAACCCAACTCGTCTTCAAGTTGTTTGAGTTGCTTGGATAACCCCGGCTGGGTGGCATGCACCCGCGTCGCGGCGAGCGTGATGTTCAGCTCGGCATCGGCAATGGCAACGAGGTAACGCAGTTGGGTAAGTGTCATCGCAGTGTTGGTAAGAGATCTTCAGTAAGGAACTGTGAAGAATGTAGGCCAAAACGCTCCCGATACTTATAACCTAAAGTTATCTGACATGGGGCGCTTTTCATTTCCGGCCCCGCAGGGCTGGCGATACGGTCACGGACCTTACTCCGACTACCGCCGCCACCGCCTTGGACAGCCCCTTGTTCCCCCTGTTTGCCGACCTGAAAGCTCGGGCGGTGTTGGTCGTCGGCGGGGGCGCGGTGGCCGAGCGCAAAACCGATGCGTTGCTGCGCGCAGGTGCCCTGCCACAGGTTGGTGCGCCGTCGCTGAGCCCTGCGCTGCAGATTCTGGCGGACGGTGGTCGTATCCAGTGGCTGAAGGGACAGTTCGATCCGGCATGGCTGGATCAATCGGTCTGGCTGGTGATTGCCGCAACCGACGACAACGCCATCAATCGCGCCGTCGCCGAGGCCGCCGAAGCGCGGCGGCTGTTCGTCAATGTGGTGGACGACGCTGCGTTGTCCGGTTTCCACGTGCCTGCGGTGGTCGAGCGCGGCCCGCTGCAGATAGCGATTTCCAGTGGCGGTGGTGCGCCAATGGTGGCGCGCCATGTGCGCCGCCAGATCGAGGAGCGGTTTGATCAGGCCTGGGGCCAATTGGCGCAGTTGGTAAGCCGCAAGCGCGGATTGATACGCGAGCGCTTCCCTGAGCTGGCCGCGCGCCGCCGCTTCTTCGATCGCTTGATCGAGGGGCCGTTGCTCGGCCTGCTGCGCTCACGCCAGTCGATCGCGGCCGAAACCCAGCTATTGCTGGACCTCGCGGCCGAAGCACCGGTTCATCCCGGCTCGGTGGTGCTGGTTGGCGCCGGCTCGGGCGATCCCGGCCTGCTCACCCTCAACGCGTTGCGTGCACTTAATCAGGCCGATGTGATCCTGCATGATCGCCTGGTCAGCGCCGAGGTGCTGCAGCTTGCGCGCCGCGATGCCGACTTCATCGAAGTGGGCAAATCCGCGCAGGGCCGCAGCACTGCACAGGAACATATCCATGCGCTGATGCTTGAGCATGCCCGCGCTGGCAAGCGCGTGGTGCGGCTCAAGGGCGGCGATGCCTTCGTGTTCGGCCGTGGCGGCGAAGAACTGCAGTTCCTGCGCAGCCATGGCATCGCCTTCGAAGTTGTGCCCGGCATCACCGCCGCGCTGGCCTGCGCGGCTTACGCCGGCATTCCCCTCACCCATCGTGACCACGCCCAGCAGTTGCGGCTGGTGACCGCACACTGCAAGGACTCGCTGGACACGCTGGATTGGCCCGCGCTGGCAGAGCCGCGACAGACCCTGGTGTTCTACATGGGCGTGGCCGCATTGGCGCAGATCCGCAGCCACCTGCTAGCCGCGGGAATGTCGGCCAGTACCCCATTCGCCCTGATCGAAAATGGCTCGCGTGCCGAGCAGCGGGTGGTCAGCGGGCAACTGCGCCAGCTGCCGGATGCTGCCGCCCAGCACCAGGTGAAGTCCCCTGCCCTGCTGGTGCTCGGCGAGGTGGCGGCGCTGGCCGATGAACTGCATTGGTTCGGCGCTGCGCCGCTGCACGCAACGCCTACTGTTTCCTCACTTTCCGCAAAGACGGCACCGCCCACACTGGCCGACGCCGCCTGACCACCTCCCCGGAGACTTCAATGGCCCTGTACAACAGCATCCTGGACACCATCGGCAATACCCCGGTGGTCAAACTCAACCGCCTGGCCCCAGCCGGCGTCGATATCTACGTCAAAGTCGAGTCGTTCAACCCGGCCGGTTCGGTCAAGGACCGTCTGGCCCTGGCCATCATCCTCGACGCCGAGAAGAAGGGCCTGCTCAAGCCCGGCGACACCATCGTCGAAGCCACCTCCGGCAACACCGGCGTGGCCCTGGCTATGGTCGCCGCCGCGCGTGGCTACAAGTTCGTCGCCACGATGGTGGAAACCTTCTCCATCGAGCGCCGCAAGCTGATGCGCGCCTACGGTGCCAAGGTCATCCTGACCCCGGCCGCCGAGCGCGGCAGCGGCATGGTGCGCAAGGCCAAGGAGCTGGCCCAGCAGCACGGCTGGTTCCTGGCCAGCCAGTTCGCCAACCCGGCCAATCCGGCCTATCACCGGCAGACCACCGCCGCCGAGATCCTGCGCGACTTCGCCGGCAAGCGTCTGGACTACTTCGTCAGCGGCTGGGGCACCGGCGGCACCCTGACCGGCGTCGGCGAAGTGCTGAAGCTGGCCCGTCCGGAAACCCGCATCATCGCCACCGAACCGGCCGGCGCCGCCCTGCTGGCCGGCAAGGATTTCACCCCGCACAAGATCCAGGGCTGGACCCCGGACTTCATCCCGGAAGTGCTCAACCGCAACGTCTACGACCAGTTGCTGTCGATCCAGGACGAGCGTGCGATCGAGACCTCGCGCCGCCTGGCCGCCGAGGAAGGCATCTTCGTCGGCATCTCCTCCGGCGCCACGGTTGCCAGTGCGCTGGATGTGGCCGCCACTGCCGAAGCCGGCTCGGTAATCCTGGCGATGCTGCCCGATACCGGCGAGCGCTACTTCTCCACCCCGCTGTTCGCCGATGTGAACGACGGCTCCGACGACGACTGGCTGGCCGGCCTTCCGTAACCCCGGTTACTTAACCCGTCAGCAACGCGAAGGCCGCCTATGCGGCCTTCGTGCTTTTCTGTGCCCGTGAATCGCGCCGGATGAGACCGCATGGGTGCAGACTGCAGCTGTGTCCGGCGCGGCGGTGGCCGTCACATTTTTCTCATACATCGCAACGGAAGATCAGCGCCATGAACATTGAAGTCTGGCAGGGCGACATTACCGAACTGGCGGTCGACGTCATCGTCAACGCAGCCAATGAAACCCTGCTGGGCGGCGGCGGAGTGGACGGTGCAATCCATCGGGCCGCAGGCCCCGGCCTGCTGCGCGAATGCGAGCAGCTGCCCGAGCTGCGTGCCGGCGTGCGCTGCCCCACCGGCGAAGTGCGCGCCACTGGCGGCCACAATCTGCCAGCCCGGCATGTATTCCATACCGTCGGCCCGGTGTGGCGCGATGGTCGTCACGATGAAGCAGCGCTATTGGCCAATTGTTATTGGCAGTCGCTGCGTCTGGCCGAACAGATGGGTCTGGAATCGATCGCATTCCCGGCGATCAGCTGCGGCGTGTACGGCTACCCGCTGCACCAGGCGGCGGTAATTGCCGCAACCGAAACCATGACCTGGCAGAAGAGCCATGCGCGGCCTGTGCGGATCGTGCTGGTCGCTTACAACGCGGCGGCGTTCAAGATCTATCAGCAGGCCCTGGCCAGCGCTGGACCGGCGCAGGAGCAGGCGGGCTCTGTGCTGGCGTCGTTTGCGGGTGGGTTTGCGCCTGCGCATTGAGGTGTTTGGCTGTTCGAGCCGAGCAAAATCAAAACCTACCCCTCCCCAGCCCTCCCCTTCGCTACGCGAAAGGGAGGGGGCAAGAGCGGCTACCCGCGATCGGCCCGACCTGCATGACCAGCTCCCTCCCTTTGCCACAGGCAAGGGGAGGGTTGGGGAGGGGTAGCTCTTGGCAGCAAACCCATCACCCCAGCTCACCACCTACCCCGTAAACCCAGGCATCAAAAAACCCCTGCAGCGAACGGCCAGCAGCACGCTCCATCGCCTTCTGGAGATCCGCCGTCACCACCGACTTCCCGTCATTGGCCTGCGTGTATTGCCGCAGTCCGAGCCAGAACACCTCGTCACCAAGCTCCAGGCGCAAGCGGTGCAGCACATAGGCGCCCTTCCGGTAGACCACCGCACGGTCATCGGAGGTGGGCTTGTCCCAGTTCGGATATACCAACGCTCTATCAGCGCCCTTCGCGCGCAACGCCAGCAGCCGCTGCTCCCAGCCCTGCACCATCGCCTGATATACAGCTTCGCCCTGCGACTGCTGCAACCATGCAGCGGTCATGAAGTTGGCGAAACCTTCGTTGAGCCAGAAGTGCTCCCAGCCTGCACAGGTAACGCGATTCCCCCACCACTGATGTGCAGCCTCGTGTGCGATCAAGCTGGTCTGGGTCGCATCGGCAAGCACCTCCTGTCCGTAGGCCTCCGACATCAGCGATAGCCCTGCCATTTCCTGACCGATGGTGCGCTTGACCAAGGCCTGCCGATAGTCGCCCTGATAGGCCAGACCTGCGCGCTCTGCAAAGAAGTCCAACATGGCGCCGGTGTCGGCGAACAGTTGCCGCAGCTCGCCCTCTGAACGATCCAGCGCGTAGTAATGCAAGGTGTTGCCGGCATGCGTCTGCTGCACGTGCCGGTATGGCGCAGCGGCAAAGCCGTAGACGTAGCCCGGCATTGGTGTACGCAGCTGCCAGCGGTGCTCGATGCGGCCATCCGGCAATTGCCGCGACGGCAAGGCCTCGCCTACCGCAGCTGTCGTCAGATCCTTGGGCAGGCGCAATGCCAGCAGCAAGGTGGCGCGCTCGTCCGGCGCGTTGATCGACGGCATCCATTGATCGGTGGAGAAAACGGTGTAGACCTCGTTTCGCTCGGCAGCGAACTCCAGGCCGAAGCGCGGCTTGCCGTGGTAATGCAGGCGCACGCTGGTTTGCTCGCCGGCATTCAACGCTCGTGCAAGGCTGACGGTCAGTTTTCCATCTGCCAGTTGGAAGTCCACCGGCTTGCCATCGTGCGTGGCCGAGTCGACAACCAGCTCACCGCTGTCCAACGTCAGTTTCTGCATCGGAGCGAGTGCGTTGAACCGCACCAGGGTTTCGCCCTGCAGCTGGCCTGCTGCGATCTCCAGATCCAGGGTGGTCGCGTAGTGCTGGATATCGAAGCTGCGCGTTTCCGCAGCGAAGGCAGATACGGCGATGGTCGATGCAAACAGCCCAAGTGTGATTCTGCGATGCATCGGATCCTCCCTGATGGAAAACCCGATTGTAGGGCGCCGAGCATGTAGGAGCGGCGTAAGCCGCGAAGCTGGCAAGGCAACAGCCGCCAAGATGTTTGCAATTGCGGCCATCGCGGCAGTTTGTTTTGCATCAGCTTCGCGGCTTACGCCGCTCCTACAAAAACACTGCAAAACAAAACGCCGGCTGTTGGCCGGCGTTCTGTTCAACTCACGCAGGTTGGCCTATCAGCCTTCCCACTTGCCCTGTGCAGCCAGGCCGTTTTCCTTGGCACGCTCGAACACGGTCTTCTGTGCGGCAGCGTAGTTGCCCTTCATGTCCTTGGCCCACAGCTTCAGTGCAGCCTGCTGCATGGCGCGGCCGTAGGAGAAACTCAGCGGCCACGGCAGGGTGCCGACCTGGTTCATGGCGTTGAGGTGAGCGGTGGACTGCTCATCGCTCTGGCCACCGGACAGGAACACCACACCCGGCAGGATCGCCGGCACGGTCGACTTCAGGCACATCACGGTGGACTCGGCCACTTCCTCGACATCCACCTGCTCGTCGCAGGTCTTGCCCGGGATGACCATCGAGGCCTTCAGGATGGTCCCTTCCAGCACAACGTTCTGCTGGTACAGAGCGTCGAACAGCGAACGCAGGGTTGCTTCGGTGACTTCGTAGCAGGTCTCGATGTCGTGGTCGCCGTCCATGATCACTTCTGGCTCGACCATCGGCACCAGGCCGCATTCCTGGCACAGCGCGGCATAACGGGCCAGCGCATGGGCGTTGGACTCGATGCAGGTGCCCGACGGCATGCTTTCACCGATGTTGATCACCGCACGCCACTTGGCGAAACGCGCGCCCAGCTTGTAGTACTCCTGCAGGCGCTCGCGCAGGCCGTCCAGGCCTTCGGTCACCAGCTCACCGGGGCAGCCAGCCAGCGGGTGCGCACCCTTGTCGACCTTGATGCCCGGGATCATGCCGTTGTCGGCCATGTACTTGGCGAACGGCACGCCGTCCTTGGTCGACTGGCGGATGGTTTCGTCGTACAGGATCGCGCCGGAGATGTGCTCGTTGAGCTTCGGCGTGGTCAGCAGCAGCTCGCGGTAGGCACGACGGTTTTCTTCCGTGTTCTCGATGCCGACGCTTGCGAAGCGCTTGGCAATCGTACCGGTGGATTCGTCAATGGCGATGATGCCCTTGCCCGGGGCGACCATGGCCTGGGCGGTTTCAGCCAGCAGTTCGATGCTCATGAGGTTCCTGTGACAGCGTGCGGGAAAACCCGGATTATAGCCCGGCCCGCTCACCGGCTGGCTGCCCGCGAGGTCTGGAACCGGTTTCAGCCTGTCATGTCAGGACAAAACCTGTCCGCTCCGATCAGAAGATGACCGGAGCGGTGGCTTGTTGCTGGCGTCGCTTACAGGTCGCCCAGACCGCTGGCGCGGCCGTCGTTACCGACTTCCAGCAGGCGCAGGGTGTTGGTGGCGCCATGGGTTTCCATGTGCTCGCCACTGGTGAACACCACGCGATCACCCGCTTCCAGCAGGTTGGACTCGACCAGCAGACGGATGCTGCCACGTGCGGCTTCACGCGGGGTGAAGCCACGGCTGTCGAAATTGATCGGGAACACATCGCGCATCAGTGCCATCTGCCGGCGTGCACCGTCATGGCGGGTGACCGCGTAGATCGGCGACTTGGCGCGGAAGCGCGACAGGTAACGCGCGGTGCCACCGGATTCGGTCATCGCCACGATGGCGCGCACGCCCACGTGCTGGGACAGGAACATGGTGGCCATGGCGATGGCCTGGTCGGCGCGCTCCAGGTTGCGCGGCGAGGCGTTGAAGTCGGTCTCGGTCTGGAACTGGCGCTCCGCACCCAGGCAGATACGGGCCATCGCCTCGACCGCCTTGACCGGATAGGCACCTGCCGCGGTTTCGGCCGACAGCATCACCGCGTCGGTACCGTCGATGACCGAGTTGGCCACGTCCAGCACTTCGGCGCGGGTCGGGATCGGGCTTTCGACCATGGACTGCAGCATCTGCGTGGCGGTGATCACCACCTTGTTCTGCGCCAGCGAGGCCTTGATGATCTTCTTCTGCAGGCCCGGCAGTTCGGCGTCGCCGATTTCCACGCCCAGGTCGCCACGCGCCACCATCACCACATCGCTGGCGTCGACGATCTCTTCGAGGTTCTCGATGGCTTCGGTGCGTTCGATCTTGGACACCAGCGCGGCGTAGCAGCCATGCGACTCGGCGATGGCGCGCGCGTCGTTCATGTCCTGCGCGTTACGGCAGAACGAGACGGCGATGAAGTCGACGCCGATCTTGGCGACGATGCCGATCAGCTCTTTATCGCGCTCGGTCAGCGCGCCCAGCGACAGACCGCCGCCCTGCTTGTTCAAGCCCTTGCGGTCGGACAGCACGCCGTCATTGAGCACGGTGTTGATGATGCGCTCGCCCTGCACTTCCACCACCTGCAGCTGCATCAGGCCGTCGTCGAGCAACAGCACGTCACCCGGCGCCACGTCCTGCGGCAGGCCGAGATAGCTCACGCCCACCTGGCTGGTGTCACCGGCCGGTGCGGTGGCGCTGGCGATCAGGTCGAAACGGTCGCCAGCCTTCAACGAAATCTTGCCTTCGGCAAAACGTTCAATGCGGATCTTCGGGCCCGGCAGGTCGGCGAGGATGCCGACTTCCACGCCCACACGCTGGGCGGCGGCACGCACGTCGGCGGCACGCCTGGCCTGGCCGGACGGATCACCATGGGAGAAATTCAAACGCACAACGTTGACGCCGGCGCGGAACAGATCGTCCAGCACCCCTGGCGCGTCAGTTGCCGGCCCGAGGGTGGCGAGGATCTTGGTGCGGCGCTGACGTTCAATCATTGTGCGTGGTCTCCCTAATAGACCGCCGAAAGTAGCACATCCATTGCATGACAACGATGTCGCATACGATTTCATACGACACTTTCTGCTGTGTCCCAAAGACAGGCCAGACAGTCGATCTGGACATACCGCACGGTATGACAACGCGGGACCTATAGCTGCCTTGCATAGGTCGATAAGCCAAGGTGATAGCTCAGCACGCGGATGTTGCCGTTGCGTGTGGGATCGGGGAAAAGCTTTGCTGCTTCGCAGCAAGAAAAGTTGGCAGCGAAGACATGCCGAGGACATCGAGTGACAACTGGTGCGAGCATGGCACGAACGCCGAGGGCTTCCCCGAAAACCCTTCAGATCGCCATTCCCGCGCAGGCGGGCATGACGATCTGAAATTTTGCTGAGGCCTGTCCGCGTTGTGGCTCCGGATGCCGGAGCCACAAAACATCAAACCCATCAATCAACCGCGCAACACCGCCGCCAACTCATCCGGCGTAGCCGCCAGCGTGCCAGCCCCGGCAGCCTGCAACTCTTCGCGACCACCAAAGCCCCACAGCACGCCGACATTGCGCATGCCGTGGTGACGCGCGCCTTCGATGTCCATGCGGCGGTCGCCGATCATCCAGCACTGCGACGCCTGCAACGACAAACGCTGCAAGGCCTCGGCGATCAGCTCCGGCTTGTGGCTGCGCGAACCATCTTCGGTCGCCCCGATGATGTCCTCGAAGCAGCCACCAAACGGCAGGTGCTCGACGATACGCCGCGCATGCGGCTCGTTCTTGGCGGTGACCACGGCCAGCCGATGGCCGGCCGCGTGCAGGCCCCGCACGACATCACCGATACCGGCGTAGATGTCGTGCTCCTTCCAGCCGTGCACATCGAAACGCTCGCGGTACAACTCCACCGCCCGCTCCACGCGCAGGGCATCGCCAAACAAGGGCGTGAAGCTGGTACGCAGCGCCGGGCCGATCCACTTGCGCAGCTCGGCATCGCCCGGCACCGGATGCTCCATCTGTTCCAGTGCAAAAGCCACGCAGCGGGTGATGCCGACGGCCGAATCAATCAGCGTGCCGTCGAGATCGAAGAAGAAGACTTCGCGGCTCACTGGCCGCGAGCCTCCAACGCTGCCACCGCCGGCAAGGTCTTGCCTTCCAGGAATTCCAGGAACGCGCCGCCGCCGGTAGAGATATAGCTGACCTGCTTGGCGATGCCGTACTTGTCGACCGCGGCCAGGGTGTCGCCACCACCAGCAATCGAGAACGCATTGGAGCTGGCGATGGCCTTGGCCAGCGCTTCCGTACCCTTGCCGAACGCGTCGAACTCGAACACGCCAACCGGGCCGTTCCAGACCACGGTGCCGGCCTTGGCGATCAGTTCGGCGTACTGCGCGGCAGTCTGCGGGCCGATATCAAGAATCATGTCGTCGGCGCCGACGGCATCGACCGCCTTGACCGTGGCTGGCGCATCAGCGGCGAACGCCGGTGCCACCACCACGTCGGTCGGCAGCGGGATTTCAGCACCGCGCGCCTTGGCATCGGCATCGATCTTGCGCGCGGTATCCAGCAGATCGTTCTCGACCAGCGACTTGCCGACACCGTGGCCTTCGGCAGCGATGAAGGTGTTGGCGATGCCACCACCGACGATCAACTGGTCGACCTTGCTGACCAGGCTGGACAGCAGTTCCAGCTTGGTCGAGACCTTGGAGCCAGCCACGATCGCCAGCAGCGGGCGCGCCGGGTTGGCCAGCGCCTTGTCCAGCGCGTCCAGCTCGGCCATCAACAACGGGCCGCCTGCAGCAACCGGAGCGAAACGGATCACGCCATGGGTCGAGGCCTGCGCGCGGTGGGCGGTGCCAAAGGCGTCCATCACGAACACGTCGCACAGCGCGGCGTACTTCTGCGACAGCGCCTCGTCATCCTTGCCCTCGCCCACATTCATGCGGCAGTTCTCCAGCAACACGATCTGGCCCGGGGCCACGGCTACGCCGTCCACCCAGTCCTTGACCAGCGGTACGTCGACGCCCAGCAGCTCGGACAGGCGCTTGGCCACCGGTGCCAGCGAATCGGCCTCGCTCCACACGCCTTCCTTGGGACGGCCCAGGTGCGAGGTCACCAGCACGGCAGCGCCCTTCTCCAGCGCCAGCTTCAGGGTCGGCAGCGAGGCGGTGATGCGCTGCTCGGAGGTGATCTTGCCGCTCTCGTCGATCGGCACGTTCAGATCCTGGCGGATCAGTACGCGCTTGCCGGAAAGGTCGAGGTCGGTCATGCGAACGATGGACATGGCAGGATCAGCTCCGCAAAGATGGGGGGAAACCGCAATTCTCGCCCGCCCTGCCTGATGGGGCAAACCCAAGGTGCACCGGATGTCACCACGCCTGCCGCAACCCGAGCTGTCCAGCCCCCGCCTGCGCCTGCGCGAAGTCCGTGATAGCGACGCTGCAGCGCTGTTCTCCATTCATAGCGATGCACGGGTGATGCGCTACTGGAGCTACCCGGCCTGGACCGAGCTGAAGCAGGCCGAACAGAAGATCGCCGACATCCAGCGCCAGCGCCGCGAACTGGACATGCTGGTCTGGGCGATTGCCGACGCGGACACCGACCTGTTGATAGGCAGCAGCGCCATCTTCTACATGGATCTGGCACAGGCACGTGCCGAGGTCGGTTACAGCCTGCATCCCGACTGGCAGGGCCGCGGCCTGGCCAGCGAAGCCCTGCAGCTGGTACTTGGCTATGTGTTCAACGAATTGGGGCTGCGCCGTATCGAGGCCGACATCGACCCGCGCAACCTGCCCTCCTGCCGCCTGGTGGAGAGGTTCGGCTTCGTCCGCGAAGGCCTGCTCCGCGAGCGCTGGCATGTAAACGGCGAAATCTGCGACAGCGCCATCTACGGCCTGCTGCGCCAGGATTTCAAACTGTAGAGCCGAGCCATGCTCGGCTGGGGGCGTTACCAGCAACCCACACTACTTGTGGGAGCGGCGTAAGCCGCGAAGCTGGCAAGGCGACAACGCCCTGAGCCAACCGCAATCGCAGCCATCTCGCCTGTTTGCGTTGCACCAGCTTCGCGGCTCACGCCGCTCCCACAAGTGCATCGAGAAAGCCCCTGCCGAGCATCGCTCGGCACTACCGGTCACAACGGCAGGCGATGCACGATGAAGTTCACCACGTTCTCCATCGCTCCCGGATCAACATTGCTCAAACCGATCACCACGTAGCCCTGCTCAGGCAGCACCACCAGCGACGTATTCGCGCCGGGCGCGCCGCCTTCGTGCCCGTACTGGCGCTCCGCGCCCTTCCCACTGACCATGAAGCCATAGCCATACCAGGCTTTGTTGTTCTGCGGTGATGTGGCCAACGCCAATGACTCAGGCGATATCAGCCGACCTGCACGCAGTGCTTCGGCAAACTTCAGCATGTCCCCAATCGTGCTGTAGCCGCCACCAGCAGAAGTGCCTCTCCATGGCAGCGTTTTGGTTTCCTGCACCCACTTGCCGTCAACCTTGGCATAGGCGACCGCGCGCCCCGGAACAGCCACCGATTCTGGCTCCGAGCCAGTCGCACCCATTCCGGCAACACGAAAGATATGCTGATCCACGTAGTCGTAATACGACTGCCCGCTCACCGCTTCGATGATCGAGCCGAGCAGGATATAGCCGTAGTTTGAATAACCATCCTCACTGCCGGGAGTCGAGCTCGGCGGCGCGGCACTGGCGAGGCTCCAGTAGTCGTTCAATGTCCGCAACGATTGCGAACGCTTTTCGAATTCCTCGCCGAACACGTCACCCAGCCCGCTGGTGTGATTGAGCAGCTGGCGGATGCTGATGGCCCTGGCCACCTCCTGGTTCGGATAATTTTTCAGATGTGTGGTGATCGCGTCATCCAGCGACAATTTTCCCGCCTCCTGCAACTGCAGGATGGCCACCGCAGTGAACATCTTGTTCAAGGAGGCCAGCCGGAACCGGGTTGCTTCATCGACTCCAACAGCGCGCTCGCGATCTGCGGCGCCGCCATGCCAGGTCAACAGAACCTTGCCGTTCTTCGCCACCAGTAGTGCACCGGACAAGCTGTCGGCTGCACGCGCGGCATCCAGCCTTGCCCTGCCTGCAGCCAGAGCCTTTGTCTGTGACATCCGCTGTGGCGTGAACTCATCCGGCAGTTCCATCCCTTCAAGCTGCAGCCTGGTGACGTCAAACGGATCAGCAGGATCCATGTCCAGCGTTGCCAGCACGCCGCGATCGGTCATCTCCGAAAGCAAGATCAGCTGCGCGTTGTCCGCCGTGCTGGATTTGACTCCCAGCAATTTGAACGTGCCCAGTGATTGACGGATATCCAGAAAGCGTTGCGCCTCCTGCCCAACTTTGTAGTCGACCAGGAATGTCTGCAGCGCATCGCGCTCACCGCTGTTGTATGCCGCAAGCCATAGGCTGAGGACCTGCTCGGCATGTGCATCGGGCAAAGGCTGTCTGGCAGCGGCGACGGTCGAAAAGCCAAGCAGAACTGCAACCGCAAATGACTTCAAACGCATAAGCCAACCGATCCTTTCCATTGCCAGCAACACCGGTAGTGCCGACCATGCTCGGCAGGGGCATTACCGACACATCGCGACTGTAGAAGCGGCGTCAGCCGCGAAGCAGATGAACCCGAAAGGGCAAAAAGCCAACCCCTCCCCGGCCCTCCCCTTCGCTGTGCGAAAGGGAGGGAGGTACGCCGGTCAGCCGCATTGAGGAAGCCCCTGCCGAGCATGGCTCGGCACTACATCAGGTGTCTTTTTTTTCTGTGCGGCTACTGCGGATCAGGCTGAATGCAAAACCAGCTACTGCTGCAGCGCCCAAGACCAGCACCACCCACAGCACGATGTTCTTCCAATCGCGTGGTGCCTCGGCCTGCTGATAGGCAGCATCACCAGCGCGCTGTGCTGCCGCACCCAGCGTTGCCGCAACCGGCTGCCATTGCGCGCCGTTGTGTGCACGCAAGGCTGCCAGCATCGGATCCAGCGCCGCCTGCGCCTTGCCCTCGTCCGCACTACCTGCAACCAACAGGTAAGGCGCACGCCCCTGCGCAAGAAACACCACGCTGCCGGGGCGGTAGCCCAGACGCAACGCTGGCGCAGCAGCAGGCACTGCACCAGGCTCAGCCTGCAGACGCCACTGCCGGTCATCAACGATGCCTGAGGTCTCCAACGGCGGTGAGCGTTGTTGCTTGCCGGCCTGACTCAGGTTCCACGCATTCCAGCCACTGGTCAGCGTCTGCCAGACCGGTTCACCGTTGTCGGCGCGCGAGCGGTCCTCATCGCGACTGGATACCGTCCAGCTCACCGCGCTGTTGGCAGGCATCACCACATCCAGGCGCTGCACCGGGAAGCGACCCTGCAAACGGTATAGATAGCCGTCCTTGCCATTGCCACCGGCAGCCGCCTGCAACTCCTGCCACTGCCAATCACCAACCTCAACGGCATCGGCGAACTCACCGCGCAGGCCCTGCAGCTGCGGGGCACCGCTACGCTGCAAGGGCACCAGGCGCAGATAGCGCAGGCCGGACTCGACCTTGATGCTGTTGCTGCGCAGTTCGTTGCCCTGGTTGCGCAACTGCACCAGCCGCACCTGCGGATCCAGCACCTGCCACCCACGCAGGTCGTCGCTGCCTTCAAGGCGATAACCAAGATCCAGCGTCGCCGCTGTGTCATTCCAATCAACCAACAGTTTGTGCAGCTTGCCCGCCTCGTCACCAAGATCGACCAGCCATACCGGATCGGCGCTACCAACCGCAGTTGTCGCGCCTACCGAATTGCGGATCGACACCACTTTGCCAGCGGTATCGCGCTCCACCACGATGCTCAGGTCCTCATCGCCGCCCGCACTTGCTGCAGGCAATGCAAACCACTGCAGCGGCGCAGTACGCACCGCACCACCAAGCGGCGTTGCAGCGGCATAGACGGCACTGGCAACCGGTTTGCCATCGGCATCGATCACCCGTACATCGCGCAGGTCACGCCAATGCGCGGCGGCATACACCGATGCATCCAGCGGCACCCGGTAGGCACCGGCATCGGCCTGGGACAACTGCAGCGGCCACTGCCGGGCGAAGTCATCGGCGGCAAGTGCACTGAAAGGCAACAAGGCCAATACCAGCAGGCGCTTGATCATGCGGATGTTTCCTCGTTGTTTGTTCCGGCACCCACCCGACGCGGCGGTGCTGGTGCCAGCCAGCCGACCAGGGTGCACAGCAGGCCATAGGCGATGAAGGCACCAATACCCAGCAGGTCACCCAGGTTGCCACGATCGATCAGCAGCAGCTTGGCCAACACCACGCTCATCAGGATGGCACCAGCCAGCCACAGCCCCCACTGGCCACGACGCGAGCCGACGATCCAGCCGATTACACCCAGCAGGCTCCAGACCACGGTCAGGCTGGTCTGTGCCAACTTGCTGCCAAGCAAGCTGTCGCTCCACGGCACATCGCCCCAGTGATGCACGGCACGCAGCGTCATCACCGTCACCAATACCAGCGCGGCCACTGCCGTACCCACCAGCTGCATCGGCAACGCTGCCGCGCCCGCATTCTGGCGCAGGCGCATCGCCAGCAAGGCAAGCACGGCGATCTCGGCCAATTCCAGCGGGTTCAACACAACAATCCATGGCAACGGCGCAGCCGAGCCGGAGCTGGTCAGCGACGCAAGCCACCACAAGCCAAGTGCCGCGAACACGGCGATCTGCAAGGCCTTGCGATAGCCATCAAACGCTGCGCCCAAGGGCTGCGACAACCACGCCCAGCGGTACATGGAAAACACCGCCAGCAACAGCCACGGCAGTGCCAGCAGCATGCCAACCCAGCCTTCGGCCAGCGCGAAGCGGTCGCCGATATGCCAGGCCAACAACGACAGCACGGTCGGCCACAGCAACCACCAGGCCAACTGCGCCAAACCAGCGACCGTACCGCTGCCAGCGCGCAGGCACATCAGGCTGCGCACACCCAGAACGGCGAACACTGCCCACGCCACCGCGCCGTAACCGGCGAATGGCTGCCCGTATTCGGACACCTGCAGGAAGGCCACCGGGAAAGCCATCACCAACGCGCCCAGCGTGGTCAAGGACAGCGCCAACGCCGGTGCGCGACGCTGCACTTCCGCGGCCAGCCAGCCGGTCACACCGAGCAGTAGCAAGACCGCGTGCAGACGACTGCCGACCTCGACGAAATCACCAATCTCCATGATCACGTTGCCCATCCACCAGGCCAACGCCCACAGATAGGCCACCGTCGCCACCTGCTGATTACCCGCGCGTCGGTACCACCATGCGGTGGCGAAGCCGGCCACGGCGATCAGCAGGGCGCCCATGAAGGCCGCGTTGGCGATGGCAATGGTCGCGCTGGAATGGCTACCCGACACACCAATCGCCAATGCCGCCGCGGCAGCCAATTGCAGGCCCAAGCCGGTCCAGCGGGCCAGCCGGCGATCCTGGGTCAGGCCCAGCCAGACCAGGCCCGCGCCTTCCAGCGCAAACACCGATGCCGTCGCCTTGGCCGACAATGCCAGCGGTACCGCCAAGGTGGCAAAGCCCACGGCGAGAATGGCGTAGCCGCGGGCCAGCACATTCATGCGCTCGTTGTTGATCAGCGCGCGTGCCAGCACCGCGTACAGCGCGGCCACGCCCAGTGCGCAGAATGCCAACGGCATGCGGTCACCCTGCAGCAAGGCCGCCTGCAGTGAGAACGCGACCAGCGGCGTGCCGAACAGCAGGCAGCCATCGATGCGCGCACTGCCTTCGGTGCTGGCCTTGCGGGCATACAGCAAGGGCAACAGCAGATAGAACACGAAGAACAGCACCAGGAACGGCTCGGTGCTGCTGAAATTGGCTGGCGCGTACTTCAACACGCCCCAGGCGGTACCAATGCCCCAGGTGAAGACAAACCCCAGCAGGTTGAGGATGCGCCACGGCCGCACCCAGGCGATGGCGAAGATGCCCGCGTTGAGCAGTGCGTAATACGAGAACAAGGCGACGTGGTTGCCGCTGCCGTCGGACAGCCAGATCGGCGCCATGAAGCCGGCCAGCACACCGAGGATGGCCAGGGTTCTGCTCTCCTGCAGCACCGCCATCACCGACAGGCCGGCAATCAGCACCACGCTCAATGCGAATGCAGCACCCGTGCCGATCATTCCGTAGTTCTTGCAGGCGGAAAACACCACCAGCAACAGGATGCCGATCATGCCGCCCTGCATCGCCAGAGCAAAACTGCGGTGGCTCTCGCGCTTGCGCCAGGCGAATACCAATCCGGCCAATGCCGCTGCACTGATGCCAGCCAGCTTCAGGCTGACCGGCACGGTGAACCAGCCCTGGTCAGTGGCGTACTTGAGCAACGCTGCTACGCCCGCCAGCAGCACCAACATGCCGACCTTGACCGGCACATTGCCGCTGGTCAGCCATTGCTTGGCATAGGCGACCGCGCGTTCGATGAAATTGGGTTCGGCCGGCTGGGCGGGCTCGGCCGGTATCCAGGTCTGCTGCGGGGCCGGCTCACTGCGTTCAGGCACAGGACGGCGGGGTGCGCTCGCCAGCGGGTCGAGCGGATCAAGCTTGGGCGGCAAGGGTGGAGGCGCTGGTGCCGCAGCCACAGGCTCTGGCACTGATACCGGCGGAGCGGCCACCGCTGGCTCGGCAATGGAATCGACCGGATCGGCCTCCGGCTCCATCCTGGCATAGGGCTGGACTGCCTCGGTGCGCTGCGGCCCTACGGCTTCGGCACCGCCAGCAGCCAAACGCTCTTCGAGCGCAGCCACGCGGCGCTTCAGCGAAGACACCGATACCAAGGCGGCCACCAGCAACACCGGCATCGCCAGCGCAGCCAGTACCAGCAGCACTATCAACAACACCCAACCCTCGTCCATTGATCATCCTTGTGCACCTGAACGTGCTGCATCACCTTATCGGGGTCACCTGAAAACGCAAGATGCGCGCAGTCAGGTTCAGCCCAGCCCCTGTGGCGCAATGCTGTTCGCTTGGGCATTTGAGCCACGCCGGGACCCAGACCGCACTTTTGTGGGAGCGGCGTAAGCCGCGAAGCCGCTACATCCTCAGATGGCATGTATACCGAAGGCTTCAGCAGCCTCAGCTTCGCGGCTTACGCCGCCCCTACAGAACGATGCTCGCGCAATACTGGTATTGGCTTGGTGGTCGGGTGGTGACTCGACAGCATCAGCCTTGCAGCTCGGCGTCCTCGGCATCGCGCTGGCGATCATCGAAGTCGGAGCGGGCCTGATCCATCTGCGGCTGGTGCGTCCAGGCCCACTGCAGCAAGGCATCCACGGGCTGAAGCAGTGATTGCCCCAATCCGGTCAACGCGTAGTCCACCTGCGGCGGCACGGTCGGGTAGACACTGCGGCTGACCAGCCCATCCCGTTCCAGGCCGCGCAGCGTCCGCGCCAGCATGCGCGGCGACACGCCACTCAATTCACGCCGCAACTGATTGAAGCGGCGCGGTTGCTCGCGCAAAGCGATCACCGCCAGCAGGCTCCATTTCTCGCCGACACGGTCCAGCAGCAAGCGCACCTGCTGGCAATACGCAGCGTCGTCAGCCGCCGCCGATCCGGTATCACCGGTGTGAGCTGCTGTCATCGGCGTGCCTCCTTGTGGTGTAGAACCGCGCACCCATCAATAGAGCATGTCGACGCGGGGCGACGCCAGTCCAGCACCGCGTTCCAACCATCCAAGGAGCCGCCAATGTCCAACCTGATCCTCCGCAATGAACCGCTGGGCAACCCCTGGCCAGGCACCGATCCCTTCCTGTTCTGCGCCCATCACCTGGACCAGTATCCGCCGGCCACCGCCGAGCAGGGCGTGGACATGCGCCAGCTGGGTGGCCGTGAACTCGGCCATGACTTCAGCGGCAAGGATGGCTTCAGCATGTACCACGGGGTCAACGCCCCGGGCTTCCCTGCGCACCCGCACCGTGGTTTCGAAACCATCACCATCGTGCCGCAGGGCTTGGTGGACCACGCCGATTCGCTGGGTGCAACCGCGCGATACGGTGACGGCGACGTGCAGTGGCTCACCGCCGGTGGCGGCACCCAGCATTCGGAGATGTTCCCACTGCGTTCGCGCGAGCATCCCAATCCGCTGGACCTTTACCAGATCTGGTTGAACCTGCCGCCGCACAACAAGATGGCTGATCCCGAGTTCGTGATGCTGTGGGGTGAGAACATTCCCCACTACCGCATCGACGGAGTCGGGGTGAAAGTGATTGCTGGCCGCTATGCCCCGCAGGAAGCCGGCCATGCCGAACTCGTGCCGCTGGCGCCGGGGCGCAGCTCATGGGCGGCCAATCCTGAAGGCGATGTCGCTGTCTGGCAGATCACCTTGCAGCCAAGTGCTTCGGTGACCTTGCCGCCGGCCAGCGGACAAGGCTCGCGACGCACGCTGTACTTCCATGGCGGCAGGCAGCTGCTGGTGGATGGTGATTTGATCAGCGGGCCGCGCTTGCTGGAAGTGGCTGCCGGCAATGCCTTGCCGCTGCATAACAATGGCGAGGACGTGGTGCAGATACTGCTTTTGCAGGGCGTACCGATTGGCGCACCGGTGGTGGCCTATGGCCCGTTCGTGATGAATACCGCTGAGGAGATCGAACAGGCGCGGCGCGATTATGGCCGCAACCAGTTTGGTGGCTGGCCGTGGTCGAGTCATGGGCCGGTGCATGCGGCAGGGCAGGGGCGGTTTGCCAAGCATCCGGGCAGTGATGGGATTGAGTTGCCGCCTTCAGTGTGAAAGGCGAGCGCGTGTGTCACTTGCAACAGCGGGTAATCCGAGCAAGGACATGGAGCACAGGCAATAGCAACAGTACCCCTCCCAACCCTCCCCTTCACCTACGGTGAAAGGGAGGGCTCTAAAAAAGCAGAACGGGCGCCTTTCGGCGCCCGTTCTGTTTACAGCTGCTGCGTGGATCAGGCGGCGACGACGCGCACCATTTCCAGGCACTTGTTGGAGTAGCCCCACTCGTTGTCGTACCAGCTGACCAGCTTGACGAAGGTGCCGTCCAGGGCGATGCCGGCTTCGGCGTCGAACACGGAGGTGTGGGTCTCGCCGCGGAAATCGGTGGCGACCACCTTGTCTTCGGTGTAGCCGAGGATGCCCTTCAGCGCGCCTTCGCTCTGTGCCTTCACTTCGGCGCAGATCTCAGCGTAGGTGGCTTCCTTCTCCAGCTCGACGGTCAGGTCGACCACCGACACGTCCGAGGTCGGCACGCGGAAGCTCATGCCGGTCAGCTTCTTGTTCAATTCCGGGATCACCACGCCCACGGCCTTGGCAGCACCGGTGGAGGACGGAATGATGTTTTCCAGGATGCCGCGGCCGCCGCGCCAATCCTTGTTGGACGGGCCGTCAACGGTCTTCTGGGTAGCGGTGGCAGCATGCACGGTGGTCATCAGGCCACGCTTGATGCCCCACTTGTCGTTGATGACCTTGGCCAGCGGGGCCAGGCAGTTGGTGGTGCACGAGGCGTTGGAGACGATGCTCTGGCCAGCGTAGGTCTTGTGGTTCACGCCGAACACGAACATCGGCGTGTCGTCCTTGGACGGGGCCGACAGGATCACCTTCTTGGCGCCCGCGTCGAGGTGCTTCTGCGCGGTTTCCTTGGTCAGGAACAGGCCGGTGGACTCGATCACCACGTCCACGCCCACTTCGTCCCACTTCAGGTTGGCCGGGTCGCGTTCCTGGGTCAGGCGGATCTTCTTGCCGTTGACCAGCAGGTCGCTGCCCGACACTTCCACGTCTGCCTTGAAGCGGCCATGCACGGAGTCGTACTTGAGCATGTAGGCCAGGTAATCCGGCTCCAGCAGATCATTGATGGCCACGATCTCGATGTCGTTGCCGAAGTTCAACACTGCCGAACGCAGCACATTGCGCCCGATGCGACCGAAACCGTTGATGCCGACCTTGATTGCCATGTTCACAAGCTCCTGCAGCCGCAAAGCCGTTGCGGCGGGGTGGAAAGGGGACGCCATTCTAGCAGGACCCATGCCCGCCCCGTGGCGCCCAGCCATCCCCCGCAGCTGAGCGCCAGCTGAGCGCAAACCCCTGTTTGATCAGGATCAAAGCGGTACCCGGGCGCGGACCGGACACTGGCGCCACCTCCACCAAGTAACGGAATTACACATGCGCAAGACCTCCGCCCTGCTGCTTTCCGCCATGGCCGCCGCCGTGTCCCTGGCTGCCGCCGCCCCCGCCATGGCCCAGTCCAAGGGCGATTGGACCCTGGGCGTCGGCGTCCACGCGGTTGACCCGAAGTCCGATGCCGGCGATCTGAATGGCGCCGCGCTGGGCCTGGGCAAGCTGTCCACCAAGGTCGACAGCGACGTCAAGCCGACCATCACGTTCGAATATTTCGTCGCCGATAACGTGGGCATCGAAGTGCTGGGCGCGCTGCCGTTCAAGCACGATGTCAGCATCGACGGCGTCGGCAAGGTCGGCGAAACCAAGCAGCTGCCGCCGGTGGTCTCGCTGCAGTACCACTTCGCCAACAGCAGCAAGGTCACCCCGTTCGTCGGCCTGGGCGTGAACTACACCAAGTTCTTCAGCACCGACAGCAAGGGCGCGCTGGCTGGCACCAAGCTGAAGCTGGAAGACTCGTGGGGCCTGGCTGCGCACGCTGGCCTGGACTTCGCCGTCAGCGACAAGGGCGCGCTGCGCGTTGACATGCGCTGGGCCGACATCGACACCAAGGTGAAGGTCAACGGCAACAAGCTGGGCACCGCCAAGATCGACCCGCTGGTCTACGGCGTGGCTTACGTCTTCAAGTTCTGAGGCTGGCCGCAGTTGATGGGTAAGTAGATATTGCCCTCCCCCAGCGAACACGCCCCCGGCCACAACCGGGGGCGTGTTTCGCCATCTGGCGCACGTAGCCGATGGCAGCACAGCCGTTAGAATGGCGGCATGAACAAGCTCCACCGTCTCCTGATGCCGGCACTGGGCATCGCCATCGCTGTCTCCGCAACCCTCCCTGGCCAGGCTCTGGCATGGGGCGCGCAAGGCCACCGCCTGGTCGCACGGGTCGCCGAAACCCGCCTGGACCCCCAGGCCAAGGCCGAAATCGATCGACTGTTGACCAGCGAGCCTGGCGCCACCCTCAGCAGCATCGCGCCCTGGGCCGACCAGCTGCGTGCCAGCGATCCCGACCTGGGCAAGCGCTCGGCCGGCTGGCACTACGTCAACATGGCTGAAGACGGCTGCAACTTCTCCCCGACCAAGCACTGCCGGAACGGCAACTGCGTGGTGGGCGCCCTGCAGCAGCAGAGTGAAATCCTGGCCAACCGCCAGCTAAGCGACGCCGAACGCCTGCAGGCGCTCAAGTTCGTCGTGCACCTGGTTGGCGACCTGCACCAGCCGCTGCACGCCGGCTACGGCCACGACCGCGGCGGCAACAATTACCAGTTGCAGTTCAACGGCCGCGGTACCAACCTGCACTCGGTCTGGGACAGCGGCATGTTCTATCCGCTGCAGCTGAACGATGACCAGTTCCTGCAACGCCTGCAGGTGCTGCCTGCCCCCAGCGGTGTGCGCGCACCAGACCTGCAGCGCGATCCCGCCTTGTGGGCCGAGCAGACCTGCCGCATCGCCACCCGCAAAGGCCTGTACCCGGACGGTCACAAGATCGACGAGCGTTACACCGCTGTGTGGGAACCGGTTGCCGAAGCACAGCTTCGTCTGGGCGGCGAACAGCTGGCCGCCTTGTTGAACCGGCTGCTCGATACTCCCTGAGCAATCAACGCGCCTGCCCCAAGGTGCAGGCGCATGTTCAGTGCAAACCGTCTTCGCGCCGCACCATCGCCCTGCCCTCGATCACTTCGAAGGTGAAGGCATATGCCAGGGTTACCGGCACCGCCTCGATGCGTGAGGCAGTGCTGCAGTCCCCGTTCGACGGCGCCTGCACACCGGCAGCGTAATGGCAGACTGCAGCCGGCTCGAACGACCACCCGGAAGTGGCGACCAGCGCAGCCTGCAGCAAGCCTGCATTAACCGTGTCACTTCCCGCACCGCAGGCCGAATGCGCCAACAGCGGCGCGCTGCGTTCCACCCGCCCCTGCGCATCCAGGATGACATTCACGCATACCGTAGTGGCATCCAGCGAACGTTTTGCGTACTCCGACGGCAACACCGGATCATCCGCAGTTACGGCAACCGGCATGCGAAAGCTTTCCGTGGCGGCTAACTGATAGGGCTGTATCTCGCCTGCACCACCGGAAGATTCCGGCGTCAGCATCTGCCGGTGCTGGTTGAGGTTGAAACTCCTGCTCGCCTGCTCTTTCTGCGGCTGCGTCGCACAGCCGGCGAGCATCAACGCGGCCAGCACCGCGGCATGCCCGCGCACCTCAGCCCCTGCTCTGGGTTTCGGTGTAGTGCATTTCTTCTTCGTCCATATCAAACGAGATCGGCACCCGGATGAGGCCAGCAACCGGCTTGCCGTCCTTCATCGCTGGTGTGAAACGCCACTGCCTTGCAGCGGCAATCGACACTTCCTCGAACACCCCCTTGGGATGCGCCTCGGTGACCACCACGTCGGTCGCCCGGCCTTCTGCATCCACCGCGATACGCAGCACCACCTTGCCACTGGTGCCACTGTCGATCGCAGCGCGCGGATAGCTGGGCGGCGGCATCCGCCCGGCATTCGGCAAGCCGACCTGTTCGGCCTTGCCGGAAGCTGCCGATACGATGGCCGGATCCCCTGCTGCCAAGGCGACCGAACGCAGCTCCAGTGCCCAGGTCGAGCGCCCGTCAGCGGTGGACACTTCAATGCCTGCCGCCACATCGGGTTTGATCAGCAAGGTCGGCGACGAAATCAGGTCCCCGTTCGCCTTCAGTGTGCCCTTGAGCGTGAGCATGCCGTCGGCGGCAGGCTGCAAGGTGAACTCCGCTGCCCACTGCACGCCCTTGTCCGAGCTGGCACTGAAAGAGAACGGCGTGCCTGCCGACTGCTGCAGCTCAAAGCGCTGCTTGGTGCCCTCCAGCGTCGCCTCCACGAAGGTGGCATACACCGTGCCCTTCCCGGTCGTCGTCGAGGTCGATGAAGAAGACGATGTGGACGTCGACGAGGAGGTGGACACCGCCTTGCCCGGTTGCGCAGCCCACGCGGTATAGCCGAAAGCGAACGACAAGCCCAACGACAACACCAACATGGCACACCACTGCTTCCTGCCCGGTACGGGACGCTTCAACATGGCAATACGCTCCTTCAATGGATGATAGTTCTGCCAGTGACACCCCACCGGCAACGGGGACGCGGCCAGCCCGGTCTTGAGCATGGCCTCGCCGTAACTGCGGCGTGCGCCCGAGACCCGGGCAATCACGCGTTCATCGCAGGACAATTCCTAATCTTCACGGCAGCAGCGCAGGGCGAACAACAACAACGGGTTGAACCAGTACAGGCACTGCAACAGCGCCAGCAATGCGTTGATCACGATGTCGCCGCGTTGCAGATGCACGCGCTCATGCAGCAGTACCAGTTGTTGCTCGATCGGCAGATAGCGTTGTTCAAAGCCGGCCGGCAACACGATCCGCGGCCGCAACAAACCCATCGCCGCAGGCAAGCCCGCCACTGCCTGCGCCTGCCACAGGCCGTCATCGCGTTGGCTGAGCCGACCCAGCCCGCGCTGGAAACTCCGCTGCTGGCGATACAGATGCACTGCCATCAACAGCCCCCCGGCCAACCATGCGCAGCACAGCCACAGCGGCCAATGCGCAATCACGGCAGGACCAGCAACTACTGCCTGCCCGACCTGTACCGCCACCTCGCTGACCCGCATCGGCACCGCCGCAACCCGTGGTGCAGGCAACAGCGCCGCCAGCAGCATCACCGGCAACAGCATCCACAGCAGATAGGCGGCACTTGCTCCCAACCAGTGCCGCAGCGGGCGGCGCAGGATCAACGCCAGCGTGACTGCGGCACTGCTGGCCAAGGTGGTCTTCAGCAACAGCGCAAGGATCTCAGTGCTGCTCATCGTCGAGCCCCTCCAGCAGTTTGCGCAGCTCGGCCACGTCCTCGCGGCTGAGCCGCTGGTGCTGGCTGAAATGGGCGACCAGCGGCGCAACCCGGCCATCAAACAGGCGCTCGATCAGGCTGCTGCTCTCTTCAAGCAACCAGGCATCGCGCTGCACCAGCGGCGTGTACAGGAAGCGCCGTCCTTCCTTGGTTGCACTGATCGCGGCCTTGTTGAGCAGGCGGTTGAGCAGGGTCTTGACCGTGGCCTCGGCCCAGTCATTGCCGCCGGGCAATCGCGCGATGACCTCGTCGGCGGACAGCGGGTGCTGCCCCCAAAGGACTTCCATGACAACGGCCTCGGCCTCGCTGATACGGATCATCGTTTACGCCTGTAATTTTTTACGATTACACGAGTAAACGAAAGCCCTGTCAAGCCCTCACCAAGTGATTCAGGGCGGACATGCTGTAATGCCGATACCCCCGCAGATACCGGACACCATGCCCCATCACGTGACCGACCTCGACGCCGCCGTGGACTGGCTGCTGAGCAACATCCAAGGCCCACTGCGCATTGGCGCCCCACTGGCGCTGGGCAAACCGCATCGTTTGCTCAATGCCTTGTACGCGCGTATCGAACACGATCCGGCGCGGCCGCTGCAGTTGTATACCGCCTTGTCGTTGAACCCGCCGAAGGCGAAGGGCGATGGACTGGAAGCGCGCTTCATGCGCCCGTTCGTCGAACGCCACTTCGGCGCTGACTTCCCGCGCCTTGCCTACTCCGATGCCATCGCCCGCGATGCATTGCCTGCACATGTGCAGGTAGAAGAGTTCTACATGCAATCCGGTGCGCTGCTGCGGTCGACGCAGGCGCAGCGCTATTACACCAGTCTCAACTACACGCATGCCGCCGATGCCGTGGCGCAGCGCGCGCCGAATGCAATCGTGCAGAAAGTGGCCTACCGCGAAGGCAGCCACCAGCTATCGCTGTCATGCAACAACGACATTACCCAGGACACACTGGATGCCATCGCCAAGCGCGGCCTGCCCAAGCCCTTCTTGATCGCCGAGATCGATCCGCAGCTGCCGTGGCTCGGCGGTAGCGCCGCGGTCGATCCGGAGTTCTTCGATCTGGTGATCACCCCGCCCGGCCCTTACCCGCGGCTGTTTGGCCTGCCGCGGCAGCCGGTCAGCGATGCCGACTACGCCATCGGCCTGTACGCCAGCACCCTGGTGCGCGACGGCGGCACCTTGCAGATCGGCATCGGCACACTGGCCGACGCGCTCAGCCATGCGCTGGTGTTACGGCATACCGACAACGCACGCTACCGGCAGATCCTGCATGCGCTGGATCCGCAGATCGCCGAGCACCCGCTGGTGCATGAGGCAGGTGGACTTGGGCCGTTCGAGATCGGCCTGTATGGCTGCAGCGAGATGCTCAACGAGGGCTTCCGCAAGCTGGTGCAGACCGGTGTGATCTGGCGCAAGGTGCATGACGACCTTGGCCTGATGCAGCGCCTGGCCGACGGCACTGCCAGCAACGGTGACCGCGGCCGACTTGCGCGCGAAGGCGAGTACCTGCATGGCGCCTTCTATCTGGGCTCAGCCGAGTTCTACGACTGGCTGCGCAATCTCCCCGATGCCGAACGCGCCGCCATCGGCATGCGCCGCATCAGTGAGATCAACCAGCTCTACGGCGGCAACGAGGCCTTGGAACGCCTGCAGCGCCGCGATGCGCGCTTCTTCAACTCCTGCATGATCGCCAGCGCACTCGGCGCGGCGGCATCGGATGCATTGGAAGATGGCCGCGTGGTCTCCGGCGTCGGTGGCCAGTACAACTTCGTGGCGATGGCACATGCCCTGCCCGATGCGCGCAGCGTGTTGATGTTCCGCGCCGTGCGCGAGGATGGCGGCAAGCCACAATCCAATGTGCGCTGGAACTACGGGCACACCACCATTCCCCGCCATCTGCGCGATGTCTTCGTCAACGAGTACGGCATTGCCGACCTGCGCAACCTGACCGACGAGGATTGCGTGGTCGCGATGACCAGCATCACCGATGCTGCATTCCAACCGGGACTATTGGAGCAAGCCAAAACCTCGAAGAAGCTGGCTGCGAACTTCGTTGCGCCCACGCATTGGCAACAGAACCGCGCCGAGCTGCTCAAGGCAACGCTGGCCCCGTTCCGCGCCGATGGCAGCCTGCCCGACTATCCGCTCGGCAGTGATTTCGATGCCGTCGAGCAGGATCTTGTGCGTGCCTTGGGTTGGCTGAAATCTGCCACTGCGACGCCAATGGGCAAGCTACGCACCGTGGTCGCAGCCTTGCGCCAAGCGCCCGCCGAGAACGATGCGATGTATATGCAGCGGATGGGACTGGAGCGGCCTGCCAGTTTTGGTGAACGGCTCAATGCCGGATTGCTGCGGGTTGGTCTGGCGCGGACTGCGGGGAAAGCTTGATTGTGTGCGTCGCAACCTGATCGCATGCCGGGAAGCCTGGGTTTTGTAGGAGCGGTGTAAGCCGCGAAGCTGATAACCCTTGACTATCGTCAGCTTTATCTGTTGCCAGCTTCGCGGCTGACGCCGCTCCCACAACGGCTGGGATGCCGGGAAAGCCCCCTTGCCGAGCATGGCTCGGCACTACAGATCTGCTCCCTCCCTTTCGCGTAGCGAAGGGGAGAACTGGGGAGGGGTTAGCCTTTTGCTGGGCAAGCCCCTGCCGAGCATGGCTCGGCACTACAGATCTGCTCCCTCCCTTTCGCGTCGCGAAGGGGAGGGTTGGGGAGGGGTTGGCCTTTTGCTGGGCAAGCCCCTGCCGAGCATGGCTCGGCACTACAGTTGGGGCGGAGCCAAAACAAAGGCCGGGTTTCCCCGGCCTTTGTCCAATCTTGCGATGTAGGGCTATCAGCCCTTGATCTGTGCCTTGGCTGCTGCCACAACCGCTTCGGTGGTGATGCCGAAGTGCTTGTACAGCTTGTCGGCCGGGGCCGATGCGCCGAAGGTGTCCAGACCGATGACAGCACCGTCCAGGCCCACGTACTGGCGCCAGAAACCGGTGACACCGGCTTCGACCGCAACGCGCTTACGCACGGCGTTCGGCAGCACGGACTCGCGGTAAGCAGCGTCCTGCCGATCGAACACGTCGGTGCACGGCATCGACACCACGCGGGTCTTGATGCCGGCAGCGTCCAGTTCGGCCTTGGCAGCCACGGCCAGACCCACTTCCGAACCGGTGCCGATCAGGATCACGTCCGGAGTACCGGCGGCGTCAGCCAACACGTAACCACCGCGTTCGATCTGCTGCACCTGCTCGGCCGTACGCGGCTGCGGGGCCAGGTTCTGGCGGCTGAAGATCAGGCAGCTCGGGCCGTCCTTGCGGACGATCGCAGCCTTCCAGCTGACCGCCGATTCGGCCGCATCGCAGGGACGCCACACATCGTTGTTGGGGATGTAGCGCAGCGAGGACACATGCTCCACCGGCTGGTGGGTCGGGCCGTCTTCGCCCAGGCCGATCGAGTCGTGGGTGAACACGTGGATGACGTGCGCCGGGATCAGCGCGCTCATGCGCAGCGCATTGCGGGCGTAGTCGCTGAACACCAGGAAGGTGGCGTCGAACGGCAGGAAACCGCCGTGCAGGGCCAGGCCATTGGCAATCGCGCTCATGCCGAACTCACGCACGCCGTAGTGCACGTAGTTGGCATGCGGGTCTTCGCCGACCACGGTCTGCGCACCCTTCCACAGGGTCAGGTTGGAACCGGCCAGGTCAGCCGAGCCGCCAATGATTTCCGGCAGCAGCGGTGCGAAGGCCTGGATGGCGTTCTGCGAGGCCTTGCGCGAGGCGATGTTCGGCGCTTCGGCCTGCACCTGGGCGATGTAGGCATCGGCCTGGGCAATGAAGTCAGCCGGCAGTTCGCCGTGCGAACGGCGGGTCAGTTCGTCGGCGTCGGCCGGGAACTGTGCAGCGTATTTGTCGAACAGCTGCTCCCACTCGGCCTGGCGCAGGGTGCCGGTGCCGCCAGCGCGCCAGCCAGCGTAGATTTCTTCCGGAATCTCGAACGGGCCATACGACCAGTTCAGCGCCTTGCGGGTAGCTTCCAGTTCGTCCTTGCCCAGCGGTGCGCCGTGGCTGGATTCCTGGCCGGCCTTGTTCGGCGAACCAAAACCAATGGTGGTCTTGCAGCAGATCAGGGTCGGCTTGTCGAACTGCGACAGCGCCTGCTCGATGCCGGCCTTGATGCTTTCCGGATCATGGCCGTCGACGCCACGCACCACGTTCCAGCCATAGGACTCGAAGCGTGCCGGGGTGTCGTCGGTGAACCAGCCTTCCACTTCACCGTCGATGGAGATGTTGTTGTCGTCCCAGAAGCAAACCAGCTTGTTCAGGCCCCAGGTACCGGCCAGCGATGCGGCTTCGTGCGAGATGCCTTCCATCAGGCAGCCGTCGCCCATGAACACCCAGGTGCGGTGGTCGACGACTTCGAATTCCGGGCGGTTGTAGCGCTGCGACAGCAGCTTTTCAGCCAGCGCGAAACCCACGGCATTGGCCAGGCCCTGACCCAGCGGGCCGGTGGTGGTTTCCACGCCCGGGGTTTCATGACGTTCCGGGTGGCCGGCAGTGCGGCTGCCCAGCTGGCGGAAAGCCTTCAGTTCCTCGATCGGCAGGTCGTAGCCGCTCAGGTGCAGCAGCGCGTAGTGCAGCATCGAGCCGTGACCGTTGGACAGCACGAAACGGTCGCGGTTGAACCACTTCGGGTTGTTCGGGTTGTGACGGAGATAGTCGTTCCAGAGCACTTCGGCGATATCGGCCATGCCCATCGGCATGCCGGGATGACCGGACTTGGCGGCTTCTACCGCATCAGCGGCAAGGAAACGGATGGCGTTCGCCAACTGGCGGCGGGTGGGCTGCGTCATGGGTCGTCAGAATCAGGAGGCTCCCGCGGAACTGCGGGCGGCCTATTGTCCCACAAGCTACCGCCGGGATCAGTCCGTAAAAGCTGACGGTAGTTCGTATTGGTTTCGCCTGACAGGAACATGCCCAAGCAAAACGGCCACCCTGAACAGGGTGGCCGTTTGTCATTGCAGCGTTTGCGAAGCAATCACTCCTGCTGGTGATGCCGGCCGATGCTGTCGTCACTCTCGCCACGCGCCACCAGGGTGGTCAGGGCCAGGTCACCGGTCACGTTCAGCGCGGTACGGCACATGTCCAGGAAGTGGTTCACACCCAGAATCAGGCCGATACCGGCCGGATTGACGCCGACCATGGCACAGATCAGCGCCACCACCGGCAACGAGCCGGACGGCACACCGGCGGTACCGATGCCACCGAGGATGCAGACCACCATCACCATGAACTGCTGGCCGATGCTCAGGTCGACACCGAAGAACTGCGCCAGGAAGATCACCGTCACGCCCTCGAACAGCGCGGTGCCGTTCTGGTTGGCGGTAGCGCCCACGGTCAGTACAAAGCGCGAAACCTTGTGCGGGAAGCCCATCTGGTCGGCCACGCGCAGGGCGGTCGGCAGGGTCGCGTTGGAGGACGCGGTGGAGAACGCCATCACCGTGGCTTCCTGCGTCTCACGGAAGAACTTGATCGGCGAGCGCCCGGCCAGCTTCACCGCGATGCCGTAGCTGACGAACATGTGCACAGCCAATGCCAGCACCACCACGCCCACATAGGCACCCAGCTTGACCAGCAGATCGAAGCCGAAGATGGCGGCCAGATTGAACATGAAGCAGGCCACGGCGTACGGCGCCAGGCGGATGACCAGGTTGATCAGGGTCATCGAGATCTCAAACAGGCCCTCGATCGCCTTGCGCAGGGTGGCGACCTTTTCGGCCGGTGACAGCACCATGCCGATGCCCATCATCAACGCGAAGAACATCAGCGACAGGATCTTGCCGTTGTCAGACGCCGCGTCGAGCACGTTGTCGGGAACGATCGACAACAGCATGTCCAGGCCCTTGGGCGCGGTGCCGGCACCAGCCACGATCGCCTTGCTGCGCTCGGCGTTTTCGGCCAGCAGCTTGGCGGCCACGTTCGGGTCGACGCCAGCGCCGGGTTGGAACAGGTTGACCAGCACCAGGCCGATCAGGACGGCCAAGCCAGACAGCACGACGGTGTAGGCCAGCGACTTCCAGCCGATGCGGCCCAGCGAGCGGATATCGCCCATCTCCGACACGCCCATCACCAGCGCCGAGAAGATCAGCGGCACGATCAGCATGAAGATCAGGCTCAGGAACAGCCCGGATACCGGCGTGGTCACATAGGTGGTGACCGTGTGCACCCAGTCCGCGTCTGGACTGACGAGGTGCACGATCAGGCCCAACAGCAGACCGAAGCCGAAGCCGATCCCTATTTTCCAGTGGAACGGCATTTTGGCGTTGGTCTTGGCTGCATTGGCCATAAGTGGATTTCCCTCCAGAGAATTATTCAGCTTAACAGACGATGTACAACCGCCCTTTTCAGCTTTGTCCTGGATAGAGAGGGTCCAACAAGGGTTTTTCCACCACTGCGGCGTGCCGCCAACGCGGACCGGCCTTGAATACCTCGCGTAGCTGGGCACGGGCTGCGCCCACATCGCCCTCGCCGCCCCAGCGCGCACGCTGCATGCGTTGCAGGGCATCGCGCTGGGCTGGGTCGTCCAATTTCGCGACCACCGCATCCAACCCGTCCACCCCGCCCATTGCGGCAAGGATCTGTGCCACCTCGTCCAGGCTCCCAGCGTCCAGCGCGCGACGCAGATCGGCGATGCCGAAGCGCGCAGTCGCGTCAGCGGCCGGCGAGCCAAGCGAGGCATGACCCAAAATAACGCTACGCCGGCGCGACAGGCCCCAGATCAGCGTAGCCAGCCACAACAAGGCGAAACCCGCAGCCAGCGCAGGCCATAGCCAGTTGTTCGTCACCTCCTGCGAGGCGGCCAGGGCATTGCCCGTGGGCAATGCCGAAGCCCCAACCGCTGCCGGTTGCACCAGCGGCGGCGCGACCATGGCGGTGTTGCTGCCCTGCGCAACCTGCAGCGCCAGCGCCGGCAGCGAGGTGGTACGCACCTGTCCGGTGGCCACGTCCCACCACTGCATCTGTATGCCCGGCACGCTCAGCGCGCCGGCCTGCTGCGGCACGATCGAGTAACGGCGGGTCAGCTTCAGCTGCGGGCTGGAGCCCTCGAAAGTCTCATCGTATTGCGGGGGTTCGGCGAACACCTGCGCGCTGTCACCCAGCGAGGGGACCGGCAATTCCGGGAACTGGGCCTTGGTGGCACCGTTGGCAATCGCCTCTACTTCAATGGCAATGGCTTCACCGGTACGTCCGCTGTTGGGCGCGGCGGTATAGCGCAATTGCAGGCTCTTCAGCGGCAACCACGGCTGCGGCGCATCGGCCGGTGTCGCGCGCACCTGCAAGGTCTGGTCGGGGCCACGGGCACTGAGCTGGCCATTGTCGCGGCCGAAGAAGTCATCGAAGAAGCCACCCGCACCCTGCCCGCTGAAACGGGCACCAGCAATCTGCAAGGGACCGCTGCGCTCGGGAATCAACAGGAAGCGACGCTCGACCACGTTGTAGCGGCGTCCGCCGACTTCGCGCACGGAGGTACGGTCATCGCCGATGCGCTGCAGCGACGCGGCAGCCGGGGTATCCAGCACCAGTTCGCCAGACGCCAGCTGGGTGGCGAAGTACAGCCGAACCACCACGCCTACGCTCTGCTGCACGTAGGGCTGTTTGTCATCCACCTCGGTCTCGATGAAGGCCAAGGCGTTGCCGTCGCTGCTTGCGACCGGTGCCTCGTCCACCTTCACCAACAAGGGCGTGGTGCTGCCGCCACCCACGCGCAGCGCCGGGATGTCGAGCATGCCGGTGCGGCGCGGCGTAAGCGCCACCGCGTACTGGGCGTAGTTGCGCGAGGCGCCACCGCCCATCTGCAGCTGGCGGCTGCTGTTCTGTGCACCCAGCACGAAGTTGGCTTCCAGCGGTGCATAGTCCGGGCTGCCCGACTGGTCGGTTTCGATGGTCAGCGTGACCGACTCGTTCTGCTTGATGCTGTCGCGGTCCAACCAGGCCCTGGTCTGTGCCTGCAACAGGCCAGTGAAGGCCAGCAGAGCAAGCAACAGCCACAGCTGCATGGCGCTGCCCGTGTGATTCTTTTTCATCGTTTTTCCCGCATCCGTCGCTCGTACTCGAGCTGGAATTTCGCTTTCAACAAATCACCCGGCTCATCCGGCACGCGTTGCATCCAGGCCTCCACGGCCTGCTGCTGCTCGCGTTGCGCAGGTGTCATCGCGGCCAACGCAGCCGCGTTCTGCTGCTCACCCTCCCGCGCCTGTTGCTGGCGCATGGCCTCAGCCATGCGCTGACTCTGGGCTTGATCGGCCTGCTGCTGCCTGCCGGCATCTTCGCCCTGTGGCGGCTGCTGATCCCTGTCAGATGGCGACTTGCCATCCGCCTGCGGATTGCGCTCAGGGGATTGCCGGCCTTGTTGCGACGGGTTCGATTGCTGACCCTGCTGCGGCTGACCCTGCTGCCCCTGCTGCTGACCTTGTTGGTTCTGCTGCGAAGGATTCTGCTGCCCGTTCTGTGGCGGACTCTGCTGCCCGGGCTGGTCCTTGCCCTGCTGCGGCTTGGACGGATTCTGCTGATTGCCTTGCTGGCCCTGCTGCGATTTGCGCTTGCGCGCGGCATCCACCGCGGCACGGTTGGCAACCGCGTCCTGCATGCCTGGCTGCGCCTTCAATGCGCGATCGTAGGCAGCGATGGCTTCGTCGTACTTGCCCTGGCGGGCAAGCGCATTACCAAGGTTGTACCAGCCCTGATCGCTGTCGATGCCTTCGAACTTTTTCTGCGCGGTGGCGAAATCACCGGCCCGGTAGGCCTCCACACCTTCGCCCAGACGCTGGTGCTGGCGCTGGTCGGCGCGCTGCCACCAGCCGCCCTGCTCTGCTGCATGGGCTGGCTGCAGCACTGGCAACAACAGGCAAAGCGCCAGGATCGGCAGCACCCGCCTCGGGCGCCGGAACGCGAACAACGCAAGCAACAACAGCGGCGGCAACAACCAATAGCCTTCGTCCTGCCACTGCTTGCCGGCACTGGCCTGCTGCTCGCGGTCCTGTGCGCCAGCCTGCGGCTCCAACACGCCCAAGGCCTGCAGGTCCGCCGAGGTGGTGGCAATACGCTGGTAGCCACCTCCGCCGGCCGCAGCCAACGCGCGCAACGAGGCTTCATCCAGATGTGCCTGTTCAATCGCCCCACGCGGATCGCGGTAAGACGCACCCTGCAGGCTGCCAAGACCGATCGCCGAGACCCGGTATCCGGCGACGCGCAGCTTGCCTGCCTCCGCAACCGCCGCAGCGTCAGCGTGATCGCTCAACAGCAGGATCTCGCCGTTGCGCGCGCCGGACTGTTTCAACAGGTCACCAGCCCAGAGCAATGCCTTGTCCGGGCGCTGGCCATCGGCCGGCATCACTTCCGGCGCCAAGGCATCCAGGAACAGCGCCACGTTGGCCGCGTCATCGGTCAGCGGTGCCACGGTGAATGGCTCATAGGCGAAAGCGATCAACGCTACTTCGCCGCCCTTGCGCTCACGCAGCAAGGCGGCCAGCTTGGCCCGTGCCTGCAGCAGACGCGACGGCGGTAGATCGGTGGCGCGGATGCTGCTGGACAAGTCCATCACGATCACCAACGGCGTCTTCGATTCCCACAGCGGTTGTTCCAGCTGACGCCAGCTCGGCCCGGCCAGGGCGAGCACTGCCAGCACCAGGCCAAGTGCCAGTACAACGCTGCCCCACCAACCGCGCTTTCCACCATCGCTCAACAGCTGCGCCAACAAATGCGGGTCCACCGCATCGTGCCAACGCGCACTGCGCCGGCGCCGCCACCAACTGCCCGCCAGCGCGGCCGGCACCAGCAACAAGGCCCACAACCACTCCGGGCGCAGAAAGTGCAGATCCTGCCAATTGATCATTGCCGCAGCCCCCGCCAAGCCAGTCCCAGCATCCCCAACAGCAGCGACACCGCCAACGGCAATGGATAGCGTTCAATACGCGGTCGCACCGCAGGGCCTGCATCCTTCACCGGTTCCAGTCGATCCAGCTCGGCATAGATATTGACCAGTTCATCGGTATCGCGGGCGCGGAAGAAACGCCCGCCGGTTTCGTCGGCGACCTTGGTCAAGGTGGCTTCATCGACCTGGTCATCGGCACCCGGCAGCTTTACCCCAAACAAGGACATGCCGCCGCTGCCACCAAAGGCGATGGTGTAGACGCGCACGCCTTCGGCCTTGGCCAGCTCGGCTGCCTTCAGCGGCTCCAGGACACCTGCGGTATTCACGCCGTCGGTCAGCACGATCAATACCCGCTGCCCTTGCGGCTGTTCGCGCAGGCGCTTGACCGACAAGGCAATCGCATCGCCCAGTGCCGTCTCACGGCCGGCCAGCCCGACCACGCTGTCGCGCAGCTGATCGCGCACTGTGGCGCGATCGGCGGTCAGCGGAGTCAAGGCGTAAGCGCGCTGGCCGAATACCAGCAGGCCAATGCGGTCACCCTCGCGCCGATCAAGAAAGTCCGCCAGCACGGCTTTGGCAGCGGTCAGCCGGTCGACGACCTGGCCACCGAGCTGCATGTCCGGCTCGCTCATGCTGCCGGACAGATCCACCGCCAGCATCATCTGCCGCCCCTGCCGTGGTGGCTCGATCGGTTCACCCAGTTGCTGCGGGCGCGCCACTGCGGCACACAGGCACAGCCACGCCAGCCACAACAGCAACGTCTGCAGCACCGCGCCGGCACGCGACGGCGTGTGATCCTGCAGCAGCGTCGCGTCGTAAGGCACGCGCAAGGCAGCACCGCTTTGTTCGCGCAACGGCCACAACAACATCAACAACGGCAATGGCAGCGCCAGCCATGCCCACGGCCAGGCGAAGCTCGGCAGCAGGTCCAACCAATTGGCAAGCATGTCCTGCATCAACGTTGCCCTGCCATCAATTCCAGGAAACGCACACGGGCCAGCTTGCAGACACGATCAACGTGGTCAGCTTCGAGCTGCGGGCGGAAACCACCATCCAGCAGTAGCCGGCCTTCGCCGCGGCTGAAATCCTTGCGTTTCGGGCCATCGAGAAAGTGCAGCCATGCATCGCCCTGCAACTGCACCGTCTGCGGATCAAGCCGCCGCGCCGCACGACGCAGCAGTTCCGAGGCTGCGGCCAATCGTGCTGGCCCTTGTTGCGCTGCCTGCACCTGCCGGTCGAACAACATCTTCCAGCGCTGCAATCGGCGTCGACGGATCAGATAGATCGAGGACACGATCACTGCGATCAGCACGATCGCGCCAATCAGCAGCCACCAGCCCGGCGCCAGTGGCCACCAGGCAGGTGCCGCCGGCAGATGTACATCACGCAGCGGTAGTTGTGCGGCCATCAGCCTACGCTCCGGTTCGGCGAGACACCCAGCCAGGCATCGCTGGCGTCATCGGTGACCAAGGTACTCACGCGGATGCGGCGGCCCGGCAATTGCCGGCACAAGGCCTCGACGGGACCGATCAATGCGTCGTGCCAAGCCTCGCGCACGTTGGACGAGGCCAGGTCCAGTTGTATGCGGCCCGAGCGTGTCGCCAACGGCAGCACGCATTGCGGTGGCGAAATTTCCAGGGGATCGAGCAGCAACACCAACTCCACTTCCACATGCATCGCCAGCGCCGACCAGGTCGCTGCAGGCACACTCTGCGCGCTCACCGGATCAGCCAATACCACCGCACGCGCACCCGGGTGCAGCACCCGAGCGGCCTGTTCCAATGCCAATTGCAGGCCGCCGTCATCGGCCGGGCGCTCGCCATACCAGCGCACCAGGGCATCGAGCGCCCGCAGCACACCACGTGTTCCGCCTGCCGGCGGTACCAAGGCCTGCTGCGCCGAACCGCGCAGCGCGGCGATGCGATCACCGTCGCGCAATGCCGACCATGCTGCCACTGCGCCGGCGCGTGCCGCCTGCACCGACTTGAAGCGTACCCGCGTGCCGAAATACAAGGCAGGTGCGGTATCGGCGATCAACAAGGTGACCCGCTCGCGCTCTGTCTGGAAGGTCTTGGTATGCGTGGCGTCTGTACGTGCAGTGAGCTTCCAGTCGATATGCCGCGCATCATCGCCCGGCACATATTCACGCGACTCGGCGTATTCCATGCCGCGGCCACGCAGCATCGACGCAGCGCGCCCGCTTACCGCGTAATGCCCGCGTCGGGCCTTGCGGCCGCCATTGGCGGCACCGCGCAGCGCGATCAGTTCGGCCAACTGCGGACGGACACCGTCTTCGGCAGGCAATGCCTGCTTGAGCTCGGGGACAGTCATCGTCGATCCGATTGCGGGCGCAACCACGTCGTCATTTCAACGGCGGCGAACGTCATCGCGCACGGCCTCAAGGCAGCGGGACGCATTCAAGCAAGGCAGCGACCAGACGCTCACCGTCCCAACCTTCAGCCGCTGCTTCGTAGCTGGGCAGCACGCGATGGCGCAGTACGTCGGCGGCGACGCCACGCACGTCGTCCGGGGTCACGTAATCGCGGTTGGCCAGCCAGGCGCGGGCGCGGGCGCAGCGCTCCAGCGCGATCGAACCACGCGGGCTTGCACCCCAGGCAATGCGCTTGGCGAGCTTGGCGTCGTAGGCACTGGCATCACGCGATGCCAGCACCAGCGCAACCAGGTAGCGCTCCAGCTGCGGTGCCATATGCAGTTCCAGCACTTCACGCCGCGCCTGCTCGATTTTCTGCAGGGAGATCTTCTCGATTGCCACCTGCTGGGGCCGCATTGCGCGCAAGGCGCGCTCACGGGCCAGGCGCAGAATTTCGGTTTCGGCGCTGGCATCCGGGTAGCCGATGCGCACGTGCATCAGGAAACGGTCCAGCTGCGCCTCCGGCAGCGGGAAGGTGCCTTCCTGCTCGATCGGGTTCTGCGTCGCCATCACCAGGAACACGTCCGGCAAGGGGTAGGTATTGCGACCGACCGTCACCTGCCGCTCACCCATCGCTTCGAGCAGGGCCGACTGTACCTTGGCCGGCGCGCGGTTGATTTCATCGGCCAACAGGATGGGATGGAAGATCGGCCCGGCCTGGAATTCGAACCGGCCTTCCTGCGAGCGCCAGATATCGGTGCCGGTAAGGTCGGCCGGCAACAGGTCCGGGGTGAACTGGATGCGCGCGAAGCTGGCGTCGATGCGCGAGGCCAAGGCCCGGATGGCGGTGGTCTTGGCCAGGCCCGGTGCGCCCTCAACCAGCAGGTGACCATCGGCAAGCAGCGCGGTCAGCAAACGGTCGACCAGCAACGACTGGCCAACGATCTCGCTGGCCAGGGCGTCGCGCAACGCGGTGAATTCCTGATGCAGGCCGCTGTCGCGGACCGGCGCTTCGTCTTGATTAGGCAGCACGGGAGGAAGGTTCATAGGCGCAGTTTGACTGATCTGCGATGAAATGGTTCCAAACGCCGTCCGGCAAACGGAAAAGGGCCGCTAGCGCGGCCCTTTTCCTCAACTACAACAACTGCTTACTGGGCGGCCTTGGCCACGCGCAGGATCTTCGGGGTCACGAACACCAGCAACTCCGCCTTGTCCTTGCTGCGACCGCGCTGCTTGAACAGATTGCCGAGGAACGGAATGTCACCCAGGAACGGAACCTTGGCGACGCTTTCCTTGTCGCTGAACTCATAGACGCCACCAATGACCACGGTCTGGCCGTCGTCCACCAACACTGCAGTATTGATCTCACGGCGGTTGATGATCGGAACCACGCCGAAGTTCTCAACCGGCAGATAGCTGTCAACCTCGTCCTTCTTGACATTCATGTTCAGGAAGACGCGATTGTCCTGGGTGATGGTCGGCGTGACCTTCAGTTCCAGCAGCACTTCCTTGAACTGCACGTTCGGTGTGGCAGCAACACCACCAGTACCGCCGGTGATGGTGACGTAGCCAATTTCCTTACCCTGTTTGATCACACCTTCGCGCTGGTTGGCGGTGACGATGCGGGGATTGGAAATGACTTCACCACGAGCTTCTTCCTGCAGAGCCGAAAGCTCCAGATCAAGGTTGAAATTCGTGCCAAGCAGCGTATAGGCAAGGCTGGGGGCCGGACCCGAAGTGAACGTGCCAGCGGGCAGATTCACGTTGAGACCGCGAGTAGTGCTTCCAGCGCCGTTGGTGGTACTGCCAATGGTGGCGTTATTGTCACCACCGTTGTAGGCGTGCTTGCCGCCGATACCAAACTTGGCACCAAGGTCACGGGCAAACGTGTCGTTTGCGATGACGATGCGTCCCTCAATAAGCACCTGGTCGACCGGGCGATCAATAACCGCGATCAGCTCACGCATCTGCGCGACCTTCTTCGGGATATCACTGATCATCAAGGTGTTGGTGCGCTCATCGGCAACCAGACGACCACGCGGAGACAGGAAGCCGTTCTCGTTCTCGGTCTGACCGCCACCACCTGAACCACCAGAGTTATTCGCGTTACCGACGCCCTTGGCCTCGGTGATTGCCTTGAAGATGGCGTTTGCGCTGTGGTAATTGATCTGCACGTAATCGGTGATCAGATCCGATTTGTTCTCGATCGCGATTCGGGCGTCTTCCTTGTCCTGCTCGAACTTGGCCAGCTCCGGCTGCGGTGCAACCCAGACCACACCACCGTCGCGACGCTTGTCCAGGCCCTTGGCACGCAGCACGATGTCCAGCGCCTGGTCCCACGGCACATTGACCAGACGCAGGGTCACATTGCCCTGCACCGTGTCGGAGGCCACCACGTTGAGGTTGGACTCCTCGGCGATCAACTGCAGTACGGTGCGCACCGGCACGTCCTGGAAGTTGAAGGTCACCGGGCGACCGCTATAACCACGTGCAGCAACGGTGGCAGCTGCCTGCGCCACCGTCTTGGAGGTCACCGCGCCGGTAGCCACATCGGCCTTGCGTGGGGTGATCTCGACCACGTACTCATTGCCGGTCTGGTAGGCCAGCGAATCGAATGCGCCATTGGTGCTGAGCACCAGCTGCGAACCCTGCCCCGAGGGCTTGGCGTCGATGCGCTGCACCGGCGTGGCAAAGTCCACGACGTTGAGCGGACGCTGCAGTTCGGCCGGCAACATGGCATTGCCAACGTCGATCACGACGTTGTTGCCCTGGTTGCGCAAGTCAGGGCTGGCACCCTGTCCGTCGAACTGCATGATCAACCGCCCGGCACCATCATCGCCGCGCTTGAAGTCGATCTTGGTTACGGAAACCGCTGTCACCGCCTGCGAGGTGGCCGCGGCTGCGCCGCCGACACCCGCAACAGGCTGTGCTGCGTAAGAAGAGCCGCACACCGCTGCCAACGCCACTCCCAAGGCGCAGACGCGGACCAGTGCATGGCGCCGGATGGGACGCAGGCTCAGGGCTTTGGTAAAAGTCATCGTGCTATCCCCTAATCAATCAACGATCGTCCAGTGCGAGCGAGGCTGGGCGTTCCAGCCAGCCACCCGCACCGTCCGGCACCAGTTCAATAAGCTCAATCCCGTCTTCGCGCACGCCAGTTACACGGCCATCGCTCTGGCCCATGTACACCCCGGGACGTACACGGTAGGTGACCTTGTCCGGCCCCATCACCAGCGCTACCGCACCAGCGCCGCTGCCAATCGTGCCGACCATGTCCAGACTGTCGAGCGGGAAGCCTTCAAGCGGCTCCTTGCGACGGTTCGGATCGGGCCGCAGCTGGCTGTTGCCGTCGTCGGAGACCCATGCATCGCTGAACGGATCGCGCAGGCCCTGGGCCGAGTATTCGAACGTCTCGAACTGCTGCATGACCGGCAACGGCGGCAGCGGTTCGGCTGGACGTGCGCGCGTATCGGCGGTCCACTTTTCAAGGTTGGGCGCGTCACCAGGCGTACTGGTGATGCCGCGGGCACAACCGCCCAGCATCACCACGCAGACCACGCCCAAAGCCAGGGAAGAAACATTACGCATGATTACTTCCCTCCCTTTTTCTGCGCGTCGGCAGCGGCTTTTTCCTGCTCCGCCAACTCGGTGTCATCCAGGTAGCGATAGGTCTTGACCGTGCCGGACAGTTCCAGTGCACCACCCGCCGTAATCACGCCCTGCCCGCCCTTGGGCTGCAGATTGATGTCGTGCATGGTCAGAATGACCACGCGCGGCAGCGATGCGACGCCGCTTACGAACGCACCAAACTGGTGGTAGCTGCCTACCAGACGCAGCGCAATCGGCTTTTCGGCGTAGAACTCTTTCAATGTCTCATCGCCCGGCTTGAACAATTCATTGTTCAGGCCACTGGACAACGCGGTCTGTGAAACGTCGATGATCAGATCCGGCATCTCGGTCTTGCTGGGCAGCTGCCGCAGCATCTGCTGCAACACCTGCTCCATCTGCGCCAACTGCTGCTTCAAGGGCTCCAGGTTGACCGCGCGCTTCTGTTCTTCCTCGAAACTCTGACGCAGCGTCGCCTCTTTGTTCACCAGCTCTTCCAGCTCCCCTCTCTGGCCACTGATGACCAGCAGGTAACACAAGCCGATGATGAGCAGCGAAAGAAACGCGCAGAACACCATCTTCGCGTTGCGTGGCCAGGCACCGATATTGTTGAAATCCAGGTCTTTGGTATTGAATTTCTTGCTCACGAGCGAGCCTCCTTCTGCGCCGGTGCCGCTGCCGGTGCTGTCTCGCCCTTCGGCGTCCCAGCCCCACTGGCAGGCGCGGCTGGCACTACCGGCGGCGCAGCAGCAGGAGCAACTGGTGCAGCTGCCGCGGCGGGATCAGCAGCAACCGCTGCATCACCGGCTTCGGCCTGGCCGTCGCCCGGCGCTGGCAGTTGAACCTTCAACGTGAACACATACGGCAAGGACTTGATGTCGACCACGGGGCCGCCAGCAGCTTTCGCATCCTGCGCACGTGCCTCGATGATCGTCAGTTCCGGATTCCTCATCCAGCCCGAGGTTTCAAGGTTGCGCATGTAGGCACTGACGCGTGCATTGGACTGGGTGCGGCCTTCCAGGGTCAGCGTGTCGCCTTCCTGCTTGAGTGCCGTCAACACCACGCCATCGGGGATGGTGCGTACCAGCGAATCGAACAGATGCACCATCTGCGAACGCTTGCCCTGCAGTTCCTCGATCACCTTCTTGCGGTCAAGCAGACGCTTCTTCTGCACGTCCAGGCGATCGATTTCCTTGTTCTGCTCCTTGACCTTGGCAATCTCTGCTTCAAGGTAGGCGTTGCGCTCGTTCTGCCCGCTGATCTGCTGGCTGAAGAAGAACCACAGCAAGCCAGACAGCACCACGCCACTGAGCGCGGCAAAGCCGAGCATCCCGTAGAACTCGCGCTGACGCTGTTTGCGGCGCTCCTCGCGCCACGGCAATAGGTTGATCCGTGCCATCAGTCAAACCCCCTCATGGCCAGACCCGTCGCGATCATCAGCGCCGGCGCATCCTGGTTCAGTGCATGAGCCTGGACTTTCGGCCCCAGCGTCATCTGCGCCAAGGGATTGGCCACCGATGTCGCCACGCCCAACTGTTCTTCCACCATGGTCGGCAGACCGATCAGGGCCGCACAGCCGCCGGCCAGGACGATGTGGTCGACGCGGTTGAACTCGCTGCCAGCGTAGAAGAACTGCAACAGGCGGCTGATCTGCTGCACTGTCGCTTCCTTGAACGGTTCCAGCACTTCGACGTCGTAGCTCTCCGGCAAGCCGCCCTGGCGCTTGGCCAGACCTGCCTCCTCGTAGCTCAGGCCGTAGCGGCGCATCACTTCGTCGGTGAGCTGCTTGCCACCGAACACCTGTTCGCGGCTGTACAGGCTACGGCCGCCGCGCAACACATTGAGCGTGGTCATGGTTGCGCCGATGTCGACCAGCGCCACCACGCCATCACTGGGTACAGCCAGCTCGCTGGCGACCAATGCAAAGGCGTTCTCGATTGCGAACGCTTCCACATCCATCACCTTGGCGGTCAGCCCACCCAGCTCCAGCGCGGACTGGCGCAGCTCCACGTTCTCGGAACGCGATGCGGCCAACAGTACCTGCACCATCTCCGGATTGTTCGGCACTGGACCCAGCACTTCGAAATCGAGGTTCACTTCGTCGATTGGGTACGGGATGTAGTTCACCGCCTCCAATTCGACCTGGGCCTCCATGTCGTTCTCGTCCAGATCTGCTGGCATCGGAATCACCTTGGTGATCACCGCAGAGCCTGCAACAGCGGCAGCCGCCCCCTTGGCCTTGCTGCCTGAACGCGCAACAGCCCGACGAATCGCTTCGCCGACTGCTTCGACTTCGACAATGTTTTTCTCCACCACCGCATTCGGCGGAAGAGGTTCCACAGCGTAGTGTTCCACGCGGAAACGGTTACCGCTGCGGGAAAGCTGCAATAGCTTCACCGCAGTCGAACTGATGTCGACGCCAATGATGGGCGTCTGACTCTTTGGGATAAGCCCCACGGATTCTCCCCTGCCGACGGGCACTTGGACGCAAGTCTTGCGTCGGCGCATTAATAACGTTTTTTCAGCAAATGGCAACCATCCGGAATGCGAGACGCGATCTGCATCACGCCGCCCAGCTGTATCTCATTTGCTCTCCCCAGGACGCGGCCCCAGCCGCTCCCCTGCGTAATCTATACTCTGCGGCTACAAAAACCGCAATCGGGACTTCTGGATGCCACGTTTTCGTCGCTGGCTGCGCTGGCTGCTGGCCCTCTTCGTCGCCTTCTCTCTGGTCGGCGCCATCGCCATTGGTTCACTCTATTACGTTGTCTCGTCCAAGCTCCCGGACGTACAGGCGCTGCGCAATGTCGAGTTGCAGGAGCCAATGTATGTCTATGATAACGAAGGGAAATTGATGGCGGTGTTCGGCGAGACCCGCCGTTACCCGGTACAGATGAAGGACGTTCCGGATCGCCTGAAGCAGGCTTTTCTGGCCACCGAAGACGCCCGTTTCTACCAGCACGACGGCATCGACTACAAAGGTATCGCCCGCGCCGTATGGTTGATCGCCCGTAGCGGCTCCAAGGACGGCGTACCCGGCGGATCGACCATCACCCAGCAGGTTGCGCGGCAATTCTTCCTGAGCAGCGAGGTCAGCTACACCCGCAAGTTCGCCGAAATCCTGCTTGCCCGCAAAATCGAAAGCGAGCTGAGCAAGGACGAGATCTTCGAGCTGTACCTCAACAAGAGCTTCTTCGGCAACCGTGCCTACGGCATCGGTGCGGCCGCCGAGTACTACTACGGCAAGAAGCTGGCCGAGCTCGACCTGGACGAAATGGCCTCGCTGGCCGGCATCCCCAAGTTCCCGTCCAGCGGTAATCCGCTGAGCAACCCCGAGCGCGCGCGCCAGCGCCGCGACAACTATGTGCTGCAGCGCATGGCCGACCTCGGCTACGTCACCCAGGCCGAGGCTGACGCCGCCAAGGCGGTGGCCATGCACGCCAGCCCGCACGAGCCGCCGGTGCAGGTCTATGCGCCGTACGTGGCCGAGCTGGTCCGTCAGGAAATGATCGCAAAGTACGGCGGCGACGTGCTCAACAAGGGCTACCACGTCACCACCGCCATCAATGGCCAGCTGCAGGACGCCGCCAACACCGCGGTGCGCGACGGCCTGATCACGTACGACCATCGCCATGGCTGGCACGGCGTCGAGCAGCACTTCGACGTTGCCGCCGATGCCGACAACACCGCACTGGCCCGGCATATCGCCAGCGTCCCGACCCAATCGGGCCTGCAGCCAGCCGTGGTTTCGGCCACCCATGCCGATGGCGGCATCACCGTGGTGCTGGCCGACCGCAGCGAGCTGGTGCTGCCGGTGGCCTCCAGCCGCTGGACCAACCGCAGCCCGGCCAAGCTGGTCACCCGCGGCGACATGATCCGCGTGCGCGCCGGTGCGAAGGAAGGCGAGTGGCTGATCGACCAGATTCCGCGCGGACAGAGCGCACTGGTCTCGGTGGATGCCGAGAGCGGCGCATTGCGCGCTCTGGTCGGTGGCTTCAGCTTTGCTGGCAACAAGTTCAACCGTGCCACCCAGGCCCGCCGCCAGCCCGGCTCCAGCTTCAAGCCCTTCATCTACGCGGCCGCGTTCGACAAGGGCTTCAATCCGGCCTCGATCGTGCTGGATGCGCCGGTGGTGTTCCGCGACCGCCGCGGCAAGACCTGGCAGCCGCAGAACGATGGCGGCGGTTTCCGCGGCCCGATGCGTCTGCGCGAAGCCCTGGTGCAGTCGCGCAACCTGGTCTCGGTGCGCCTGCTGGACAGCATGGGCGTGGATTACGCGCGCAAATACATCAGCGAGTTCGGCTTCCAGGAAGCCGAGTTGCCGCCGAACCTGTCGATGTCGCTCGGCACCGCCTCGCTGACCCCGTTGTCGGTGGCACGCGGCTACGCCGTATTCGCCAATGGCGGCTCGCGCGTGGACACCTGGATCGTCGATGAGATCAAGGACCGCGACGGCAATGTGATCTTCAAGGAAAACCCGGCGATGGCCTGCCGTGGCTGCGGTGGCACCTCCACTGCGGGAGCCGCACCGGTCAGCCAGGTGGTGGACGGTTTCAACTTCGGCGCCGAGGTAGCACCCGCTCCGGTCGCCGCCAAGCCTGCGGAACCCAAGCCTGAGGCCGTTGAACCGGCGAAGCCGGTCAACCCGAACGCCCGCACCGCACCGCGCGCCATCGACGAGCGCACCGCTTACCAGCTGGTATCGATGATGCGCGACGTGGTCCAGCGCGGTACCGGCACGGCAGCCAAAGTGTTGGGCCGCGAAGACGTGGGCGGCAAGACCGGCTCCACCAATGACCACCGCGACGCCTGGTTCTCCGGCTTCGGTGGCCCGTTGGCCACTACTGTCTGGGTGGGCCGCGACGACTTCCGCTCGCTGGGCTACCGCGAATACGGCGGCAAGGCAGCACTGCCGATCTGGATCGACTACATGCGCGTCGCCCTGAAGGATGTGCCGATCGCCAAGAACGACCCGCCTTCGGGCATGGTCCAGGCGACCCTCAACGGCGCCACGGAATGGGTCAAGACCGAAGATCTGGATCGCGTCCAGGACTTCGACTTCGGCCAGCAGGACCACGCTACCGACGACGCTGCATTCGACATCTTCTGATCCATCCAGCAGGCGGCCGGGCGAAAGCCCCGCCGCCTGCCTACAATCGGGCCAGCAACCAACAGGGAAAGCCCGATGCCGTCACCGCCTACGCAATCTCCTTCGCGCAATGCCCGCGAGCGGCAATTGATTGCACAGGAAGCTGCACGCCTGATCGCCGAAAGCGGCATCCATGATCTCGAACACGCCCGCCGCAAGGCCGCCAGCAAGCTCGGCATCAGCAGCGAAGCGCTGTGGCCGAGGTTGAGCGAGATCGAGCAGGCACTACGCGAGCATCAGTTTCTATTCGCTTCCAGCAAGCGCCCCGACGCGCTGCGTGCGCATCGCGAGTCCGCGCTGCAGGCCATGCAGTTCCTGCAAGCCTTCCAGCCACGCCTGGCCGGCGCCGTGCTGAGCGGCCTTGCCACCAGCGACAGCCCGGTCATCCTGCACCTGCATTGCGATGACCCCGATGCGGTGCAGCGCTTTCTGCACGAGCAGCGCATTCCTGCCGAGGCGCGCACCTGGCCGCTGCGCCTGGCCGGGCATACGTCCAGGCAGCATTACCCGGGCTGCGAGTTCGCCGCCGACGGCATCGCCTTCGAGCTGGTAGTCCTGCCCGAGGATGCGCTGCGGCAGCCGCCGGTTTCTGCAGACGACGGCAAGCCCCTCCAGCGCGCGACACTGGCGCAGCTGAAGCAACTACTGGCGCAAGAACAGAGGTAGCGCCGAGCCATGCTCGGCAGAGGCATTCCCGGTAAGGCTTCTGCCGAGCATGGCTCGGCACTACCGGGCATACCTGCTCTTGTGGGAGCTGCGTGAGCCGCGAAGCTGGCAATGCGTGAATAGCCGAAGAGCCAACCCCTCCCCAGCCCTCCCCTTGCCTGCGGCAAAGGGAGGGAGCGTAGTGCCGAGCATGGCTCGACACTACCGGGCACCTATCGGCGCTTGCAGGAGCGGCGTGAGCCGCGAAGCTGGCAGTGCGTGAAAAGCCGCAGAAGCTACCCCTCCCCAACCCTCCCCTTGCCTGCGGCAAAAGGAGGGAGCGTAGTGCCGAGCCATGCTCGGCAGAGGCCTTACCGGTAAAGCCCCTGCCGAGCATGGCTCGGCACTACCGGGCATCCCTGCTCTTGTGGAACCGACACACAAACAAAAACCCCGCCGAAGCGGGGTTTTTGTCGTGATGGAAGCGGCGCATTGCTGCGCCGTTGCCATTACTTGTAGTCGCGCACGTCGTGGCCGGTGTAGACCTGGCGCGGACGGCCAATCTTCATTTCCGGATCAACCTGCTGTTCCAGCCAATGCGATACCCAGCCAGCGGTACGGCCCAGCGCGAACATGACGGTGAACATCTCGGTCGGGATGTTCAGTGCCTTGTAGATGATGCCGCTGTAGAAGTCGACGTTCGGGTACAGCTTGCGGGCAACGAAGTACTCGTCCTGCAGTGCAGCCTGCTCCAGCTTGACGGCAACGTCGAGCAGCGGATCCTGCACGCCGAGCTGACCCAGCACCTGCTTGGTCATCTCACCGATGACCTTGGCGCGTGGATCGAAGTTCTTGTAGACGCGGTGACCGAAGCCCATCAGGCGGAAGCCCGAGGTCTTGTCCTTGGCCTTGACCACAGCGGACTCGACATTGTCGGCCGAACCGATCTCTTCCAGCATCTTCAGCACGGCTTCGTTGGCGCCGCCATGTGCCGGGCCCCACAGCGCGGTGACGCCAGCGGCGACCGATGCATACGGGTTGGCGCCGGTGGAGCCGACCAGACGCACGGTCGAGGTCGAGGCGTTCTGCTCGTGGTCGGCATGCAGGATGAACAGCAGGTCCAGCGCCTTGACCACGTCCTTGTTCAGATCGTACTTGCCATCAGCCGACTCGAAGGTCTGCTTCAGGAAGCGGCTGACATAGTCCAGCGAGGTGTCCGGCTTGTTGGCCGGCAGGCCAGCGCCGTGACGGTAGATCAGCGCCGACAGGGTCGGAACCTTGGCGATCAGACGCACGGCTGCCTGGCGGCGCTGTTCGGCATCTTCCAGGTCCAGCGAAGCGTGGTACTTGGCCGACAACTGCGCGATCGAGGCAGTCAGGATCGCCATCGGATGCGCGTCCTTGGCGAAGCTGCCGATCAAGGTGTTGATGGAATCATCAACGCCGGCTTCAGCGGTCAGTTCGGCTTCGAAAGCCTTCAGCTGGTCGGCGCTCGGACGATCGCCATTGATCAGCAGGTAGGCCACTTCGACGAAGCTGGACTTGGCAGCCAGCTGCTCGATCGGATAGCCGCGGTACAACAGCACGCCATTGTCACCATCGATGTAGGTGATGGCCGACTTGCAGCTGGCGGTGGCGGTATAGCCCGAGTCGTAGGTGAAGAGACCGGTTTCCTTGGTCAGCTTCGAGATATCGACACAGTTATTGCCCAGTACGGGTTTGACGACAGGCAGAACGACCGACTTTTCGCCGGCGTTGAGCGTGACCTGATCAAGATCGGACACAGTGTGCGCTCCTCAAGTGGAAGGCGCCTGTCCTGACGAAAGGGGTGCGGGCAGGCGCGTGAAGGAATTCCGCAGTTTTCCACTGCGGTTCCGACGATTATCGCACAGCAGCATTTGCAGATTGCGAAGACAAAAGTCTTATAGCCGGAGTTTCCGCGCGACACAGCGTCGCACTGGCACAACCGCCCGATTCCGCAAGGGTTCAGCCATACGAAACGCAAGACAAAACAACGGCCGCGCAAGGCGCGGCCGTTGTCAGTGCAGCAACAACAGTTCGATTAGCGCGCGTAGCGCTTCTGGAACTTGTCGATGCGGCCGCTGGTATCGATAACCTTGTGCTTGCCCGTGTAGAACGGGTGCGAAGCCGAGGAAATTTCAACCTTGACGAGCGGATACTCTTCGCCGTCTTCCCACTTGACCGTTTCCTTGGAGGACATGGTCGAACGGGTCAGGAACTTGAAATCAGAGGTCACGTCGTGGAAAACGACGTTGTGGTAATCAGGATGGATATCGGCCTTCATGGGCTCGCACCGTGTGGGCTGGTGGTCAAGACGGCCATTATAAGCACGACTTGCCGTAACAGGCAAGTCGTGCCCACTACCACCCATTCCCCCGGGCCATTACTGGCCCAGCAGCGCCCCGCGCACCTGGGCCTCGAAGCGGGCCTGGTCGTAGCCGATCAGCAGCGCCGTATTGTCGGCCGCGCCGGTCTGGCGGTTCCAGTCGACGATGGTGGCACCTCGGGTACGGGTGCCGGTCAGCTCGATCGACAGCGGGCGCTGTTCAACTACCTTGCCGCCCTCCGGCTGCAGCGCCCAGGCCATCGCCAGCGCATCGGCGGCGTACCAGCGCTCGCCACGGCTGTCTTCCGACCACAGCCGGGTCTGGCGTGAGATCAGCTCGTAGAAACGCGCCTTGTCGGTATCTGCAGCTAGCCACTGTTCGACATCACGGTGCAGCAGGCCGTGGGCGATGGTGGCCTCCCAGTCAGCGACTTCGATGAACGGGAACGAGGTGAAGACGATATGCGCCGATTCCGGATCAAAGGCGATATTGAACTCGGCGGCCGGGGTGATGTTGCCGTGACCCGTGATCGCGCCGCCCATCACCACGAAGCGCTTCACGCGCTGCGGCAGGCTGGGATCCAGCTTCAGCGCGAGCGCGATATTGGTCAGCGGGCCCAGCGCGACCAGCAGCAACTCGCCTGCATACTCGTGCGACAGGCGCAGGATCGCCAACGCGGCGTGCTCGGCTTCCACCTTGCGCGCGGCCAGCGGCAGATCGACGTCGCCGAAGCCATCGCGGCCATGCACATGCGCGGCGTCTTCTGCCGGGTATACCAGCGGATCGGGGGTACCCGCGAACACCGGCACGTCTTCGCGGCCAGCCACTTCGCACAGCTTCAGCGCGTTGCGCACGGTGTATTCGAGGCCGACATTGCCCGCTGCCACTGTCAACGCGACCACATCGTGGCGCTCATCGGCAAAGGCCATCAGCAGTGCCAGCGCATCGTCCACGCCCGGATCAGTATCAATCAGCAACGGTATCTTCTTGCTCATCTTCTGCTTCACTTCTGGTTGGCCATGGAGTCTGTCACGGCCTCCATGACAGTGGAAGCACGCAATCAGGCCGATGCGTAGCGCACTGCGCCACCAATCCAGCGGTTGACGATGCGATCAGCAAGCTCCGGCGCGTCATTGAGCAGGCGTTCGGCCAGATCGTGCACAGTCGGCAGCAGGCCTGCATCACGGGCAAGGTCGGCCACGCGGAAGGCAGCCAGGCCGGTCTGGCGGGTACCCAGCAACTCGCCGGGACCGCGCAGCTCCAGGTCCTTCTCGGCAATCAGGAAGCCATCGGAGGTGAGCCGCATGGTCTCCAGCCGCTCACGCGCCATTGCCGACAGCGGCGCCTGGTACATCAATACGCAGCTCGATGCGGTGGCACCGCGCCCTACCCGCCCACGCAGCTGGTGCAGCTGGGCCAGACCAAGCCGCTCGGCGTTCTCGATGATCATCAACGAGGCATTGGGTACATCGACGCCAACCTCGATCACGGTGGTGGCAACCAGCAGATCGGTCTCGGCCTGCTTGAACGCACGCATCGCCGCCTGCTTCTCGGCGGCCTTCATCCGGCCATGCACCAGCCCGATACGCAACTCAGGCAGCTGCGCCGACAGCGTCTCGAAGGTGGTCTGCGCGGCCTGCGCATCCATGCGTGCATTGCCGGGACCAGCATCTTCTTCACTTTCCTCGATCAGCGTGCAGACCCAGTACACCTGCCTGCCCTGCTGGCAGGCGATGCGGATGCGTTCGACCAGTTCCGGCCGGCGCTCGGCGCTGATGGCGATGGTCTGCACCGGTGTGCGACCAGGTGGCAGTTCGTCGATGGCTGATACGTCCAGGTCCGAATATGCGGCCATCGCCAGGGTGCGCGGAATCGGCGTGGCCGTCATCACCAGCTGATGCGGCACCACCCCGGCAGTTGCGCCCTTGTCACGCAGGGCAAGGCGCTGGTGCACGCCGAAGCGGTGCTGCTCGTCGACGATGGCCAGCGCCAGGTCATTGAAGACCACGCTGTCCTGCATCAGCGCGTGAGTGCCGACCACGACTTGCGCATGACCACTGGCCACCTCTTCCAGCACCTTGGTGCGAGCCTTGCCGGTGACCTTGCCGGCCAGCCAGGCCACGCGCACATCCAGCGGTTCCAGCCAGCTGCGCAGATTGTTCAGGTGCTGCTCGGCCAACAGCTCGGTCGGCGCGGCCAGCGCCACCTGTTTGCCGCGCTCCACCGCCAGCATCGCGGCCAATGCGGCAACCACGGTCTTGCCGGAGCCAACGTCGCCCTGCACCAACCGCAGCATCGGGTGCGCGCGGGCCAGATCCTTGCGGATCTCATCGAATACGCGCTGCTGCGCGCCGGTGAGTTTGAACGGCAAGGATTCGCGCAGCGCTTTGACGAGGCCATCGCGACCGCGCAGCGACGGCGCGCGATGCTGCTGCAGGGCGATGCGCTGGCGACGCAGGCTGAGATGATGGGCGAGCAGCTCTTCCATCGCCAAACGCCGCTGCGCCGGATGCGTACCCGCGCCCAGAGCACCGATGTCAGCATCGGCCGGCGGCCGGTGCATGGTCAGCAAAGCGTCGCGCAGGGAAGGCAGACTCATGCCGGCAAGCAAGGTCGGGGGCAGTAATTCCAGTGCAGCAGCGTCAGGCAAGCGGTCCAGCGCCTGCCCGATCAGCTTGCGCAGGCTGGCCGGGCCGATGCCCTCCACCGCCGGATACACCGGATCCAGCACCGCACCCAGCGCGGCATCTTCGCCGTCGCCGAGCACGTGATAACTGGGATGCACGATCTCCAGCCCATTCTGACCCGCGCGTGGCGTGCCATAGGCGCGCAGGCGCCGGCCTACCGCGAACTGCGAGACCTGCGCGGCGCGGAAGTGGAAGAAGCGCAGCACCAGGGTGGCACTGGAATCATCACTGATTGCCACCCGCAGCACCGGCCGGTAGCGGAAACCGCGTTCGACCGCCTCCACCCTGCCCTCCACCTGCGCGGCCATGCCGGCCTTCAGCGCGCGGATCGGCAGCAGCGTGGTGCGGTCCTCGTAACGCAGCGGCAGGTGCAGCCACAGGTCCTGCAGGCTGGTCAGGCCGCGCGCTTCCAGCTTGGCTGCCACCCGTGGCCCGACCCCGGCCAGGCGGCTCAGTGGTTCGGTGGACAGATCGAGGGTGGCGAGGTCACGGCGTGCAGACATTGCATAAGGATGCCGTCATGCGCAGGAAACAGAAACCCCGGCGTGGTTGGACGCCGGGGTTTCCTACTCCCCAAGTGCTGATTTGCTGCTGCTTTGTCGATTGGCGCCTTGGTGCGGTAGCTGTACGTGGCGCGCAGGCCCTCACCCCCAACCCCTCTCCCGCAAGCGGGAGAGGGGAGCCCTTTGCGCAGGCGACTCTGCTAGAACTTAACGGTCATCTCCAGGCCGTAGGTGCGGGGGTCGGTGATGGTTGCGCCGACTACACCGAGCGGGTCGCGGCCGTAGGTGTTGAGGCCGCGCACGTATTGCTTGTCGAACACGTTGTTGGCGTACACCGCCCAGGTCCAGTGCTGCAGGGGCGAGGTCCAGCCGATGCGCACGTCGGTGCGCTGCTGTGCCTCGCCGATGTCCAGCACCTTGCTGATACCGCAGTCACCCTGCAGTGCCGAGCCGGCGTTGCAACGCACCGCTCCCCGATAGGACTGGCGCAGCGAGAAGCGCAGCTGGCCGTTGCCACCGAGGTCAGCCAGATACACCGCGCCAGCCGAAGCGGTGAAGCGTGGCTCGCCGGTTGCGGCACCGTCCAGATTGACACCTTCAGGTGTCACGTAGTCCTTGTACTTGGAGTCGATCCACTCGGCAGCGGCGTCCAAGGTCAGTCCGTCGGTGACTTTCCAGCGCATGTCGAAGTCCACGCCGGTGGCTTCAAGATCGCTGGTGTCGAACACATAGACCGGGATGTCGACCGGGTTGTTCGGGTCCGGGTCGATCAGCCGGATCGCCTGGCGGTTGTCGTACTGGTAGTGGAAGGCGGACAGGTTGTAGGAGAAGCGATTGAAGCTCTGCTTGATGCCGATCTCCAGGTTCCACACGTCCTCGTTCTCGAATGCCGGGCCGATCTGCAGCGCGTTGAAACCGCCTGCCTTGTAGCCCTTGGCCAGCGAGCCGAACACCATGGTGTCGTCGTTGAGGTGGTAGTCGACGACGAAGCGCGGGCTCCAGTCACTCCAGCTCTTCTTGTCGCGGACCAGCTTGCCCTTGTTGACCATCGCCGGCGGATCAATGAAGGCCATGTCGAAGGTCAGCAGATCGCGGGTGATGGGAATGCCCATGCCGGCCAATGCCTGGAAGAAGCCGAGCGCTTCCAGCGCGCCGAGCTTGGCTTCCAGCCCCGGTGCATTGCGCGGCGTGTTGAGCCAGGTGAAGTCCTTCTCGTCGCGGGTGTAGCGCAGGCCGAAGGTCAGGTTGAGGCGGTCGGTGGCCTTCCAGATCACATCGCCGAACACCGCATAGGACGTCGTGCCCAAGGTGTTGTTGAAGCGTTCGTTCCACTTCTCGCCGACCAGCGAAATCGGAATACCGTTCATCTGCGCCAGCAGCGAGGTGAAACCGAACAGGCTGCCATCAGGCGTTGGCGCGATGCCCATGTTGCGCACGATGTTGTTCACCGCCTCGGTATTGGTATTGACCTCGCTGGTCTGTTGCGCGTCCTCGTCGAAGTAGCTGGCACCGGCAACCCAGTCGAAGCGCTCATTGCTGCCGGAGAACTTGAACTCCTGGTAGAAGGTCTCGTTGCTCTCGGTGTTCTTCGAGTCCACGTACAGGTCGAAGCGGTTGGTGCCATCTTCCTCGGTGTGGTTGGTCGAGTCGTACTTGCGCCAGGAACTGGTGGAGGTGAAGTTGCCCCAGGACAGTGCATGGTCGACGATCAGACTGACACCATCGAAGGTGCGCCATTCGGCGTTGTCAGCATCGCTGTAGGTCTTGATCTTGCGCGGGTCCAGGTAGTCATCCGGATCCACCGGCACGGGCGGCCGCGCCGGATAGGCGGGCAGCGCGACGATGCCGGTGGTGACACGGCCGTTCTGGTCCAGGCTCTCGTGGTCCCAGCTCACATAGGCAGTGGTGTTGTCGCCGAAGCGGGTCTGCCAGGCAGCGCGTGTGGCCCAGACGTTCTCGCCACCCAGATCCTTGCCGGTGGCGCCATCCTGGAACCAACCGTCACTGGTATTGATAAGCGCATTGAAGCGCAGCGCCGAGTTGTCGCCGGTGGGGATGTTCCACATCGCATCGGCGTATTTCTTGCCGTAATTGCCCACCCGCACGGTGGCCCGCGCCTCGGTCTCGGCCTGCGGCCGGCGGGTTATCAGCGAGATCGCGCCGGCGGCGGTATTGCGGCCGAACAAGGTGCCCTGCGGTCCCTTCAGCACCTCGATGCGTTCCACGTCGACGAACGGCAGCAACACACCGCCGCCGCGTCCGCCGTAGACGCCATCGACGAAGATGCCCACCGCCGGATCGGTACCGATGCCGAAGTCATCGGTCTCCACGCCACGCAGTTTGAAAGAAGGTTGGGTTGGCTGCACCGCATCAATCACCAGGCCCGGCACGAAGGCATCGATGTCACCAAGGTTCTCGGCGGCAACGTCGTTGAGCAGGTTCTGGTCGACCACCTGCAAGGCAATCGGCACGTCCTGTATTTCCTGTTGCCGGCTCTGCGCGGTGACGGTGATGCGATCAAGCGTGGTGGCAGCATCCTCCGTCGCCGACTGTGCCATCGCCGGGGCAACTGCCCCCACCACCATCAGCCCGGCCATGGCCCGCTGCAGTCCGACTACCAGATTCCGTTGCTTCACTCGCATCGCGTTCTCTCCCACGCAGTGAGGTGTATGCCGGCGTCAGACCGCCGGCGGGCCCGTATTGCCAGGCTGGCCTTCGCCAGCCGTGTCGCAGTTTGTTTGCAGTGCGTTGATCCAATCCCGGATCAAGGTCACGCCTTCGCTGTGTACAACCGCGCGGCCGACCTCGGGCATCATCACCGCCGGATCATCGCTGTCCATGCGGTAGGCGATGATCGAGGCATCCGCATCCCCCGGCTGGATGTCATAGCGCCGGTTGCCGGTGCCCTTGCCGGCGGCGATCGGCTGCTTGCACATGCCCAGCTTCAGGTGATCCCGGGTGGGTGCGTCCAGCCACAGCCCCGAGGTGATGGCCGGGCCAGTGCGGCTATGGCAGTGACCGCAGTTCACGTCCAGATAGGCGCGTGCACGCGCCTCCAGCGGCGCGGCGGGATCAGTGGCATCGGCCGCGCGTGGCAGCTGTGCCGGTGCAGGCAGGTCTTTCAGGTAGCCGAGCTTGACCAGATGAGCGAGCTGGTTGTCGTGGCCGCTTAGGTAGTCGAAATCGCGATTGAGGTTGCGGGCCTTGGGGCCGATCGGCAGCAGCTTGCGCGAGCGGTTGTCGGTGATATGGCAGCCGCCGCACTGGTTCTGGTCCGGCACCTGGTACGCAAGTGCTTCGCGTGAGCCGTCCGCAGCCACCAGTTCCAGGTCAACACTGGCACCGGTACGCTGCAAGGTCGCTGCGGTCTGCTCTTGATTCCAGACATAGGGCAAGGCCACCCAGCCTTCCTTGCGGTGGACCAGCAGCCGGGTCTCGATCAAGCGGACCTTGGACAAGTCCAGGCTCTCTTCACGCAACGAGGACTGCGAAGGTGGCGTGCGTGCCACCGACTTCCCATCGGCTGCACCGCTCGCCGGCAGCGGATAGTAGAAGGTCTTGCTGAGAATGGTGCCGACCGGGAAGTCGAAGGCATGCTCCGGTTGGTAACCAGCGGCCTGCCCCTTCGGCATCCATACCGTGCGCAGCTTGTGCGCGTAATCACTGAACAGCGGAGTGTTCAGGTCATACGGCACCACGCCGTCATTGAGCGACAGTCTGCCATCGCGGATGCGCAGCACATGCCATTCATCCAGCGTCGCTGGCTGGCCCTGCTCGAAGAAATGCACCGCAGCCGGTTTGCCGCAGGCCACCAGCATCAGCAAGGCGCCGACCAACACAATCGCCCGCACCATCAGATTGCGCATGCCCTGGCCTCAACCGCGCTTCAAATCGATGGCCGGCAAGCGCGGCAGATCGCATTCAAATGGCTTGGCATCCTTGCTCGGGTTCTTGTAACCGCCAGGACCATCGGCATTGACCACACCGCTGACGTTGCGCAGGCAGATCTGTGGGCCAAGCTTGACCCCGTCCACCATCCGCTCCTTGTTGTAGTAGCCATCCCACAGCACGTCAGGGAAGCTGCCGGTCAGGCCATACATCGCCACTTTCAAGGCCTTCAGATCCAACCCGTCGGGCGAATCACCACCGCCGGACAAGGTGTTGTTGTGGATATGGATGCGCTCCGGATATGGATCGAAATTGGGCGAGGCGCTGCTGTCCTTGTAGCCGGTGGAATACACGCTGGAGACGATGATGTTGGTGGTGGCGTTGTCGCGCACCTCGTTGTCGAACACCTCGATGTCATCGTTGGAATTGATGACGATGCCCGAACCGGCCGGCACGCTGGCCACCGGCGTGCCCTTGGCACCGAAGTTCTCGTGGTTGTTGGCGATGACCTTGTTGTTGAACACGCGGATATTGCCGCCCTGCTGCGACAGACCCGGCATGTTGAACACCAGGATGCCGCCGGTATTGCCGGTGGCGACGTTGTCGTACACATCGGCATTGCGGGTGTTCTCGACCTCGATGCCGGCCACGTTCTGCTCGGCACGGCTGTTGCGCACGATCACCCCATCGGACTGGCCAACATAGATGCCGGCATCGGAGGCACCGATGGAAATGGTGTTCTCGATCAGCACGTTCTTGGTCAGCACCGGGTAGATGCCATAGGCGCCGTTCTTGGTGCTGGGGCCACCGCTCCACTGCACCTTTACCCCTCGGATGGTGATGTTCTCCGACTCGCTGATCTTCAGACCATCACCCTTGGAATCCTCGATGGTGAGGTTCTCGATGGTGAAGTTGTCGCCGTTGACCAGCAGCCCTTCGGCGCCGGCCTTCTGCCCCTTGAAGCTGAGCACAGTCTGGTCCATGCCGGCGCCACGGATGGTCACGCCATCGGCTCGCAGGCTCAGGCTGCGCTCGAACTGGTGGCGACCGGCCGGGATATCGATCACGTCACCGGGCTTGGCATCGAGCAGGCGCTCCTGCAGCGTTGCCGCGAAGGCGGCATCAGCGGCCGCCACAACGGGTGCCAGCTCGGCCTGCTTCTGGCAACCGGCCGTCAGCACGGCCAAGCCGGTGGAAACTACCCAGATGATGCTGCGCTGCATGATTCCGACTCCATACGCCGGCCGATGTTGGTCTGCAGTCTCACCTTCAGGCAGTGTTCACGCGAAGGGCAAGAACGGCATACTTGGGGGGGCAAAGCGGACAAGCTGGAGGGGCTTGAATGCATCGCAGGATCAGCGGCGGCGACCGCCTGAGCATCGCCAACGTTCCAACCAACATGCTCTGTGGCCTGTTGTTGCTGGCCGAGCAACGCGGCGTCAGTAGCGATAACTGGTTCAACGGACTGCAGCTGAGCGCGGCGCAGCTCAATGATCCCAGTGCCCGTATTTCCTACCGGCAGGCGATCGAGGTGATACGCCGCGCCCTACCGACCTTTCCCATTGATGGCGTTGGTCTGGCCATGGGTGGCAACCAGAACGGCGGCAACTTCGGCCTGCTTGGGCTGGCGATGAAAACCGCACGCACCTTTGGTGACGCGGTACGGATCGGCCTGGATTACCAGCGCAATCTTGGCCCGCTGATGAGCCTGGCCCTGGAAGACGGCGGCAGCGACAGCCTGGCCATCGTCGCCACCGCGCCGGATGAAGCCAACGACCTGCTGCAGTTCCTCTGCGAGGAAATGTTTTCCAGCATCGTGATGCTGGGCCGCGAGCTGGCTGGCAACGAGTTCAGCCCGCTGCGGCTGGAACTGGGCTACCCGGCACCGGCCTGCATCGACCAGTACCAGGCCTTGTTCCGCTGTGAGCTGCGCTTCAACCAGCCACGCCACGCCCTGATACTGGACCAGCGCTGGATGCAACTGCCGTTTGCCAGCTACAACCCCGTGACCTCGCTGCAGGCCTTGTCGATGTGCCACGCGCAACTGGCAACACTGGCTTCGCGCGGTGAGACCACCGCTGCGGTCGAGCGCCAGTTGCGGCCACGGCTGCGCGATAACCCGCAGATGAGCGAAATCGCGCTGGCCCTGCACCTGAGCGAGCGCACCCTGCGCAGGCAACTAGCCGACGAGGAAACCAGCTTCAGCGAGGTCCACGACCGCGTGCGCACCGAGCGCGCATTGGAACTGCTGCAGGACCCCGAGCTCGCCGTTGCCGCGATCGGCAACCAGCTGGGCTTCAACGACGCGCGCGAGTTCCGCCGCGCCTTCAAGCGCTGGACCGGGCAGACCCCGAGCGGAACCCGTTTGCCGCCAAACTGAAACGCAGATGCCCGGTTTCCCGGGCATCTGCTTCACCACCGAATCCGCGCAGCGGATCAGTCGATGATCATGATCGCGTCGACTTCGAACGCGGCGCCCTTCGGCAGGCCCGACACTTCGATGGTCGAACGGGCCGGGAACGGGGCCTGGAAGTACTCCTGCATGACCGCATTGACCTTGGCGAACTCGCCCAGGTCGGTCAGGTACAGGCCAAGGCGGACCATCTTGTCCAGCGAGCCACCGGCTTCCTCGGCCACGGCCTTGAGGTTGTCGAAGGCGCGACGGGCCTGCGCGGTGACGTCGCCAGCGACGATTTCACCGGTCGCCGGGTCCAGCGGAATCTGGCCAGAGAAATACACGGTGTTGCCGGCACGCACGGCCTGCGAGTACGGGCCGATGGCGGCCGGGGCCTTGGCGGTGTTGATGATCTGGCGGGACATGGACAACTCCAGTCTGGAAAAGGTGGGCCATTGTAGCGTCGCCCGCTTGGCGGGCAGCTGACCGGGCTGGGCTGGCCTTGGTCAAAAAATAACCAGAGATCCGAAAGCTTTACAGCACAAGGCCTGCAAAGGCTTATCCACAACTTGTAGGCATCACAGGGCACAAGCTGTGTGGATAGCCACATGCAGGTAGAGCCGAGCCATGCTCGGCTGGGGCCTTAGCGGCAGATTTGTGGGAGCGGCGTCAGCCGCGAAGCAGGTGATCCATCCAGCTAGCCAGCATGCCTGCTCGATTCATTGCTGCCAGCTTCGCGGCTCACGCCGCTCCTACCAGTGCCTATGCCTTATCGGCAAAGCCCCTGCCGCGCATGGTTCGGCACTACATTCGTGCCATCCACAGGTCGTGGACAAAATATCACCATGTTTTGCAGAGGTCCGCAGCGCAAGGGCTGCGCGGCCTTATCCACAGCTTGTGTATACAGCAGGACACAGTCTGTGTGGATAGCGGAATACAGGTAGAGCCGAGCCATGCTCGGCTGGGGCTCTACCGAAGAACCAGCTGTTGGGTTTGTGGGAGCGGCGTCAGCCGCGAAGCAGATGATCCATCCAGCTGGCCTGCATGCCTGCTCGATTCACTGGCACCAGCTTCGCGGCTGACGCCGCTCCCACAAGTGCGTCTAACCTATCGGTAGAGCCGTTGCCGAGCATGGCTCGGCACTACGCAGCCCGCGCGGTCGGGTTGGGCGTTGGCTCGCCGATCCGGCGCAGCGTATTGCGGTCGGTATGCGCGAACGGCGCGCTGCGGTCCGGGATGACCAGCATCGTTTCCTGTTCGTAGGACCAGCTGCCGTCGTCATTGATGGTGACCTCGATCTCGTAGCTGTCGGTACGGAACGCGTGTTCCAGGAACGGGTTGGAGCTGATGCCATTGGTCATCGAGCCACGCTCGGCGCGCAGGCGGAAGCGCTTCGCATCGGGCGCCGCCTTGCCAACCGCCATCGCGGTCTGCCCGCGCGGGATGGTCAGCGTCTGGATCACCGTGCCGGTCGCCGGCTCCCACAGCCAGTAGCCGACCTGATCGTGGAAGGTCTCCACTTCACCGGGCTTGTGGATGCGGGTGTGATAACGCAGCCCGTAGAACAACTGCGGGCCATTGGGCTGCGCGTCGATCGGCTGCAGTTCGACGTGTTCAATGAAGGCCTGCCGTTCGGGGCCATCCGCCTTGGGATGGACGTCCATGCCGCGCTCGCCGATCCAGATGCCGGCCAGCGGCGCCAGTGGCCCCAGGTTGGCCAGCGTATCGGTATCGGCGGTGGGTTCGGTATAGATGTCTTCCGGGAACGTCGTCATGAGGTACAGCCATGTGGGTATCCCGCCCATGGTACGCAGAACACGCTGCAGGCTCACCTCCACCTGTCCACAAGTGATGGACAAAATATCACCATGTTTTGCAGAGGACCGCAGCACAAGGGCTGCGCGCGGTTATCCACAACTTGTGTAGGTAGCAGGACACAAGCTGTGTGGATAGCGGGATACAGGTAGAGCCGAGCCATGCTCGGCTGGGGCTCTATCGAAAAGCCAGCTGTGGGTTTCGTGGGAGCGGCGTAAGCCGCGAAGCAGATGGTCTTTCAGATTGCGGGCAGCCCGGCTGCTCCAGCACTGCCAGCTTCGCGGCTCACACCGCTCCTACAACAATGTCGGCAAGGCCCCTGCCGAGCATGGCTCGGCACTACGGCGGCTTGCCCACAGCGCGTGGACAAAAAATCACCATGCCTTGCAGAGGGCCGTGGCACAAGGGCTGCACGGCCTTATCCACAGCTTGTGTATGCAGCAGGACACAGTCTGTGTGGATAGCGGAATACAGGTAGCGCCGAGCCATGCTCGGCTGGGGCGCTACTGGTGAACCCGACGTGGTTTTGTAGGAGCGGCGTCAGCCGCGAAGCTCATGATCGAGCGGATTACAGACACATCCGTAATCTCAACGGCGTCAGCTTCGCGGCTGACGCCGCTCCTACAACAACATCGGTAAGGCTTCTGCCGAGCATAGCTCGGCACTGCCCTTATTGGCGGCGGACGGACTGCACTACCTGCAGGCGGCGCAGGCGACGCATTACTTCGGCCAGGTGGTTGCGGTCGCGGACCTGGATGTTGAAGCACAGCACCGCGGCGTTGAAATCGCGGTCCAGGTAGTCCACGCGCTCGATGTTGGAATGGCTGTGGGCGATGGCGGCAGCCAGCTGCGCCAGCACGCCGGTGCCGTTCTCCACCTCGACCACCAACGCGGTGTCGTAGTCGCCGACCACGCTGGTATCCCAGCCAATCGGCACCCAGCGATCCGGCGTCTTGCGCAGTTCGGCCAGGTTCGGGCAATCCAGCCGATGCACGACGATGCCCTTGCCGGCCGTGTGGTAACCCATGATGTCGTCGCCCGGAATCGGCTGACAACAGTTGGCGAAGCTGACCACGCCACGCTCGCTGCCGTTGATCAGGATCTTCTCCTGGGCGCGATGAGTGACGCCACTAGCGCGCAGTTCGGCATACGACATCAGCGCCTGCGCGGCCTGGGTTGGCATCCAGTTGCCCAGCGCGACATCGGCCAGGAAGGCCTCCAGGCGCGGGTAACGGTGCTCGGTGAGGAAAGCGTCCAGGCGCCCCTTGGGCAGCCGCTCGATCGAGCTGTCCATCGCTTCCAGCGCGCGGTCCAGCATGCTGTGACCGAGCTGTACCGCATCCTCGTGCTCCAGCTGCTTGAGCTGGTGACGGATCGCGGTGCGCGCCTTGCTGCTGACCACGAACTCCAGCCACTGCGGCTTGGGCGAGGCCGAGCGCGCGGTGATGATTTCCACCGTCTGCCCGCTGACCAGGCGCGTGCGCAGCGGCACCAGCTTCTTGTCCACGCGCGATGCGACCGCGCGGTTGCCCACATCGGTGTGCACGGCATAGGCGAAATCCAGCGCGGTCGAATTGCGCGGCAGCGCCAGGATCTTGCCCTTGGGCGTGAACAGGTAGACCTCGTCCGGGAACAGGTCAACCTTGACGTTGTCGAGGAACTCCAGCGACGAACCTGCGGTGCGCTGCGAATCGATCAACTCGACGATCCAGGCATGCGCCCTGCTCTGCGCACTGTTGGGGCCGTCGCCACCGAACTTGTAGGTCCAGTGCGCGGCCACACCGCGCTCGGCGATCAGGTCCATTTCCTCGGTGCGGATCTGCACTTCGATCGGGGAGCCGTACGGCCCGAACAGCACCGTGTGCAGCGACTGGTAACCGTTGGCCTTGGGGATGGCGATGAAATCGCGGAAGCGCCCGTCCAGCGGTTTGAACGCGGCATGCACGCCGCCCAGTGCGTGGTAGCAGTTGGGTACGTTGCGCATCACCAGGCGGAAGCCGAACACATCCATGACCTGGTCGAAGCTTTTGTTCTCCTCGCGCATCTTGGTATAGATGCTCCAGGGCGTCTTGATGCGGCTGATCAGGCGATGCTCCAGCCCTTCACGCGCCAGGCGCTGCGACAGCTGTACTTCCACCTGCGCCATCGACTCACGACGCACCACCGGCTGGCTGCGGATGTGTTTCTCGATGATGGCGTGGCGCCACGGGTACAGCGCGCGGAAGCCGAGGTTCTGCAGCTCGGATTTGATCAGGTTCATGCCCAGGCGCTGGGCGATGGGCGCGTAGATATCCAGCGTTTCGGTGGCGATGCGGCGCCGCGCCTCGGCACTCTGTGCACCCAGGGTGCGCATGTTGTGCAGGCGGTCAGCCAGCTTGATCATGATCACGCGCAGGTCGCGCGACATCGCCAGCAACATCTTGCGAAAGCTCTCCGCCGCAGCTTCCTGGCGGTCGCGGAACTTGAGCTTGTCCAGCTTGGTGACGCCCTCGACCAGGTCGGCCACGGCCTGGCCGAACTCGGCGGCCAGCTCCTCGCCGGTGAGCGGTGTGTCCTCGATGGTGTCGTGCAGGATCGCCGCGATCAGGGTTTCAACATCCAGGCCGAGTTCGGCCAGGATGCGCGCCACCGCCACCGGATGGGTGATATACGGTTCGCCGGATTTGCGGGTCTGGCCGGCATGCGCAGCCGCCCCGACCTCCCAGGCACGACGCAGCAGCGGCAGCTGCTCGGTGGGGAGGTAGCTGGCTGCGCGTTCGAGTTGCAGTACGTAATCAGGTACCACCCCGCCCGCGGGCGTGGCTACCTGGGCGGAAGGGCCTGGGTTCATGGCAGAAGACTATGCCAGCAGGCGTTCCACGGCAATTCCTACAACGCAAACAGCCCGCTTTTGGCGGGCTGTTTGCAGACAACATCAATCGATGCCGAAGAGGCAATCAATCGTCGTTCTTGGACATGTCTTCGTCGGCGACCACTTCAGCGGCTGCCCATTCCAGTGCTTCACGCTCGATGCGCTCGCGCTCGGACTTCTCGACTTCCTCGATCAGCTCGTTGTCGATGCGACGGGCAGCGATTTCGCGCAGCGCCAACACCGTCGGCTTGTCCTCGCTCTCGCTGTTGTCGATCGTCGCCTGGACACCATTGGCCAGCTGACGGGCGCGCTTGGACGCCATCATGACCAGCTCAAAACGGTTGTTAACGACTTCCAGGCAATCTTCTACGGTAATGCGGGCCATGCGGGCTCCCGGCGACCTGCAACGGCCGCTCGATCGAATGAGGGAAAGGGGACGGATTGTAGGGGCAGACCGGTCCTGGAATCAAGTCAAGGCCTGAACAGCCCCTTGTGGATCAACCACTTGCTCAGTTTTCAGGGGCCAGCAACGAGGCGATCAGCTCGCCGTGGCGGCGTTGCTGGGGTTCGCAGCGCAGCCGGCTGGCGGCGAAGATCGAGCACATTTCGCCAACGGCGGTATCGAAATCCTCGTTGATGATGACGTAGTCGAACTCGTCGTAATGCAGCATTTCCTCACGCGCGGCGGCCAGGCGCTGGGCCATTACCGCCTCGCTGTCCTGGCCACGCTTGCGCATGCGCTCGTCCAGCGCCTGCCGCGACGGCGGCAGGATGAACACGCTGACCGCGCCCGGCACCTTCTCGCGCACCTGGCGTGCACCCTGCCAGTCGATCTCCAGCAGCACGTCCTTGCCGGCCGCCAGCTGCGGCTCCACCGACTGCCGGGCTGTACCCTTCCAGTCGCCATGCACCAGCGCGTGCTCGAAGAAATCACCGGCGGCGATCATCTGCTCGAACTCGGCAGCCGGGACGAAGTGGTAATGCTTGCCGTTGACCTCGCCCGGGCGCATGGCCCGCGAGGTGAAGGAAATCGACAGCGAGATGTGCGGGTCACGCGCCAGAGTGGCGTTGACGATGCTGCTTTTGCCGGCCCCGGACGGGGCAGCGACGATATAGAGGGTGCCACGCATGCGGTGGGCCAACGTCGGAATGGCCCGGCATTGTACCGGCGTGGGCCGGTCTGTGCAGGATCGGGGGTTGAAGGCCCCCAATTGCCACGGGGGCCGGCTACACCTGTAGAGCCGAGCCATGCTCGGCTGGAGCACCACCTGTAGAGCCGCTGCCGAGCATGGCTCGGCACTACCCTTTACTCGATGTTCTGGACCTGCTCGCGGATCTGGTCGATCAGCACCTTCAGCTCGACGGCGGCGTTGGAGGTGCGTGCGTCCACCGACTTGGAGCCCAGGGTATTGGCTTCGCGGTTGAACTCCTGCAGCAGGAAGTCCAGGCGGCGGCCGACCGGCTCGCGCTGGCGCAGCACGCGGCGGATTTCCGCGATATGGCTGTCCAGGCGGTCCAGCTCCTCATCCACGTCGAGCTTCTGCAGCCACATCACCAACTCCTGCTCCGCCCGGCCCGGATCAACCGGGTGCGGCAGGTCAGCCAGGCGTGCGGCCAGCTTGACCCGCTGCCCCTCGCGGATGGCCGGGATCAGCTCGCGGACTTCACCGGCAATGCGTTCGACCGAATCGACCCGCTCGCTGATTGCCGTGGCCAGCTTGTCGCCTTCGCGCTCGCGCGCCTGCACGAAACTGGTGACGGTCTCTTCCAGCAAGGCCAGTGCTTCGGCATGCAGGGCGGCACTGTCGGTCGCCTCGGCGCGCAGCACGCCGGGGTATTGCAGCAGGTCGGTGAAGCCCACCTGCATCCCGGGGAAGCGGCTGTGCAGGCGCTGCGCCAATTCAGACAGCTGATCCACCAGCACCTCGTTGACGGCCAGCGAGGTGGCGGCTTCCGGTGCCCGCAGGCGCATCACCAGGTCGAGCTTGCCGCGGCTGACCCGGGCAGCAACGCGTTCGCGCAGCTGCGGCTCCAGCGCACGCAGGTCCTCGGGCAGACGCACGCCCACTTCAAGGAACCGGTGGTTCACCGAGCGCAGTTCGCAGCCCAGGGTGCCCCACGCGGTGATGCGTTCGCCGCCGGCATAGGCGGTCATGCTCCGAATCATGTGCTTTCCGATGTGTTTCAAAGGGCGAATGGTACCCTAGCCACCTCTGGACGCTGGTGCATCCACCACCCAGACGCCCGCCAGATCAACTCGCACTAACCGGATTCCCCATGACCTTCTCCCGTCCCAGCGGCCGCCAGGCCGACCAGATGCGCACCGTCACCATCGAGCGTTCCTTCACCCGCCATGCCGAAGGCTCGGTGCTGGTGAGCTTTGGCGACACCCGCGTGCTGTGCACCGCCAGCGTCGAGAACCGGGTTCCCGGCTTCCTGCGCGGCAAGGGCGAAGGCTGGGTCACCGCCGAATACGGCATGCTGCCGCGCTCCACCCACACCCGTTCCGACCGTGAAGCCGCGCGCGGCAAGCAAGGCGGTCGCACCCTGGAAATCCAGCGCCTGATCGGCCGCACCCTGCGCGCCTGCATCGATCGCAACGCATTGGGCGAGCGCACCATCACCCTGGACTGCGACGTACTGCAGGCCGACGGTGGTACCCGCACCGCCGCCATCACCGGCGCTTATGTGGCGCTGGTGGATGCAGTGAACCTGCTGATGAAGCGCGGCGAGATCAAGCGCAACCCGTTGTTCGGTGCAGTGGCCGCCGTCTCGGTCGGCGTCTACAAGGGCCAGCCGGTGCTGGACCTGGATTACCCGGAAGACAGCGACTGCGATACCGACATGAACATCGTCATGAACGACGGTGGTGGCTTCATCGAGCTGCAGGGCACGGCCGAAGGCCACGCTTTCCGCCGCGAGGAACTGGACGCGCTGCTGGTGCTGGCTGAAAAGGGCATCCGCGAGCTGTTCGACGCCCAGCAGGCGGCGTTGGCGCAGGCATGAGCCGGCGCCTTGCCCTGGTCACCCTCGTGGTCGCCGACTACGACGAAGCCATCGCCTGGTACACCGGCAAGCTCGGCTTCCAGCTGTTGGAAGACATCGACCAGGGCCGCAAGCGCTGGGTAGTGGTCGGCCCCACCGATGGCAGCGCCGCCGCGCTGCTGTTGGCGCGTGCCAGCGATGAAGAACAGCGCAGCCGCATCGGCAACCAGACCGGTGGCCGCGTTGGCTTTTTCCTCAACACCGATGATTTCTGGCGCGACCACGCGGCAATGACCGCGCAGGGCGTCGAATTCCTCGAAGCGCCACGCGAAGAACCCTATGCCACGGTCGCGGTGTTCCGCGACCTGTACGGCAACACCTGGGACTTGTTGGAGCCCAAGCAATGAAACTGGTATTGGCCAGCGGCAACGCTGGCAAATTGAAGGAACTGCAGGCCATGTTGGCCGACCTGCCGCTGCAGATCGTGCCGCAGCGCGAACTGGGCGTGGACGATGTGCCGGAAACCGGCCTGACCTTCGTCGAGAACGCGCTGATCAAGGCCCGCCATGCCTGCGCGGTGACCGGCCTGCCAGCGCTGGCCGACGACTCCGGCCTCATCGTCGATGCATTGGACGGTGCGCCCGGCCTTTACAGCGCGCGCTACGCCGGCAGCCCTACCGACGATGCCGCCAACAACACCAAGCTGCTTGATGCGCTGCGCGATGTCCCGGCCGAACGCCGCACCGCGCGCTTCTACGCGGTGATCGTGCTGCTGCGCCATGCCAACGATCCGCAACCGCTGATCTGCGAAGGCAGCTGGGAAGGCCGCATCATCGACGAACTGCGCGGCAGCAATGGCTTCGGCTACAACCCGGTGTTCCTGGATGAAGAACTGGGCCTGACCGCTGCGCAGATGGAACCGGCGCAGAAGAACGGCCGCAGCCACCGCGCCAAGGCGCTGCAGCTGTTGTTGCAGCGCATGTCGCAACTTAGTTTCGATTGACCACGGAGATCAGGGAATGACGCCACGCCGCTATCGGACCCGGATGGGGCTTGTGCTGGCAGTTGCCATCCTCGGTGGCATCACCGGCGCCGTGGTCGGCGGCCTGCTGGCCTATGACGGCAAGTATTCCTGGCTTGCACTTCCGTTATGGACGCTAGGCGGTGTGTTCGCAGTCGAATTGATCGCTGCCCCCATCATGTGGCAGCGCGTTGTAGTGGATGAACAAGCAGGACATCTTCGCTACCACAACATCTCCACCGCGCACCGCTGGCGCCAAGTACCACTGTTCGACGTACTCGAAGTTCGCTACGACAACTTCGCAGACAAGAGCAAAGGCATGGTTTCCGGCCTGTACCTTCACATGCGTAATGGCAGCCGACCGGCACGTCATCGCCTCATGGACAATGAGATGGGCAGCTATCAAGGCCCTTCGCCGATGTTCCGTGATATCGCCGCTACCGTGCTCCGTGCACAGCCGCGCTCGCTGGTTGATTCGATCCTGATCACTCAGCGATAGCGCCCTCCTCCTTGCACTTCCAATCTTCCCTAAGCCGTCCATGCCGCACTCCCACGACCACTGCAACCACCTTCCCGGCGAATCCTGCGCGATCGATCACGGTCACGTTGCCGGCGTGCAGCTGGTACCGCCGCCACTGGCGCTATACGTGCACCTGCCGTGGTGCGTGCGCAAATGCCCTTACTGCGATTTCAACTCGCATGCCGGCAAGGGCGACCTGCCCTTCGACGCCTATATCGATGCGCTGATCCGCGACCTGGACCAGGACCTGCCGCTGGTCTGGGGCCGGGTGGTCAGCAGCGTGTTCTTCGGCGGCGGCACGCCCAGCCTGTTCCCGCCAGAGGCGATCGACCGCTTCCTGCAGGCAGCCAGCGCACGGCTGCGTTTCGCGCCGAACCTGGAGGTCACGCTGGAGACCAATCCCGGCACCGCCGAGCACGGCCGCTTCGACCGCTACCGCGCGGCCGGCGTGAACCGCATCAGCTTCGGCATCCAGACCTTCAATGATGAGGCGCTCAAGCGCCTTGGCCGTATCCACGACAGCAACGAGGCCGAGCGCGCGGTCAAGCTGGCGCAGGACGCCGGCTACAAGAACTTCAACATCGACCTGATGTACGCGCTGCCACAGCAGACGCTGGCACAGGCCGAGCACGATCTTGAGCGCGCCTTCGCACTCGACCCCACCCATATCTCGCACTACCAGCTGACGTTGGAGCCGAATACGGTGTTCTTCGCCCGGCCGCCGCAGGGCATTCCGGACGAAGACAGTGCCTGGGACATCCAGGAGCACTGCCAGGCCCTGCTCGCCGAGCGCGGCTATGGCCAGTACGAGGTCAGCGCCTACGCCCGCGACGGCTGGCAGTGCCAGCACAACCTCAACTACTGGCGCTTTGGCGACTACCTGGGCATCGGCGCCGGTGCCCACGGCAAGATCAGCTCCGGCGCCGAGCAGCACGTGCTGCGCCGCTGGAAGCACAAGCACCCGCAGACCTTCATGGACACCGCCGGCAGCCCGGCCAGCATCGGTGGCGACGACGTGATCAGCCCGGAGCGGCTGCCGTTCGAGTACATGCTCAACCTGCTGCGCCTGCACGAGGGCTTCAGCCTGCGCGATTTTGAATCGCGCACCGGATTGGCACGAAGCGTGCTTCTACCTTCCCTGGCAATGGCGGTTGAACGTGGCTGGCTGACCAGCAGCGGCGATTACTGGACCCCTACCGAGCTTGGCCGCCGTTTCACCAATGACGTGGTGGAACTCTTTTTAGCCTGATGTGCGCTGAAAGTGGCCGTTACGTCACATAAATGATAGAAAACGCCCATTCGGGGGGAAGGAATACGGGATGTCAGGCACAGCACCACGCTCATCCAGCCAAGCCATGGCACGGATTGCCGCCACGCCGGCACCTGCCCGCGTGCGTCACTTGTTGGAAAGTGCTTTCCAAGCCACCGATGAGGTCCTGCGCACGCCGCTGCAGCTGACCGCCATCGAGCTGGAACGCGCCCTGTTCAAGCGCGCGGAAATGGCCCACAACAGCCAGGTCCAGTCCGACATCTACGCCCAGCTACGGGTGCTGCGCGAGCACGCCGAACAGTTCCCTGATTTTTTTCTTGAGGCATTGGCCGCGCAGGTAGCCAGCTTCAAGGATCCGCCCAGGCCCGACCAGGAAGCACACGCGGCAACCTTCAAGTCGATGACGCTGGTGGAAGACACCGACATCGACCGCGACATCCTGTTGCACGAAATGGCGCGGCGCGAAGCGTTCCGCGCCCCCAACCCACTGTTGTTGCTGGGGCAGCGCTTTGCGGTGCTGGCTGCGCAGCCCGCATTTGACTCCGAGCGCCTGCCAGTCGGCCCCTACGCACAATGCCGGGCGCTGCGCGAAGCCGGCGAGCAGATGCAGCTCAACCTCGATGCCCAGTTGGTGCTGTTCCAGGTGTTCGAACGCATGGTCATGACCCGCCATGCCGAACTGGTCGATCGCCTGAACATCCTGCTTGAACGTGAGGGCGTGCTTCCCGGGCTGGTCTATCGCCCACATCTGCCCCGCCCTTCCGCCCCGCGCGGCCCGGGCGCTGTCAGCGGCCAGGCCGATGCCGGTGGGCCGCGCAGCGCGGGCTCGGCACCCTTGACCAGTTGGCAAGGCCAAGCCCCGGCCGCCTCCTGGGCCAGTATTTCCAGCGAACTACAGGCCGGCCCGGCAACCGCAGCCGCAGTGCACGGCGCCGCGCCGATGCAGAGCACCGGCAATGCAGCCGCCATGCCGCCTATGGAAAGCCTGCATAGCCTGCTTGATGCCGCGCGCCACGCTCTTGCGATGAGCGCAGGCAACAGCGGCGCAGGTAGTAATAGTGGCGGCGCGCCAGCAGGTCGTGGCACCGGGGCCGGCGCTGGCGCGATGCCCGACTTCTCCGCCCTGCAGGCGCAGGCACAACACGGCGCTGCCGGTGCCGCACCTTCGGTTGCTGCCGCCGCCAATACCCCGAACGTTCCAGCCGAGCCGGTTTCCACCAAGGTTGCGATGGACGTGCTGGGCAAGCTGCAGGCTGCCGCCTCGTCATCCGGTAGCCGTCATGGCATGGCTGACATCCGCAACGCCCTGATTGCCCAGGTCAAGGCCGAGCACGGCCCCGCCGCGACGCTGTCGGTGCAGGACGGCGACACCATGGACCTGCTCGGCATGCTCTATTCCGAGCTGCAGCGCGAGGTGCGCAGCGAGGGCCCGGCTGCCGATCTGCTGCGACGCCTGCAGGTGCCGTTGGCCCGCGCCGCCATCAGCGACCAGGAGTTCTTCCTGCGCGACCAGCACCCGGCGCGCGAACTGCTCAATGCGGTCGCCGAATCCGGCGCGGTCTGGCTCAGCGACGAAGACAGCGATCCGGTGCTGCTGCTGAAGCTCAAGGACGCCGTCAACAAAGTAGTCAACGACTATCAGGGCGACGAAGCCGTCTTTGTTGAAGCCAACGACATCATCCAGGGCCACTTGCGCGCAGCTGCCCGTCGCGCGGAGATGGCCGAACGCCGGCAGGTGGATGCTGCCCGCGGCAAGGAGCGCCTGGAAGCCGCCAAACAGCTGGCCAATACCAGCATCGATGATCTCTGCCAGAGGGCCGAACCACCCAAATTCGTGCAGACCCTGCTGCACAAGGCATGGGCCGACGTGCTCACCCTCACCTTGCTACGCCACGGCGAGGGTTCGGAGGAATGGCAGCAGCGTGAGCAGGCCACCCGCCGTATCGGTGAGATCACCAGCCTGCCGCCCGGCAGCCCGGCCGATGTCGGTTTCGGCGAGGAAATCGAGCAGTCGCTGCTGCAGGTGGGCTACCACCAGGATGAGGCTGCTGCCATCGCACGCCGGCTGTCCACGCCGGGCGGCGAAGACGACCTCATTTCGCGCACCGAGCTGGCCGCCAAACTCAAGACACGCACCCGCCTCGGCGAGTCCGCCGATCCGGACGAAGAAGAGCGCCGCAAGAAGGTTGAAACGCCCCGAACCGAAGAGGAAGAGGCGCACTACCGCCAGCTGCGCACCTTGCCGTTCGGCACCTGGTTCGAGTTCACCGTCAACCAGCAGGGCGACAACCGGCGCCAGCGTCTGTCCTGGTACAGCCTGATCACCGGCAACGCCCTGTTCGTGAACCAGCGCGGACAGAAGGTGTCGGAGCATTCACTCGACGCGATGTCGCGGTTGATGGCCAAGGGCCAGCTGCGCATCGTCACCGAGGACAAGGGTCGCCTGATCGACCGCGCCTGGCAGGCCACCGTGCGGGCACTGCGCTCGATCGCCGGCCATGCCTCCAACACAGGGGAGTCCGCATGATCACCAATACCCGCCGCGCACCGCGCCTGCAGGTACCGGAGCTGGTGCCGGTGCGTGACCAGATGACCGGTTCCCAGATCGGCCGGCTCGGCAACATATCCGAAACCGGCATGTTGCTGATCACCTCCGTGCCAATGCACGACGACGCCTTGTACCAGCTGCAGTTCCCGATCCCCGATGGCCGTGGCGGTCAACTGCAGATAGACGTCGGCGTGCATTTATTGTGGAGCGAACCGACACACGCGCCAGAGCAGTCGTGGGCCGGATTCCGCTTCCTGACTCTGGACAAGGCCCACCGCGAACGCCTGGTGCAGTGGATAGAAGGCAGCCTCCCTGCAGCCTGAGTGCCGAAAACGGCACAGCAGCAGCGGGCTGATTGCGGCAGAATTGGGGCCTGCATTCCGCATGTCCCAGTGAGCCACCGCGATGAACCAGCAAGATCCAGGCAGCCTCTACGCCCACCACCTTGGCGAAATGATCCGCCGCGCCGACACGGCACTGGCGCGTGGTGGTTTCGATCACCTGGTGGTTCCCAGCGGCACCCAACACTACCAGGTGTTCGACGACCGCGATTACCCGTACGCGGTCAACCCGCAGTTCAAGACCTGGCTGCCGTTGACCAAGCTGCCGTACAGCTGGCTGATCCACACCCCCGGCAAGCGCCCGACGCTGGTGTTCTACCAGCCCTTCGATTACTGGCACGTGGTACCGGGCGCACCGAGCGGCTGGTGGGTGGAGCATTTCGACATCCACATCATCCGCAAGCCGGAAGAAGCCCTGGCCCTGCTGCCGGCCGACCCGAGCCGCTGCGCCATCCTCGGCGAGGCCCAGAGCGCGCTGGGCGGTTTCGCACCGAACAACCCGGCGGCGGTGATCAATTACCTGGAATGGCATCGCGGCTACAAGACGCCGTACGAGATCGCGCTGATGCGCCAGGCGCAGGTACTGGGCGTACGCGGCCACCGCGCTGCCGAAGCCGCGTTCCGTTCCGGTGCCAGCGAGTTCGAGATCCACATGGCGTATTGCAGCGCCGTCGGCCAGGACGCCAACGAACTGCCCTACGGCAACATCATCGGCCTCAACGAACACGCCGCCGTGCTGCACTACACCGACCTGGGCAAGCAGGCACCGCAACCACTGCGCAGCTTCCTGATCGATGCCGGCGCTTCGGCCTACGGTTACGCCAGCGACATCACCCGCACCTACGCAGCGGCCGGCCATAGCGAGTTCCAGTCCTTCATTGATGCGGTGGATGCCGCGCAGCTGAAGATGTGTGCTGCGGTACGTGCTGGCTTTGATTACAAGCAGCTGCACATCGACGCACACCTGTCGCTGATGGGCATCCTCAAGGATTTCGGCGTGATCACGGTGTCGCCGGAAGCTGCCCTGGCAACGGGCGTAAGCGCGGCGTTCTTCCCGCATGGCATCGGCCATCTGATCGGCGCGCAGGTACACGACGTGGCCGGCTTTGCCGCCAGCGAAGACGGCGGCCGCGTCGAGCGCCCGGCCGGCCATCCCTACCTGCGCATGACCCGCGTATTGGAGCCCGGAATGGTAGTCACCATCGAACCGGGCCTGTACTTCATCGACATGTTGCTGGACGAAGTGAAGAAGGCCGGCAATGCCGCCAGCATCAACTGGGACCGGGTGGACTTCTTCCGTCCTTACGGTGGTGTGCGCATTGAAGACGAGGTGCTGTGCACCGACGGCGAAGCGGACAACCTGACCCGTCCGGAATTTGCTGCACAGGCGTGATGCAAGGGCGACATCAGTCGCTATGTGATTGAAACCCGGGCGCGCAATGCGCCCGGGATGAGTGATACCGCGGATGTACCAGCATCCGCTTTCGCGAGAACCTTCGCCCCTCCCCTCAAAAGAAGCACAGCCAATCAAGCTTTGGCTTTGGCTTTGGCTGCTGTTGCTGTTGCTGTTGCTGTTTCCCCTCCCTGACGCGCAGCGTAGGGGAGGGCCAGGGAGGGGTGCCGTTGCTTTGCAGTTGCCGTTGCTCTGAAGATTTTGACCTACCGGGCCCCTTCCGCAGCGACGGAGCTGGCAGACAAGACCCCGTACGGGGCGACGTGCAGGACGCACGTCGTTTTTCGACGATACATGGATGTATCGTCGAAAAATCCTGCCAGCGGAGTGGACCTGGAGCGCGCAGCGCGGAAGGCGCGTAGGCAGGGTGTGCTTTCTTTGGGCCACCTTTCTTTGCACAAGCAAAGAAAGGTGTGCTCGCGCGCCGAAGGCGTGTGAAAGCCCTTGATTTTGATCTTGATTGCAGTTGCTGCTGGAGCAGAAGCCAAAAGCAAGAGCTTTCACTCCCCTTCGGGGAGCGAGTCACTTTTCTTTGCTTGTGCAAAGAAGAAGTAACCAAAAGAAAGCACACCCTGCCTCCGCGCCCACGTCGCTGCGCGACGCGGGTCCACTCCGCCGCCGGGATTTTTCGAGATACATCCATGTCTCGTCGAAAAACGACGTGCGTCCTGCACGTCGCCCCATACGGGGTCTTGTCCGTCGGCTGCGTCGCTGCGGAAGGGGCCCGGTAGATCAAGAGCTTTGGAGCAACGGCAACTGCAACAGCAACGGCAACGGCAACTGCACCCCTCCCATACCCTCCCCTACGCTTTGCGTAAGGGAGGGCAACTGCAGAGGCAAATGCAGAAGAAAATCCAACCTCTATAACCGAACGCCGTGCGCCTCAGCGTTTGGCCATGAAGGCTTCGATCTCGTCGGCACTGCGTTCCAGCGCACCGGTCAGCACACGGTGCCCGTCCTCGGTGATCAACACATCGTCCTCGATGCGGATCCCAATGCCGCGCCAACGCGCCTCCACACTGCGATCGTCCGGCGAGATGTACAGCCCCGGCTCGATCGTGAACACCATACCCGGCTCCAGCAGACGCGACTCGCCGGCTACCCGGTAATCGCCAACGTCGTGCACATCCATGCCCAGCCAATGGCCGGTCTTGTGCCGGTAGAAACGCTGGTAATGACGCTCCAGGATGTTCTCTTCCAGATCGCCCTTCAGCAGCCCAAGACGCAACAAACCCTCGGTCAATACCTCCACCGCTGCAAGATGCCCTTCCTCGTAGGCGATGCCCGGCTGCGCCTGTTCCAGTGCCGCCGCCTGTGCCGCCAGCACCAGATCATGCAGCGCGCGCTGCTCCTCGCTGAAACGGCCATTGACCGGGAAGGTACGGGTGATGTCGCTGGCATAACCGCGATACTCCGCGCCTGCATCGATCAGCACCAGATCGCCATCGCGGCTGCCACCGTTGTTGTCGCGGTAATGCAGCACGCAGGCATTCGCGCCTGCACCGACAATACTGTTGTATGCAGGGCACGCATCGGCCGCGCGGAACTCTCGTTCCAGCTCCGCCTGCAATTCGTACTCATGGATGCCCGCACGTGCAGCACGCATCGCCGCGCGGTGCGCACGCACACTGATGTCCGCCGCCTCCTGCATAAGCACGATTTCGTCGGCACTCTTGTACAGGCGCTGCTCGTGCAGCAGATGCCCAAGCTCCAGGAACTCATGCGGCGGCTGCGCGCCATTGCGCACCTGTGAACGCACCCGGTTCACCCAACCGATCAACTTCAGATCGAAGTCGGCGTCGCGGCCGAAGTGGTAATACACCCGCGAGCGGCCTTCCAGCAGGCCCGGCAGGATTTCATCCAGATCATCGATCGGATAGGCATCGTCCATGCCGTAATGCGAGACCGCGCCGTCCTGGCCTTCACGCGGGCCGTCCCAGGCTTCCCGGTCCGGATCGCGCTCGCGACAGAACAGGATGGCCTCGCCGTGCTTGCGCCCGGGGATCAGCACCAGCACCGCCTCGGGCTCCTGGAAGCCGCTCAGGTACCAGAAGTCCGAATCCTGACGGTACGGAAAGAAAGTGTCGTTGCTGCGCACCCGTTCTGCTGCCGCAGGCAGGACCAGAATGGCGTCATCGCCGGCCGCTTCCATCAATTGCCGGCGGCGGCGGGCGTACTCGGCTGGGGTGATCCCGGACAGACGCTTCATCGCAACCTCAGTTCAGGCTTTGCCGGTGACGCGAGCCCATCACGCAGTCGCCGTGCAACAGCAGTGCCGCAACGCGCACGAACTCTTCGATCTCGGACAGCGCGTCCTCGTCCTCGTCAGCGCTGTCGAACTCGTCGCTGGAGGCCTGTGCCAGACGCGCCAGATCCTGCAGCGCTTCTTCGCCCTCCTCGCTCAGTGCCGGGCGCTTGCCCGAGGCCAGGCCGAAGCCGCCCAGGAAAGCCCGGCACCATTCAAACAAGGCGTCGGTACGCGCCTGCAGTGGCTCCGCGGCATCCACCAGCACCAGCTCGAAGGCGAAGTCGCGGTCTTCCAGCTGCGCGACCGTGGCCTGCCGCAACAGGTCCAGAGTGCTGCCGGGCTCCGGCGCTGGCAGGTTGTCGTCGGCCAGCACCTTGGCCGGCCACGCAGGCACATCGGCGCCGCCGGCGGCCAACCAGCCGCACAGTCCGCCGTGGAGTTCGGCCGGGGAAGCACCCAGGCCCAGCGACTGGCTGGCCTGGAGGATATCGTTGACGGCGGGAAGATCGGTCATGTCACTGGTCTGTAAAGCGGAGAGGAACGCCGGCACCGGCAAGATGACGACGGCCGCACAGTGTAGCAACCGCGCTGCATACTCCTTCTTGACCGGCCCTCATCGCCATGCCTATCGTGCCAACCATGGACTCCTTCGACCCCGCTGGCCAGCTGCTGGCCCTCGCCTCCCGCCTTGAGCTGCTGCTTGAGCGCAACCAGCGGCTGAGCGATGAAAACCGCAGCCTTCGCCAGCAGCAGGAACAGCTGATCAGCGAGCGCTCGCAGCTGCTGACCAAGAACGAACAGGCCCGCTCCCGGGTGGAAGCCATGATCACCCGCCTCAAGTCGCTGGAGCAGCACACGTGAGCAACAACGAACCGGTCAGCGTCCATATCCTGGACCGCGAGTACACCGTTGGCGTGGAACCGGCCGAGCGCGAAAGCCTCACTGCAGCCGCGCGCGTGCTCGATAGCAAGATGCGCGAGATCCGCGGCAGCAACCGGATGGCGGCAGTGGATCGCATCGCGGTGTTGGCGGCGCTTAATCTTGCGCATGAACTGCAGCAGGTCCGCGATGAGCAGCTTGCACAGCAGCAGCGCTTCCAATCGGCCATGAGCGAACTGAACCGGCGCCTGGATCTGGCCATCGACAACGCGCGTTGATCCAGCTGACCAGCTCAGACAGATGAATCCGCAATTCGTGAAATACGGCTGCACGTAGCCGCACAACCTCGTTATACTGGCGGCGCGTTCTCTGCTGTGAACGACGGCGTGTGCAAACATTCGCCTTGTCCCTTAATTACGACCACGGGGGCGCGACGGAGCCGGGTGTGCAAGTCCGCCTTGTAGCGGGAAGCCCGATGGCCCCCCAGCGTTCCCACTTGAACCCCGGGTTCAAGGTCGTTTCGCACGCATCGTCACCGCGGAGAATGCAATATTCCAGAACGGCGCCTAACGGCGCCGTTCTTTTTTTGTCTTTTTTTTCCTTCTCCCTCCGGGAGAAGGTGCCCCGAAGGGGCGGATGAGGGTGAGCGCGAAGCCTCATGCATGTTGATCTCACATCGCTTCACCCGCACCCTCTCCCCAACCCCTCTCCCGACGGGAGAGGGGCTTCAACTCTCTGCCCGCAGATTTTTCCCCGATGACTGCCGATCCCCGCCAACTCCTCCGCCAACAACTGCGCCAGCGCCGCCGCGACATCCCCGCCGCCGAGCGCATCGCCGCGGCCGAAGCCCTGGCCACGAACCTCCTGTCCCTGCCTTTCGCCGGGATCAGCGGCCATGTCGCCGGTTACTGGGCGATGGATGGCGAAATCGCGCTACACCGCTGGCAGATGCAGTTGCCACCGCAGCAGACCTATTGCCTGCCGGTCCTGCACGGCAAACTGCTGCGCTTCGCCCCGTGGCGGCCCGGGCAGGCGCTGGTCAGCAACCGTTATGGCATTCCCGAGCCGGATGTCGACCCTGCGCAGGCGCTGCGGCCGGAGGAAATGGCTCTGGTCGTCGCCCCGCTGGTGGGCTTCGATGCCAGTGGCCGACGGCTGGGCATGGGGGGCGGCTGGTATGATCGCAGCTTCGCATTTCGGCAGCGCCAGGCCGCGCCGCCGTGGCTGGTGGGGGTAGGTTTCTCCGCCCAGCAGCTGCCGTCATTGCCGGTCGAGGACTGGGATGTGGCGGTGGATGCCATCTGTACCGAGCAGGCCACTCTCTACCCGGAACCGTTGAACGCATGACCGCCCGCAAGCGCTACTGGCTGATGAAGTCCGAACCGGACGCCTTTTCCATCGACGACCTGCAGCGCGTAGGCACCGAACCATGGAATGGCGTGCGCAACTACCAGGCGCGCAATTTCATGCGCGATGGCATGAAGGTCGGCGACGGCATCCTGTTCTACCACTCCAATACCAAGGTGCCGGGCATCGTCGGCATCGCCACGGTGGCCAGCGAGGCCTACCCGGACGACACCCAGTTCGACCCGGAATCCGATTACCACGACCCCAAGAGCACGCGCGAGCAACCGCGCTGGATGCTGGTCGACGTGGGTTTCGAGCGCAAACTGGCGCAGGTGATCGCGCTGGACGAGATCAAGCTGCATGCCGAAGAGCTTGGCGAAGGCTTCCCGCTGACCGCCAAGGGCAACCGCCTGTCGGTGTTCCCGGTTACCGCCGCACAGTGGAAGCTGCTGTTGTCGCTGGAAAAGAAAGCCAAATAATTCGCTCTTGCTGTAGGAGCGGCGTAAGCCGCGAAGCTGACAACGTTTCAGATTCCCGGCTTCGCGGCTCACGCCGCTCCTACAAAAGAAATCTTTTTCCAACCTGATTGAGCCCACCATGTCTGAAGCCAAGCGCCTGGCCGCCGAAAAAGCCATCGAGTACGTGCAGAAGGGAATGATCGTCGGTGTCGGCACCGGCTCCACCGTTGCCTACTTCATCGAAGCCCTGGCCCGCATCAAGGACCAGATCGAGGGCGCGGTTTCCAGCTCCGACCAGAGCACAGCCCTTCTGAAAGGCCACGGCATCGAGGTGCTGGACCTGAACCACACAGGCGGCCTGTCGCTGTATGTGGACGGCGCCGACGAATGCGACGGCAACAAGAACCTGATCAAGGGCGGCGGCGCCGCGCTGACCCGCGAGAAGATCATCGCCGAGGCCAGCAAGCAGTTCGTCTGCATCGTCGACCCGAGCAAGCAGGTCAAGGTGCTGGGCAAGTTCCCGCTGCCGGTGGAAGTGATTCCGATGGCACGCAGCCTGGTCGCCCGCGAGATCCTGGCCCTGACCGGCGGTCAGCCGGTATGGCGCGACGGCGTGGTCACCGACAACGGAAATCTGATTCTGGACGTGCACAACCTGTCCATCACCGATCCTGTGAAGCTGGAGCAGCAGCTCAACCAGATTCCCGGCGTAGTCACCGTCGGCCTGTTCGCCCGCCGCCCGGCTGACGTGGTCATCATCGGCGGCGAGCCACCGCAGGTGCTGTAAGCCAAGCCAGCACAGCTCCCGCTTTGGCTTTGGCTTTGGCTTTGGCTTTGGCTTTGGCTTTGGCTTTGGCTTTGGCTGTTGATTTTGGCCTTTGCTGCTGCTTTGGCTTTGGCTGTTGATTTGGCCTTTGCTGCCGCTTTGGCTTTGGCTGTTGATTTGGCCTTTGCTGCTGCTTCGGCTTTGGCAGTTGCTCCAGCCTTGGCTTGTTGCTCTTCCCTTCTCCCGCAAGCGGGAGAAGGTGCCCGAAGGGCGGATGAGGGGAAGCTTTTGACTTCCACCGAACCCGCCCGAAGGCTCCCCTAGGAACCAGGTCCCAACCATGCCCAAATCATTCCTGCGCACCATCCTCGCCCTTTCCCTGCTCGCGCTGGCCGGCTGCGCCAGCGCCGACGGCAAGCACTGGGTGGAACTGGCCGGTACCCGCTACAACGTGGAACTGGCGCAGAACGACGAAACCCGCGCCCGCGGCCTGATGTTCCGCGACCAGATGGACGCCGACCACGGCATGCTGTTCGTCCACGACCGCGAAGAACCGCAGGCGTACTGGATGAAGAACACCAAGATCCCGCTCGACATCCTCTATTTCGACAGCCAGCGCCGCCTGGTCGGCCAGCAGCGCGATGTACCGCCGTGCTCGGCCGGCGACATGTGCCCGCCCTATCCCAGCTTCAACCCGGCCCTGTACGTGTTGGAGCTCAACGCCGGTCAGGCCGCCAAGCTCAAGCTGGAAGACGGTGCCGAGCTGACCTTCGGCCCGGGCATCACGACTGGCAACTGACTGATACGCACATGTTGAACAGCGGCGCCCTTGAACCGGCGCCGCTTTGCCGCCAGTCTTGGGGCATGTCTGAAACACGCATCACCCTGCCGCAGTGGGAAGAACTGGCCGGCTTGCCCGATGAGGCACTGCCGCTGCTGCCGACCGCCTTGCTGATCGCGCGTGACGAATACCCGCAGCTGGACCCTGCCGCCTACGACCGCGTGCTGCAGACCCATGCCGATCACCTGCGGGTGGAAGTGGACGCCATCGGCGAATGGCCGCTCAAGGTTGCCGCCATCAACAACCACCTGTTCAACGAGGTCGGCTACAGCGGCGACAACGACGAGTACTACGACCCGCGCAACAGCTACCTCAACGAGGTGTTCGAGCGACGTCTGGGCAACCCGATCTCGCTGGCGCTGGTGCAGATCGAAGTCTCGCGCAGGCTCGGCCTGCCACTGGAAGGCATTTCCTTCCCCGGCCATTTCCTGGTGCGACTGCCGGTGGAAGACGGCGTGCTGATCATGGACCCCTTCAACGGCGGCCGGCCGCTGGGCGTGGACGAACTGCGTGAACGCGCGCGCAGCAACCTGGGCGGTGAGACCCCGGACGACAATGTGCTGGCGCAGATCCTCGACCCGGCCCCGCACCGCGCCATCCTGATGCGCATGCTGCGCAACCTGCATGGCGTCTACGCCGAACGCGGCGAATGGGACCGTGCCGCCCGCAGTGCCGACCGCATCCTCAAACTCGCCCCCGAACAGGCCGATGCCGTCCGCGACCGAGGCCTGGCCTATGCACAGCTGGAGCATCTGGCCGGCGCCCGCGCCGACCTGGCCCACTATCTGAAGATGGACCCGAACGCTGCCGATGCCGTCAGCATCCGCGAGCGCCTGATCGAGCTGGGCGGCGGCAAGCCGAGGCTGCATTGAGCTTTGCCTTGCCTCTTGTAGGAGCCGCGTAAGCCGCGAAGCCACTGCGGCATCCAAAGCCAGGGATCAACGCAACACCTCTGCAGTAGCGGCTTTGCGCACGGGGCCAAGACGATCCTTCGGCAGGTGAATGTGCTTAGCCGGCTTCGGATACCGTACTGGCTTCGCGGCTGACGCCGCTTCTACAACCGGTTTCGGATGCTGTAATGGCTTCGCGGCTTACGCCGCTCCCACAAACAGCGGAAGCCGCGCGCCGCGGCTCAATCCAGCTCGACCATCTCGAAGTCATCCTTGGTCACGCCGCAGTCCGGGCAGGTCCAGGTGTCGGGCACGTCTTCCCAGCGCGTTCCCGGGGCGATGCCTTCTTCCGGCAAGCCGTCGGCCTCGCTGTAGATGAAGCCACAGACGACACACATCCAGTTGCGCAGGGTGGAGGCCGTAGCGTCGGACATCGGGGATAATCACCGGACAGAGAAGCGGCGTTGATTGTCACATTCCCCGCGCCGTACCGGTAGCCATACATGACACAGCTTGCCGACGCCCGTGGCGTCTACCTGATCACCCCCGACGAAACCGACAGCGCGCGCCTGCTCGAGCGGGTCCGTCCGCTGCTGGCCGGCACCACCTGGCTGCAATACCGCAACAAGGCGGTCGACGCGCCCACCCGCCTCGCCCAGGCCACGGCACTGCAGGCGCTATGCGCCGAGGCCGGGGTGCCGCTGATCATCAATGATGACGTCAGCCTTGCCCTGCAGGTCGGCGCTGCCGGCGTGCATCTGGGTGAAGACGACGGTGACATCGCTGCCGCCCGGGCACTGCTCGGCCCGCAGGCCATCATTGGCGCGTCCTGCTATGACGAGTTCGAGCGCGCCCAGCGCGCGGTTGCTGCTGGTGCCAGCTATGTGGCTTTCGGCGCCTTCTTCCCCAGCCGCAGCAAGGTCACCCCGCGCCGCGCCAACCCGGAGCTGCTGCGACAAAGCGCCGCACTGGGCGTGCCACGGGTAGCGATTGGTGGTTTGACCCCGGACAATAGTCGGCCTGTGGTGGACGCTGGCGCGGATCTGATCGCGGTAATCAGCGGCGTGTTCAGCGAGGCCGATCCGGTGGCGGCGCTTGAGGCTTATCGCAGTTGCTTCGGGTCTGTCTGACCAGCCAAGCCCGCACAATCTCTGCCATCCCTTCTCCCGCCTGCGGGAGAAGGTGCCCCGAAAGGGGCGGATGAGGGGGGCTTTTGACGTTCACTTGCTGGAAGCCTCCCCTCACCCCAACCCCTCTCCCGCAAGCGGGAGAGGGGCTAATGCAAAGCTCAGCTCTTCGTTGTTGTTGATACCTCAAAGGACTCACGCATGAACCACGACCAATCCCACGCCCTGTTCACGCGCGCACAGACGCTGCTGCCCGGTGGCGTCAATTCACCGGTGCGTGCGTTCAAGTCGGTCGGCGGCGAACCGTTCTTCGTGCAGCGCGCCGATGGCGCCTACCTGCATGACGTGGATGGCAATGCCTATATCGACTACGTCGGCTCCTGGGGCCCAATGATCGTCGGCCACAATCACCCGGCCGTGCGCGAGGCCGTGCAGCAGGCCATCGGCAATGGGCTGTCGTTCGGCGCGCCGTGCGCGGCCGAAGTGACCATGGCCGAGACCATCACCCAACTGGTGCCGTCCTGCGAGATGGTGCGCATGGTCAACTCCGGCACCGAGGCCACGCTGTCGGCAATCCGCCTGGCGCGCGGCGCCACCGGTCGCAACAAGATCGTCAAGTTCGAAGGCTGCTACCACGGCCACGGCGACTCCTTCCTGGTCAAGGCCGGCAGCGGCATGCTGACCCTCGGCGTGCCGACCTCGCCGGGCGTACCTGCCGGCCTGAGCGAACTCACCCTGACCCTGCCCTACAACGATTTCGAAGCGGCTACCGCTCTGTTCGAGCAGCAGGGCGCCGATATCGCCGGCCTGATCATCGAGCCGGTGGTCGGCAACGCCAACTGCATCCCGCCGCGCGAGGGCTACCTGCAGCACCTGCGCGCGCTGTGCACGCAGTACGGTGCGCTGCTGATCTTCGACGAAGTGATGACCGGCTTCCGCGTTGCCTTGGGCGGCGCACAGGCGCATTACGGCATCACCCCGGACCTGAGCACCTTCGGCAAGATCATCGGCGGCGGCATGCCGGTGGGCGCCTATGGCGGCCGTCGCGAGCTGATGTCGCAGATCGCACCGGCCGGCCCGATCTACCAGGCCGGCACCTTGAGCGGCAACCCGGTGGCGATGGCTGCGGGCCTGGCGATGCTGCAGCTGGTGCAGGCACCGGGCTTCCACCAGCGCCTGACGGCAGCAACCAACACGCTCTGCGATGGCCTGGAAGCCGCTGCGCGCGACGCTGGCGTGGCCGTGACCACCAATCGCGTCGGCGGCATGTTCGGCCTGTTCTTCAGCAGCGAGAAGGTCGAGACCTATGCGCAGGCCACCGCCTGTGACATCAAGGCCTTCAACGTGTTCTTCCACGCCATGCTGGAACGCGGCGTGTTCCTGGCCCCGTCAGCCTATGAAGCCGGCTTCCTGTCCAGTGCGCATGACGATGCAGTGATCGAAGCCACGCTGGTTGCAGCGCGTGAAGCATTCAAGGTGGTAGCGGCGGGTTGATCCTGCAGCGGATACGGCAAACAAGCCAGTCGGCTTAATGCGGTAACGCTGCTCGTCCTGACGAAGCAGCGTTACCCGCAATGGGAAGCAGATGTCGCATTCGTTTGTGGGAGCGGCGTAAGCCGCGAAGCTGACCCTGTCCCAGGCCTTGGTCCGCGTGCAATTTGACGATGCAGTTCGCTTCGCGGCTTACGCCGCTCCCACAAAAGCCCGCCATGGAACTGCTCTTCCAGCCTGGGTGGGCGCAGCGCACCCAGCGCCCCCGAACGCATCAATCATCCAAAAACCAGCTTGCCCTTCATCATTCCCCAGTGACCCGGGAACGAACAGAAGAAGGTGTAATCGCCACCACGCGTCAACTTGCTGGTCGCAAAGCGCACCTGCGTGGTCTGCCCACCACCGATCACCGGCGTGAACGCGATCACCCGCGCATCGTTCTTCGGAAGATAGCTGTCAGCCAAGGTCGAACGCATGCCGGCCGTGGCAACCTGCTGGAAATCCGGCGTGCGCGTCAGCACCCAGTTATGTCCCATCGCCGTGGCCGGCATCCTGCCGGTGTGCTTCAAGGTCAGGTCCACCTGGGTGCAATCGGCGGCAACCCGGATCTGCAGCACGGAAAACTGCATCCGGTCATTGCTTTCGATGGTGACCGCGCAGGTGCGCGCCAGCGCAGGCGCGGCAGGCAACAGGCCGACAAGAGCCAACAACAGCAGGCTGGAACGCTTCACGGTGAACTCCACGCTATGACAACCAAAGTGTCCTGATTTTAGGCAAACGTGGCCGATTCCACCTGTGACGCGATGTCGCAGGCTGCACACCGAAGCCATGCCAGCGATACTGCAACCCCGTCCTTGCCCTGCCATCAATGCAACGACCGCACGCCCTACTGCTGGATTTCGACGGCCTGCTGGCCGATTACGATCACCGTATCCACCTGCGCCGGCTTGCCGACGCTGCCGTTTGCGCGCCTGAGCAGGTGGATGCCGCATTGCGCACGGACGGACTTGAGTTCGCCCATGCCCGCGGCGAACTGGATGGTGAGCAGTTGCTGCAGGCCTTGAATCAACGCCTGGACAGCACGCTGGGCGCGACGCACTGGCATGCTGCACGCCTCGCTGCGACCAAGCTGCGCAGCGATTGCATCGCGGTGTTGGAGCGCGTGCATGCCGATGTGCAGGTGGTGGTGCTGACCAACAATGGCCTGCTGACGCGGCCGGTGATCGAGCAATTGCTACCGGGCCGCCGCGTGCTGTGCAGCGCAGTGCTGGGCGTACGCAAGCCTGATCCGAAAGCGTACCTGGCAGCCTGTGCTTCGCTTGGCTGTGCGCCTGAGCGAAGCCTGTTCGTCGACCACCTGTTCCGCAATGTGCAGGGTGCGCGCGAAGCCGGCCTGCATGCCGATACTGCGTTTCACGCCCAGTCGCTGCGGCGCCTGTTGAAACGTAATCACTGCCTGGGGTGAAAGGCCGCGCGTTGCGCACGCCATGCCCTCATCCGCCCTGCGGGCACCTTCTCCCGCAGGCGGGAGAAGGGAGAGCTTGTTGTTGCGGGGGCGGGCACTGCACCAGCTAGCCGTAAGCCATGACCATTCCCTTCTCCCGCCTGCGGGAGAAGGTGCCCGTAGGGCGGATGAGGGGAAGCTTTTAAGCCAACAACAACCTGACCTTACTTACGCGAGTCCATATAAGCCGCAATCGCCTCGCGCACGCGCTTCAGGCCTTCCGCTACCTCTTCATCGGTGATGTTCAGCGCCGGCACGAAACGCAGCACGCTGGTGCCGGCCTGCAGGATCAGCACCTGCTTCTCTGCCGCCAGATCCAGCAGCACACCGATGTCAGCGACGTAGTCGGGCTTGAGCACCGCACCCAGCATCAGGCCCATGCCGCGCACCTGCTCGAACACGCCGAACTCTTCGCCAATCGCTTCCAGACCGGCCTTCAACGCGGCCGACTGGCGCACGACATTGGCCTTGATCTCGTCGGAGGACAGCTTGCGCAGCGCCACGCGGGCAACCGCCGCCGCCAGCGGATTGCCGCCGAAGGTGCTGCCGTGCGCGCCAACACCCATGATGTCGGCGACCTTGGGGCCGGCCAGCATCGCGCCGATCGGGAAACCGCCACCCAGCGCCTTGGCCAGGGTGACGATGTCCGGGGTCACACCCCAGTTCCAATGCGCGAACAACTCACCGGTACGGCCCATGCCGACCTGGATCTCATCCAGCACCATCAGCGCATCGTGCTGGTCGCACAACTCGCGGGCGCGGCGCATGAACTCGGCACTGGCCGGCATCACGCCACCCTCGCCCTGCACCGGCTCGAACATCACCGCTGCAACATCGCCACCAGCCATCGCCTCCTCAAGCTGGGCGACGTCGTTGAAATCGACATAACGGAAGCCACCGGGCAGCGGCTCGTAGCCTTCCTGGTACTTGGGCTGGGCGGTAGCGGTGACCGTGGCCAGGGTGCGGCCATGGAAGCTGCCACGGAAGGTCACGATGAAACGCTTCTCCGGGCCACGGCCCTGCGCGCTGGCCCACTTGCGTACCAGCTTGATCGCCACTTCGTTGGCTTCGGCGCCGGAATTGCACAGGAACACGCGCTTGGCGAAGCGCGACGCGTCCACCAGTTCCTGCGCCAGGTGCAGCGGCGGCTCGCTGTAGAACATGTTGCTGGTATGCCACAGCTTGTCGGCCTGCTGGAACAGGGCGGCCTTCAGGTCCGGGTTGTTGTGGCCCAGGCTGCACACCGCGATGCCAGCGGCCAGGTCGATGAATTCGCGGCCCTGCGTATCCCACAGTCGCGCGCCCTGGCCTCGCTCCAGCACCAGCTGGCGCGGGCGGTAGACCGGCAGGTAGTAATTGGACAGGGACAACAGCGGCTCGACGACAGCGGTCATGGCGTTCCAGATCAGTGGGTGTGAATGCTCCATTGTCCTCCATTCCATGGGCCTGCGGCACAATGGGCGCATGCGACTGTTCTCCACCCCCCAATTGAACCCGGCCAGCGAAACCGGCTGGCGCCGCCGCTGGTTCGACATCATCCACCGCACCGATACCCCGCCCTCGCGCCGCTTCGACCTGCTGCTGGTCTGGGCCATCCTCGCCAGCGTCTTGGTGGTGATGTTCGACAGCGTGCAACACATCCACACTGCCTGGGCCAGCTGGTTCTATGTGGTCGAGTGGGGTTTCACCTTGCTGTTCACCGCCGAGTACCTGCTGCGCCTGTTGGTGGTACGGCGGCCATTGCGGTATGCGTTCAGCATCTGGGGCATCATCGACCTGCTGGCAATCCTGCCCTCCTATATCTCCTTCTTCATCCCCGGCGCGCAGAGCCTGCTGGTAGTCCGCGTGCTGCGCCTGCTGCGGGTATTCCGCATCCTCAAGCTGACCCGCTACATCGAGGAAAGCGGCGTGCTGATGGGCGCGCTATGGCGCAGCCGCCGCAAGATCCTGTTGTTCCTGTCGATGGTGGTGACCATCGCCATCATCGCCGGCGCCTTGATGTATGTGATCGAAGGCCCGCAGTACGGTTTCAGCAACATCCCCGCCAGCATGTACTGGGCGGTGGTGACGATGGCCACCGTGGGCTTTGGCGACATCGTCCCGCACACCACCCTGGGCCGCTTCATCACCTCGGTATTGATCCTGATCGGCTATAGCATCCTGGCCGTGCCTACCGGCATCTACACCGCCGAGCTGGCCGGCAACATGCTGCGCGAAAGCCGCCGCGACAACCGTGGCTGCACGGTCTGCGGGCATGAAGGGCATGAGTTCAAGGCCAAGTACTGCAACCGCTGCGGACATGAGCTGCCGGAGCATCTGGAGCATTGATCCATCATGCCGGGGTTGGTAGTGCCGAGCCATGCTCGGCAGGGGCCTTATCGGGAATGCTTCTGCCGAGCATGGCTCGGCACTACGGGTGAGGCTTTACCGGTAGAGCCCCTGCCGAGCATGGCTCGGCACTACCGGGCGCCTTGCGCCTTCGGCGCAAGGAAGGCGATCAGAGGAACAGATCCGGCATCAGCGGGCGCGACGGGTCCATCGCGTAACCCGAGAGATCGGTGATGCCGGCTTCCGCCAGCACCTCGTCATCCAGCAGGAACTGCCCGCTGAAGCCTGCCGCGGTCCGGGTCAGCACCGCATGGGCGGCATCGGCCATGATCTCCGGCTTGCGGCAGCCGGCCACATCCACGCCCGGAATCATGTTGATCGCATCAGTGGCGATCACCGTGCGCGGCCACAAGGCATTGACCGCAACGCCCTGACGACCAAACTCGGCGGCCAGGCCGAGGGTGACGAAACTCATGCCCATCTTGGCCAGGGTGTAGCCGGTATGCGGGCCCCACCACTTCGGATCGAGGCTGGGCGGCGGTGCCAGGGTCAGGATGTGCGGATTCGGCGCCTGCAACAGGTGCGGCAGGCAGGCCTGCGCACACAGGAAGCTGCCACGTGAATTGACCTGTTGCATCAGGTCGAAGCGCTTCATCGGCGTATCCAAGGTGCCACGCAGCCAGATCGCCGAGGCGTTGTTGACCAGGATGTCGATGCCACCAAAGGTATCCACGGTTGCAGCAACCGCCGCATTGACCTGGTCTTCTTCACGGATGTCGCACTTCAGCGCCAGACCCTGGCCGCCGGCGGCGTTGACCGCCTCGGCAGCGGTATGGATGGTGCCCGGCAGCTTGGGATTGGCGACCGCCGACTTGGCGGCGATGGCGACGTTGGCACCGTCGCGCGCAGCGCGCAGGGCGATGGCCAGGCCGATACCACGCGAGGCGCCGGTGATGAAAAGGGTCTTGCCTTGCAAGCTGCTCATGCGGACTCCGGAACCGGTAAGAAAGCAAACGGCATTATGCAGATACCAGCACCCGCGCACAGTCCTGAGGTTTGCCCCGGGTTCGACATTCGCGGTTCATATGCCTTGCCGATACTGGTCTCCTATCGTGCAAGGACTCCCGATGAAAACACTCCAATACGCCGCCCCGCTGCTACTGGTGCTCGGCCTTGCGGCCTGCCAGAAGGAACATCCGGCCGCCGACGTGCCGCCGCCGGCCAAGGATGTCACCGCCCAGACAACCGGACTTGGCGAGGCTGCCGCCCGCATCGGACCCAACGCGGTATGGACCGGCTCGGTTGAGGCCTGCCGCACCGACACCGCCGCCGACAACTGCCTGCTGCAGGTGATGCGTAGCGGCGGTGCATCGCCCGCCGCGCTGACGGCCGCCAGCACCTTGTCCGCGCAGGGCAAGCCTGGCCATGTCACTGCATGGCAGAACGTTGAAGGCATTGGTGTTGCTACGCTGGAATTCCCCTTCCGCGCCAATACCAACCAGGGCACTTGGTTGGTGGACGCCAATGGCCAGGCCATCGACGTGGATGAGGAAGTGTTTGATGACACAACGCGCGGCTCGGACGCCTACAAGGCGTTCAACGCCAAGCACCCGGACTCCGGCCCGTTTGCTCCGGCACTTGCCGCCGGTACGCAGGCCCTGCCCGATGGCGGCGTGCGCCTGCGCTACACCACGCCGCTGCGCAGCTGCCACGCCTGCGCCGACGATGGCCATGTAACGCTGGGCTACGACTTCGATGCGCAGCGGCGCTTTGTCGGCAAGCAGCTGCTGGAGCTACGCTGAATCGCGTCCGCACGCTGCCATGCGCCGCGCATAGCGCTCCAGCAGGTGCGGCACGATGATCCGGTGCAAGGGCGCCACCGGCAGCATGTACAAGCGCCCAAATGGGCGGTGCAGGTGAACCACGGTGCTCACCTGCAGCTCGCAGCTGTCGCCGGCCCCCAGCTCCACTGACAGCTCCACGCGCAGATGGCGATCACTGTCGCCCAGCACGATGCCGTCGGCAGCCAGCGTTCGCACGCTGAATATTCCCAACCGGTCGCCGACCGCCAGCGTTGCCGGAGCATGCGCGGGCACGCTGCGAATCGCACCGAGGTGTTTCATCCCGAGCAGGCGCATTCCGGCATTGCGCAGACGCATCAGGCCATCGAACCATCCCGGCACCTGCCGGGCGATGTCCAGATAGGCCTGTGCGGCGCTTTCCGGCCGCTGTGCCAGGCGAATCCTCGCGGCATGTGCGAAATGACTCCCCGGCAGCTGTGGGTACAACAGCGCACCCGCTGCGATATCCACCTCACGCGCCCGCACATCAAGGTTCAAGGCTTCGGCCCCTGTCCTTCGTTGTCTTCCCAATGCAGGATGCGGCGGGTAACGAAGCGATAGACCGGCTTTCCGGTGGCGAACCACAACTCACGCACCCACGAGTGCCGCTTGAGCACGCGCAGCTCCACCGGGGTAAGTGATTGCCGGCAATACATCCGCTTGTGCTTGAGCAGGTGGCGCAGGTCTTCGCGCGCCAGCAACCGCATCCAGCGCGAACGCGGATTCCCGCACACCGCCAGCTGGAAATCGATCAGCGCCGGCGAACCGTCCTCGCGCACGAGCCAGTTCGCTTCCTTGGCCAGATCGTTATGGGCGATGCCGTACCGGTGCACGCGCTGCAGCAGCCGCCGCGCAGCACGGAAATAGGCCAGATCCCCATGCGGCGGGCGTTGGTACATGGCTGCGCCTTCCATATAGCTGCGGTCCAGCCAATGCCCATCCCAGGCCAACAGGCGCGGCGTTGCCTCCATGCCGCCGAGTTTGGCCAGCGCGCGCGCTTCACGCCGCGCCAACCACCAGGCCGGCAGACGCAGCCACAGCGGCGTGGCCCCCAGATCGCGGCGCACGAAGCGTCCCGAGGGGCCGTCCACCAACAGGATTCGTCCAAAGCTGTCAGCTTTCAGCGCGACGGCAGTAGCGGGTGAAGATTCAGTCATCACGACATTCTAGACGCCAGCACGCTATTCATTGACCGGCATCGCAAGTGAACAAAACCGCCGCAATCCACTGAACCTCTGCCGTTGCCATCGGTCTGACTCGGGCTTCCCTTTATAATCCGCTGATGAATTCTTCCTGGATCGACGCCACGCTCGCGTGGATCGCCGCCCATCCTGTCCTTGCTGGCCTGGCGATCTTCGCCATCGCCTTCTGCGATGCGGTGATCATTCTCGGCGCCATCGTGCCCGCCCTGCCGCTGATGATCGCAGTGGGTGTACTGATAGGCATGGGCGAGCTGTCCGGCCCTTACGCGGTGATATGTGCCACCTTGGGCGCCTTCGCCGGCGACGGTTTGAGCTATTGGGTGGGCCGCCGCTGGGGCGACCGCCTGCGTGGCGTATGGCCGTTCAGCCGCTACCCGCAGCTGCTGGACCGTGGCGAAGTGATGTTCCGCCGCAATGCCTTCAAGAGCATCCTGATCGCCCGCTACGTTGGTGCGATCCGGCCGTTTGTTCCGGCCATCGCCGGCATGGCCAACATGCGCTTTGCCAGCTACCTCAAGGCCAGCGGCCTGGCCTGCCTGTCCTGGGCAGTGCTGTTCCTGCTGCCCGGCTGGGCGCTGGGCCAGGCCTATGACGCCGTCGCCGCGGTGGCCGGACGCCTGTTCCTGGTGGTGGCGCTGCTCGGCGCGATGCTGGGCCTGGTCTGGGCCATCGTGCTGTACAGCTACCGCTGGTCGGCGGCACGCATGGACGGCTGGCTGGCCCGCCTGCTGGCATGGTCGCACCGCCACCCGCACTTCATCGGCCACTCGTTGAGCGACCTGTTCGACCCCAAACGCCGTGAATCGGTGCCCTTGGCGATGCTGGCGCTGATGCTGCTGGTGCTGGGCTGGGGCTGGTTCGCGCTGCTGATGGTGGTGGTTGGCCATGGCGAGCCGCTGGCACTGGACCTGGCCGTGCACCGCTTGATGCTGGCCCTGCGTAACCCGCTGGCCGACTACCCGATGGCCGCCCTCGCCTCGCTGGGCGATTGGCAGGTGCTGCTGCCGGCGATCGCTGCGGGCATGGGTTACCTGGCCTGGCGTCGGCGCTGGATGGCGGTGTTCCACTGGTTGGCGGCGCTGGCGTTCGGCCTGGCCCTGACCAAGCTGCTGGGTGCCACCGTCGATGTGGTGCGGCCGCCAGCCGCCAGCAGCGGCTTTGGCTTCCCGTCGGTGGCGGTCACCATGGCCACCATCACCTTTGGCTTCTTTGCGGTGCTGATCGGCCGCGAACTGCCGGGGCGCACCCGCGTCTGGCCGTACCTGCTGTCCGGCGCGGTAGTCACCGTGATTGGCTTTGCCCGCATCTACCTGGGTGCGCACTGGGTCAGTGATGTGGTCGGCGGCATGTTGTTCGGCGTGTTCTGGCTGCTGGTGCTGGGCATTGCCTACCGCCGTCGCTTCAACCGTTCGTTCTGGGTCAAGCCGGTCGCCTGGCTGTTCTACGGCGTGTTCCTGATCGCCGGGCTCTGGTATGCGCCGCGTAACGTACCGGCCAAGCTGGCCAAGTTCGAGCCAGCGGCCGCCGCGACTACGCTGATGGATGCCTCGCACTGGTGGCAACAAGGCTGGAGCGAGCTGCCGGCGCGCCGCAATGATTTCGATGACGACCAGCGCTGGCCGCTGGACGTACAGGTCGCCGGTCCCTTGCCGGCCCTGCAGCAGCAGCTGGAGGGCAACGGCTGGACCCTGCAACCGCAGGCCGGTTGGCAGCAGGCACTGATGATGCTGGACATGAAGGCCACGCCGCAGCAGGTGCCAGTGCTGCCGGCCACGCTGGACACAAATGTCGAAGCACTGTTGATGCTGCATCCCGGCGAACGCCCGGATGAAGTCTATGCACTGCGCCTGTGGCCATCCTCGGCACGCCTGCAGCCGGAGCAGACACCGGTGTGGTTGGGCAGCGCGCAGACGCTACGCTACCAGCGGCATTTGAAGCTGTTCGGCATGTGGCGGCCGTTGCGTGGTGTTGATCCTGCGCTGGACGCACTCAAGCAGTCGCTTGATGGGGTTCAGACGCAGCAGCAGGTGCAGCCGGAGACGGGCTTGCCGCTGTTGATGATCCGCGCTGAGCCGAAGCTTTGAGGGCGTAAGAGCTTACCCCTCCCCAGCCCTCCCCTTGGCTACGCCAAAGGGAGGGAGCGTAGTGCCGAGCATGGCTCGGCAAAGGCATTGGCCGCGTAGTGCCGAGCCATGCTCGGCAAGGGCATTACCGGGAAGGCCTCTGCCGAGCATGGCTCGGCACTACCAAGATCCGGCTACTGGATTACAGATCTTCCTCGATCGGCACATCCATCTCCGGGATCCATTCCAACAATCGGTCCAGGCGCCGCCGCGGGTCGTTTTCCTGCAGCAGCTGCAAACGTTGGGTTTCACTCAGCGGCAACAGTTCCGCCAGGCGCCAGCCCACCCATGACGCGTGATCCAGCTGTGCCGGGCCAGCCGCGGCGTACTCGCCACCTATCTGCTCGATGATGTGCTCCAGCAAGGTCCCGAGCAGGCCGTGTTCCGGCTGCAGCTCGTCATCACTGTCGCGCTCGCACCACTGCACGTCCGCCGTCACCAAGCCGTTGTCACGTACATGGCTTGCCGTTACGTGGAAACGCCGTGCACCGCGCAGGCGCAGAACCAATACGCCATCGGGACCGACATCGAAATCCTCAACCGTGGCCTCGACACCCCAGGCAGCAGGCGTTGCCGGTGCGCCGACCTCCTCACCATGCAGGATCAGGCAGACACCGAAACTACCGCCGGTGCGCCCGCATTCGCGGACCAGGTCCAGATAGCGCGGCTCGAACACGCGCAGGTTCAACATCGCACCCGGCAGCAGCGCCGCATGCAACGGAAACAATGGCAGGCTTGGCGATGTATTCATGACAAAACAACACGGGCGGACCAGGGACGATGTTACCCCAGCCCGCCCGTGCGGATTCCTGCAGTGGCTGCGAACCACCGCCAATCCGGTCAGAAGTTGTATTTCACATGCGTGTGCAGGCGATTCATGTCACCCTCCTGACCGTTCTCGATGCGCCGCGTCGCATGGCTCAACTCGACGCCAAGATCCAGCTTGGGGAATGGCGAGTAGATCAGGTTGGCACGCACCGACTGCGCCTTCTCTGTGACTTCGTAGCCCGTCAATGCAGCATCGTTGTCCAGCACCGCCACCGAGTACACCAGGTTGCCGCGCAGCTTGGGCGAGAACGCATGGCGCCACGCCGCGAAGCCGCCGTAGCCATCCATCGCATGCAGACGCCCCTCCTCGTCGAGCACCGTGTCGCTGCCCAGCGCGAAGCCGAGATAGCGGCCCACGCCGCTGCCACCGCTGACCATGTAGCGCAGGTCATCGTTGGCACCCATGTTGAAGCGGCCGGAAACGCTCAGTGCCGCACCGGTTTCGGTCTGCCCGCCATAACGGAAGTTGCGCAGCATCGCCGCGGCGGTGAAATGACCCCAGTCGCCGCGCGTGTTCCAGCGCGCGGTCAGGTCGGGGATCGTATCGGCGCCGCTGTTGAAGCGTGCACCACGGCCGCCAAACGGGGTGATCGTGGTCTGCGGATTTTCCGCCGAGAACGACCAGGCGCCGCGGGTGTAACGCAGCTGCGCCTGCCGCGAGAAAATGGTGCCTTCGGACGGCCCGGTGAAATCGACGGTATCCGGCAGCGCGGCAACATCCTGGAAGTTGGACCAGGTCTGGCCAGCCAACCAGTTGTTCCAGCTTACATAGGCCTGGCGCAGGGTCAGTGCATAGGTATTGGTGATGACCTCGTTGCCAGCGAACGCATTGCTGCCACCGCCGTACATGTCGGCCTCGATATAGGCCTTGAGCTTGTCACCATTGTCGGTGGTGGTGTCAGCACCGAACCAGAAGCGCGAGAACTGCGCGTGCACATCGGTATAGCTGGCGCTGCGGCCATTGCCATCGGCTGCAACCGGCGTGGCGCCCGGGAAATAGAACAGACGCCCGGCCGAGCCGTCGGCAATCTCACCATCGCTGGTCCGGGTATACATCGAATCGAGCTTGATGAAGCCACCGAAGGAGAACTTCGTGCCCGGCATTGCATTTGGCAGGGTCGTCGACGGTGCAGCCGGTGCAGCGGCAACCACGCGGGTTGCGTCCAGTGCGCTGGCGCTGGCCACAGGCGCTGCACCGGCGTTGGCCGCCTCGCGCTGCTGGTACTGCTGCAGCATCGCGCGCATCTGTTGCATCTCCTGCTCCAACTGCGCCATCCGCGCTTCCATCGCTTTGGCATCCGTTGTCTGTGCGAGCGCACTCAGCGGCGTCGCCGCCAAGGCCGTGGTGACGGCCAGGGCCGCCAGCTTCTTGTTGCTGATCATTGTTTTCCCCTCCCAGGGCAACAGAACACCGTTCCGGCCTTTCTCGGAAAGGCCAGTCGAAATGACGCCGTTTTCTTATGTGGGAAATCGCTGCTCCCGATTTCCCAAATCCACCTTCAGATCGTCATTCCCGCCTAAGCGGGAATGACGATCTGAGAGAATCTGGATAACTCAGGCTGCAGTTACCCTCACCCCATCAAACAAACCGCATCGAGGTGGTACCAAGGCCATCCGCACGCACAAGCACGTTGTCACCGGCCGCGACGGCCACCGCCGCGGTGATCGCACCGGACAGCACCACGCTGCCGGCCGGCAATACCTGCCCGCGCTGCGCCAGCATGTTGACCAGCATCGCCACCGCTTCGGCCGGGTTGCCGAGTACAGCCGCACCGGCACCTACCTCAACCACCTGACCGTTCTTCTCCATCACCACGCCAAGCGTTTCCAGATCCAGCCCTTCCACCGCGGTTGGGCGCGAACCCAACACATAGCGTGCCGCCGAGGTGTTGTCGGCGATGACACTTGGCAGGTCGAAGTGGAAGTTCTCGTAGCGCGAATCGATCAACTCGATCGCCGGCACCACGTAATCGGTTGCCGCCAACACCTGGGCAATATCGCAACCGGGCCCGGCAAGCTGCTCGCGCATCACGAAGGCGATCTCCGCCTCCACCTTCGGATGGATCAGCCGGGCGGTATCCACCACGGCGCCATCGTCGACGGCGTTGTCGTCACCCAGGAAGCCATAGATCGGTGTGTCGACGCCCATCTGCTGCATCTTCGGGCGAGAGGTCAGGCCCATCTTCATGCCGACGATGCGGACACCTGCGGACTGCTTGATGCTGCGCAGGCACTCCTGGATGTCGTAGGCCTCATCCACGCCGATCTGCGGGTGCGCGTCGGTGATCTTCACCACCTCCCGCACTTCCTGCTCGGCGGCCAGCAGCTGCAGGGCGCAGCCTTCGATGATGGAACGGTCCAAGGTCATGCGGTTTTCTCCTGCGTAGTGGCGTCGCGGGCACGCAGCACATCCAGTGCGACGTCCACGATCATGTCTTCCTGGCCACCGACCATGCGGCGCTTGCCGAGTTCGACGAGGATGTCGACGGTATTGATGCCGAAACGCTGCGACGCTGCCTCGGCGTGGCGAAGGAAACTGGAATACACGCCTGCATAACCCAATGCCAGGGTCTCGCGGTCCACGCGTACCGGGCGGTCCTGCAGCGGACGCACGATGTCATCGGCGGCATCCATCAAGGTGTAAAGATCACAGCCATGGTTCCAGCCCATGCGCTCGGCGGCGGCGATGAACACTTCCAGCGGCGCGTTGCCTGCACCCGCACCCATGCCGGCAAGGCTGGCATCGATGCGGATCGCGCCGGCTTCGACCGCGGCGATGGAGTTGGCCACGCCCAGCGACAGGTTGTGGTGGGCATGGATGCCGATCTGCGTATCAGCCTGCAGCGACTCGCGCAGCGCGCTGACCCGCTCGCGCACGTCGTTCATGTTGAGAGCGCCGCCGGAATCCACCACGTAGACGCAGGACGCGCCGTAGCTTTCCATCTTCTTCGCTTCCACGGCCAACGCCGCAGGCGTGGTCATGTGGCTCATCATCAGGAAGCCAACCGTGTCCATGCCCAGCGCATTGGCCGCTTCGATGTGCTGGCGCGAGATGTCGGCTTCGGTGCAGTGGGTGGCCACGCGCACGATGCGCGCACCGGCGGCATGCGCATTCTTCAGGTCGTGCACGGTGCCGATGCCGGGCAGCAGCAGCGTGGCGATCCTGGCATGCGAAACCGATTCGGCAGCGGCCTCGATCCACTCGACGTCGCTGTGCGCGCCGAAGCCATAGTTGAACGATGAACCCTGCAGGCCATCGCCATGCGCGACCTCGATCGAGTCCACCCTTGCCTTGTCCAGCGCGGTGGCAATCGCCCGCACCTGCGCCACGCTGTAGCGGTGGCGCACCGCGTGCGAACCGTCACGCAGGGTGACATCGGAAATGTAGAGCTTGTTGTCAGTCATGCGTTCTTCCTCAGGCTGCAGCGCGCGCGGCCAGCACCGAGGCGGCCATGCGCTCACCGGTGGCCAGCGCGGCCGACGTCATGATGTCCAGGTTGCCGGCGTAGGCCGGCAGGTAGTGCGCGGCACCTTCCACTTCCAGGAAGATCGTGGTCTTGAGGCCAGTGGTGAGACCGACGCCGGGCACATTGACCGGCTCGTCCAGCACCTCGAACTGCACCTGCTGCTTCAGTCGGTAGCCAGGGACGTAGGCGGCCACACGCGCAGCCATATCGTTGACCGCTGCCTCGATGGCCGCGGCGTCGGCCGGCTCGCTGAGCACGTAGACGGTGTCGCGCATCAGCAACGGCGGCTCGGCCGGATTGAGCACGATGATGGCCTTGCCCACCGCCGCGCCACCAGCGCTCTCGATTGCCCGCGAGGTGGTCTCGGTGAACTCATCGATGTTGGCGCGGGTGCCGGGGCCGGCACTCTTGCTGGAAATGCTGGCGACGATCTCGGCGTACTTGACCTTGGCCACCGAGGCCACCGCGGCAACCATCGGAATGGTGGCCTGGCCGCCGCAGGTCACCATGTTGACGTTGGCGGCGTCGATGTTGTCGTCCAGGTTGACGGTCGGCAGGCAGTACGGGCCGATCGCTGCTGGCGTCAGGTCGACCACGCGGATGTCCGGCTTGGCCTTGCGCAGCAGGGCGTCATTGGCGATGTGCGCCGAGGCTGATGTCGCATCGAAGACAATGTCGATATCGGCAAACAACTCCGATTCAATCAGTCCGGCCACGCCACTGGCGATGGTCGGCACGCCCATGCGCGCAGCGCGGGCCAGGCCATCGGAGGCCGGGTCGATGCCGACAAGTGCGGCCATCTGCACGTGCTTGCCGTGGCGCAGGATCTTGATCATCAGGTCGGTACCGATGTTGCCGGGGCCGACGATGGCAGCTTTCAGGGTCATGCAGCACTCCTGTCATTCAATGTGGGGGAGGAAGCAGGCATCACGCGAAATGCACGTCGGCACTGCCGAGCGCGCCAACGCGGACACGCATGTGGTCACCGGCGGCCACCGGGATCAGCGGCACCAAGGCGCCGGACAGGATTACTTCGCCGGCCTTCAACGGCGTACCAAGGCGACCAAGCGTGTTGGCCAGCCATGCCACGCAGTTGACCGGCGATCCCAGCGCAGCGGCACCGGCGCCAGTAGCCACCAGTTCGCCGTTCTTCTCGACCACCATGCCCAGCGTGCCCAGGTCCAGGTTCCTCGGTGGCACGCGCAGCTCGCCCAGCACATAGGCGGCGGCGGAGGCATTGTCGGCAACGGTGTCGGTGATGCCGATACGCCAGTCGCGGATGCGCGAATCAACGATCTCGAAGCACACCGACAGCGCTTCGGTCGCAGCGAGTACATCGTGGTGGGTGATGCCGGGGCCAACCAGGTCGCGCTTGAGGTGGAAGGCGATTTCACCTTCGGCACGCGGCGCGATCATCCCGGCCACCGGCAGCGTGCCGCCGTTGGCAACCTGCATGCGGTCGGTGAGGAAACCGAAGTCGGGCTGATCCACTTTCAACATGCGCTGCACGGCTGCCGACGTAGCACCGATCTTCTTGCCGACCACTCGCTCGCCATCGGCCAGGCGACGCGCCAGCAGATCATTGGAGATCGCATAGGCATCGGCCAGGGTAAGCCCACTGATCCGCTCGCTCAGTGGATCAACCGCCTCGCCAGTGCGCAGCGCGGAATGCAGTTCGGCGCCATGCAGGGCGATTGCAGCTGCATCCAATACCAAGGCCGTCATGCCTTGCCCCCTTCAACCGGATCGCTCTTGAGCACATCGCCCACCGCGAAACGTTGCGGCGGAACCTCGGTGACCATCACCCGGATCGCGCTCATCGGCGCATCCAGTTCCACATGCGCCACCTTCGCCAGTTCGCGGATGAAGCGCTGTACTTTCTGCTCGTCGCGGCCCTGCACCAGGGTCACTTGGATGATCGGCATTTCTTTACTCCTGCTAGTTCGGTCAGGTCAGCTCGACGCCCTTGGTCTCGGGCAGGAACAGCAGCACGATCACTGCAGCCAGCGCGAAGAACCCGGCGGTCGCCATCAAGCCACTGGCAACGCCGTAGCTGTTGGCCAGGAAGCCGATCAAGGCCGGCGCGATGGCGGCGATGGCGCGGCCGCCGTTGTAGACGAAACCCTGCGCGGTGGCGCGCACGGTGGTCGGGAACATTTCAGCGAAGGTCGGTGCGAAGCCGCTGTAGAAGCCGGTGCCGAAGTACGCCACGACGATGCCGAACGCCATCAGTGCCATCGGCGACTTGATCATCACGAACACCGGCACGGTCAGCGCCGAGGCAACGAAAAACAGCATGAAGGCCTTCTTGCGGCCGATCGCGTCGGCGATGTAACCGAAGGTGACGAAGCCCAGCGCCGCACCGATCTGCATCACCACGATCCAGATGGTCGACTTGACCATGTCCAGGCCCGGGCCGCCGTCAGCGACCGGTGTGGCGAGGTAGGTCGGGATCCAGGTGAACAATCCCCAATAGCCACACATCGCGGCGGTGACGAAGGCCAGCCCGACCGTGGTGCTACGCGCATGGGTACCAAACAGATTGCGCATGGTCTGGGCGAAGCTGAGGCGCTCCTTCTGGTTGACCCAGATCTCCGGCTCCTTGACGTGGCGGCGCACGTAGAAGGCAAGCAGTGCCGGCAACAGGCCAACCGCGAACACCCAGCGCCAGCCCAGCGTCGGCACCACCAGCGCGGCGATGATCGCGGCAGCGGCATAACCGGATGCGAACGCGCTCTGGATCCAGGCCAGGATCTTGCCGCGGTGCTGTGCCGGCCAGCTCTCGCTGACCAGTGCCGAACCCGCGGACCACTCACCGCCGACACCCAGGCCGACGATCACGCGGAACAGCATCAGCTGGCCCAGCGTATCGGACAGGCCGCACAGCGCAGTACCGATTGAGTAGCAGATGATGCTGAGCATCATCGACTTCGCCCGACCCATGCGATCGGCAAGGTAGCCGAACACCAGTCCGCCGAATGCGGTGGCCATCAACGTGGCCGACATCACCATGCCTGCCTGCGACTTGTCGAAGCCCAGGTCCGCGCTGACGTGCTTGAGCACCATCGCGAACAGCATCAAATCCATCACGTCCAGCATCCAGCCCAGGTAGGCCGAACGGAACGTGCCCCACTGCTGCTTGCTGGCCCCTTGCCACCAGCGGCCGCCTGCGCCGCCTGTTACTGCCTGGATCGATGAATCACGCTGCGCCATTGGCTTCCCCTCCGGAATCGTGGCTGATACGAAAGTATCGGTGATCGATACTCAGAGCACAAAATATCCCACTTTTTCCAAAAATGGAACATGGAATTTAATTTTGTATCGATATACGATACGAACGTCGTTACAAACGCGAGATTCCGATGTCTGAACTGATCCTCCGCCTGCACGAAGACCATCTGCCAGCCGGCTGCCCTCCTGTTTACCTGCCCAGCGGGCCGCGCGCCCTCTACATCCGCAGCGGCGGCCTGAGTGTTGAGTCCGCGCAGGACAGCCAGGCGTTGGACCCGGCGCAGGCGCGTGTGTGCCAGCAACAGGTCACCCTGCTCAACGGCAATCAGGACACGGTGCTGTGGCGCTGGGAACTGACTGATCGCAACCACCCTGCCGGCGCCCTGCCCTCGGCCCCAGCCACCCGCAGCGAGCTCAAGCTTGAGGCGCCAATCAGCCTGGATGATCGCTTCGAGTGGCTGATGCGCTGCGACCGCGTCGATTTCCCCAAGGGCGGCGTGGCGCTGACCCATGTCCATCAAGGGCCAGGCATCCGGATCTGCGACTACGGCCAGATCAGCATCGAAACGCTCGGTGACAGCCACGATTACCCGGCCGGCAGCGCCTGGTTCGAGCTCGGCCATGCACCGGTACTGGCCCCCACCACCGAGGCTGAGGAAACCCGTTTCATCCGCTGCTTCCTGCTGCCCCGCCAGCTCAAGGGACGCAGCTCGATCCGCTATGTGCGCCCGGAAGATGCGGCCGCACAGAAGACCCAGCAGTACAAGGTTTTCGCAGAGCGATACATCGACCTGCCATAATCGGCGGAAAACGCGGTCAACAGGCCGCGTTCGTCCATGTAACACACTGCAGGTAGCCGATGCCCAGCCACGACGCGAGTGACAAAAAGGAATTGGGTGCCGCCAGCGGCACCGTCGAGCCACAGGAAGAAAGCGCCGAACAGGGCCTGCCAACCGCCATCGTCTCGCTGAAGGTGATCGAAGCGCTGGCCGCGGCGCCGACCGGGCTCGGCGTAACCCGCCTTGCGCAGTTGCTGGGCATGCCGAAAGCACGCGTGCACCGCCACCTCAGCGTGCTGCGCGAGCATGGCTACGTCGACCAGGACCCGGACAACAACCAATATCGGGTGGGTTGGCAGATGTTCCTGCTGGGCCGTGCCTGCAGCAGCCGTTTCGATGTGATGGGACTGGCCAAGCCGGTGCTGGAACAGCTGCGCGACGAAGTTGGCCAGACCGTGGTGATCTCCACGTTCTCCGACAACGAGGTGGTGGTGCTGGACCTGCTGCGCGGCACCGCGCCGGTGGAGATCAGCCTGCGCCCCGGCACACGCTTCCAACACAACAGCGTGGCGCAGGGCAAGATCGCCCTCGCCTACGGCCCGGACAAGCTGCGCCGCGCCTACCTGACCCAGCCACTGAGCAACAGCACGCCGCGCACCATCGTCGACCCGGATCGACTGGCGGCGGAGATCGAGCTGGTGCGCAAGCGCGGCTGGGCCGATGCACCGGAAGAGCTCTACATCGGCATCAATGCCTTGGCCGCGCCACTGCTGCAAGGCAACGGTGAATTGTTCGGCACCCTGGCCATCGTCGGCTCCATCCACTACCTGCCGAGCACACCGGATCCGGCGCACGTACAGGCCATGTTGAGCGCCGCGGCGCAGATCTCGGCCTTGATGGGCTACCACCCACCCAAGCCCCGCTAAGCGTCACCTGTAGTGCCGAGCCATGCTCGGCAAGAGGCCTTACCGCAAAACCCAAACTGTAGTGCCGAGCCATGCTCGGCAGAGGCCTTACCGCAAAACCCAAACTGTAGCGCCGAGCCATGCTCGGCAGAGGCCTCACCGCAAAACCCAAACCTGTAGTGCCGAGCCATGCTCGGCAGAGGCCTTACCGGGAAAACCCCAGCCGAGCATGGCTCGGCACTACAGGTGACGCTGCAGTCCGTTCTACGCGTTCTGCAGCTGCGCCAGGAACCGGCGCGGCGCGCCATCAAAACCGCCATTGGACATGAACACCACGTGGTCACCTGCTGCTACGGCATCACCGAGCGTGGACAACAAGGCATCCGTATCCGCCACGGCCTGTGCATCGCCACGCACCGCGTCGATCACCTTGGCCGCGTCCCACGGCAGCTCGGGCCGGGCCAGGAATACCACCGCATCGGCGATAGCCAACGACGGCGCCAATGCGTCCGAATGCGCGCCCAGTCGCATTGAATTGCTGCGCGGCTCCATCGCCACCACGATGCGCGCATCGCCAACCTTGGCCCGCAGGCCTTCCAGCGTGGTGTGGATGGCAGTCGGATGATGGGCGAAGTCGTCGTATATGGTGATGCCCTGCGCCTGTCCGATGACTTCCATGCGCCGCTTGACGCTATGGAAGCCAGCCAAGGCCGGCGCGACGCTGGCAACGTCGACGCCCACCGCATGCGCTGCAGCCAATGCCGCGAGCCCATTGAGCACGTTGTGCCGGCCCAGCAGCGACCATTCCACGGTCGCCACTTCCGTGCCCCGATGCAGCACGGCGAACGCACTGCCATCCTGGTTGATCAGGCGTGCGCTCCATTCCAGCGACGGATCGAAGCCAAAGCGCTCCACCGGCGTCCAGCAGCCCATCGCCAGCACTTCGGCCAGGTACTTGTCCTCGCCGTTGACGATCAGGCGACCGCGACCGGGCACGGTACGTACCAGATGATGGAACTGGCGCTGGATCGCAGCCACGTCCGGGAAGATGTCGGCGTGATCGAATTCCAGATTATTGAGGATGGCGACCAGCGGGCGGTAATGGACGAACTTGCTGCGCTTGTCGAAGAACGCGGTGTCGTATTCGTCAGCTTCAACAACAAAAAGTGGTCGATCCGACACCTTGCTCCCTTCCCCCGCCGGGGGAAGGTGCCCCGCAGGGGCGGATGGGGGTACGTCGCCAGCAATCGATCGCCCCAACCGCGCCGACACCCCGAAATCCTCCGCCACGCCACCAATCAGGAAGCCCGGCTCACGCCCGGCGGCCTGCAACAGGTAGGAAAGAATGGTGGTGGTGGTGGTCTTGCCATGCGTCCCGGCCACCGCCAGCGTGTCGCGCCCCGGCAGCACCTGCTCGGAAAGCCATTGCGCCCCAGAGATATAGCGGCGGCCGCTGTCCAATACGGCTTCCACCGCTGGATTGCCACGCGACAGCGCATTGCCGATCACGACTTCATCGCAATCAGCACTGATGTTGTCCGCCAGATAGCCCTGCGACAGGCTGATCCCCAGCGTTTCCAGCTGGGTGGACATGGGCGGATAGACCGCCTGATCGCTGCCTTCGACCTGATGGCCGAGCTCGCGGGCCAAAGCGGCAACGCCGCCCATGAAAGTACCGGCAATGCCGAGAATATGGATCTTGGTCATCGAACGATTGTCGCCGATGCACACGGATAAGGGGTATGCCCGAGTTCATGTAGGCGTACCCTTAGAGCATGTAGGGGATTCCCCGATACCATCACAGCACATTCACAAACAAAATACGTGACGCCAGCCTCAGTATCCCTCAGGTCCTACTCCCCAAGAGGCCATCCCCAGGGAGCTCATGCTGATGGGGCCTTGAGCACGCCCTTAGCTGGCTTTTCTACAAATGAAACGCCCGGATCCAGCACTTGGACCCGGGCGTTTCAGTTTGCGTCGCTCGGGGCTGCAGCGGGATCCGCCGCAGCCCTGCCTGGTCAGCGCTTGATCGCCGCCAGGATGCGGGCCAGCACTTCGTCCAGCGCGCCCACGCCATCGACGCGGGCCAAGGTGCCCTTGGCGGCGTAGAAGTCGATCACCGGCGCGGTGGAATCGTTGTAGACCTGCAGACGCTGACGCACCGATTCCGGATTGTCATCGGCACGGCCCTGTTCCTGGGCGCGGCCAGCGATGCGCTCGACCAGCAGCTCGGTCGGCACATCCAGCTGCACGATGGCGTCCAGCGGCTGGTTCAGCTTGGCCAGCAGTTCGCCCAGCGCATTGGCCTGGGCAACGTTGCGCGGGTAGCCGTCGAGGATGAAGCCCTTGGCGGTATCGGCCTGCGACAGGCGCGATTCCAGCATGCCCAGCAGGATGTCGTCGGACACCAGGTTGCCGGCATCCATCACCGCCTTGGCCTGCTTGCCCAGCTCGGTGCCGGCAGCCACTTCGGCGCGCAGCAGGTCACCGGTGGAAATGTGCGGAACCTGCAGTTGTTCCTTCAGGCTCGTCGCCTGTGTGCCCTTGCCCGAACCGGGCGGTCCCAACAGAACCAATCGCATTCCTGACTCCCATATGTTTTGAGGAAACGGGACGGACAGCGGCGTTAGACTCATGGGCCGATTCACGCTGCACCGCAATATGTGCAGCTTACCGCATCCGGCCAATGTCCCGGAATGTCCTCCCGCTCTGGAGAGTATTGCCCATGTCCAAAGGCACCTTGCTGTATGCCCAGTCCGGCGGCGTCACCGCCGTCATCAACGCCACCGCCTCGGCCGTCATCGCCGAGGCAAGAGCCAGGAAAATCAAGGTGTTGGCGGCGCGCAACGGCATCCTCGGCGCATTGCGCGAGGAGCTGATCGACACCTCGAAGGAGTCGGCTGCCAACATCGCCGCGCTGGCCCACACCCCGGGCGGCGCGTTCGGCTCCTGCCGCTACAAGCTCAAGTCGCTGGATGCGGACCGCGCCAAGTACGAGCGCCTGCTGGAGGTTTTCAAGGCGCATGACGTGCGCTGGTTCCTCTACAACGGCGGCAATGACTCGGCCGACACGGCGCTGAAAGTCTCGCAGCTGGCCAAGGAATACGGCTACCCGCTGACCTGCGTCGGCGTGCCCAAGACCATCGACAACGACCTGGCGGTCACTGACACCTGCCCGGGCTTTGGCTCGGCGGCCAAGTACACCGCGATCTCGGTGCGCGAGGCGGCGCTGGATGTTGCGGCGATGGCTGAGACCTCGACCCGCGTCTTCATCTACGAGGCGATGGGCCGCCATGCCGGTTGGCTGGCCGCAGCGGCTGGCCTGGCTGGCGAAAACCCAGACGATGCGCCGCAGATCATCCTGCTGCCGGAGCGCGCCTATGACGAGGCGGTGTTCCTGGCCAAGGTCAAGCAGGTCGTTGAGAAGGTCGGCTTCTGCGTGGTGGTCGCCAGCGAAGGCATCCATACCGCTGACGGCCAGTTCGTCGCCGATGCCGGAGGGGTCAAGGATTCATTCGGCCACACCCAGCTCGGCGGCGTGGCTTCGTACCTGGCCGGCAAGGTCAAGGCTGAGCTCGGCTACAAGGTGCACTGGACCCTGCCCGACTACCTGCAGCGCTCGGCCCGCCATATCGCCTCCAGGACCGATTGGGAACAGGCGCAGGCAGTGGGCAAGGCGGCGGTGCAGTTCGCCCTGAAGGGACACAACTCGGTGATGCCGGTGATCGTGCGCAGCTCGGATGTGCCGTATCGCTGGAAGATCGAGGCTGCACCGCTGTCCAAGGTCGCCAACCACGAAAAGAAGATGCCGGCCGGCTTCATCCGCAAGGATGGCTTCGGCATCACCGAGAAGGCGCGCCGCTACCTGCAGCCGCTGATCCGCGGCGAAGCGCCGTTGCCGTATGGCCGCGATGGCCTGCCCAAGTACGTGACGTTGAAGAACGTGGCAATAGCAAAAAAGCTGCCCAGCTGGGAAGGTTGAGCAGGCAATGTAGTGCCGAGCCATGCTCGGCTGAGGCGTTACCAGTGAAGCCCAGCCGAGCACGGCTCGGCTCTGCTGGTGATGCTTTACCGGTACCGCCTCAGCCGAGCATGGCTCGGCGCTACAGGTGAAGCCTGATCACGCATTACTTCAGACAGGTGTGCCGCCGCGGTGGGCGGCGCATTCTTCGCCCAAGGTCTTCAAACCGGCGGTGCGCCATGTTCCGCAAGATACTGATCGGGATGCTCGGCTTTCTCATCGTCTGCGGGTTGGCCGCGGCAGGCTACCGGGTTGGCCAGGAACTGGCGCAACACGACCGCAACACCCAATCGGCACAACAGCGCTGAGCTAGCGGCATCACCGCAGTCATCGGCAGGCCGATCCCTGCATTTCGAGCTTGGCCGAATACGCCGGCAACGCGGCCAAGCGCCCGGCCGCTGCCTGCGTCTTGGCATCTTCCAGGTACACGCGGTTCTGGCCCTGCCCGTCCAATGCCACCTGCTGCCCGGCGGGCTTGCGCCACACTTCGATCACGGCCTGTTGCGTGCTGCAGGATGCCGAAGGAATACGCGCTACTTCATTGAGCTTCCAGCCAGCCGCCTCGCTGGGGTTGACCTTGCTCGCATCCAGGAACACTGCACGCGGCTGGCATTGCGCACTGGTCCGCACCAACTGCATGTCATACGGCGCCGCGGCATCGCCGGTGAAACGACCTTCAATACGGGTGCAGGCTTCCGGAATCTGTCGCACGGTGTGCAACGCAGCATCGGCCTGCGGACTGGCAGCAGGCCGTTCGATCTCGGGCTTGGCGTTGGCCGCGAACAGCGGCAGTGGCAGTGCGGCAAGCAGGACCAAGTGGAATGCGGCTTTCATCATGGTGTTCCCTATCGGCAAGCTGCTGACGTTGCCAGCGTGCGGCTGAACTGCTGGGCAAGAACGCTGCCTGCTGGCGGCGGAGACAGCTGACAGTCATACTCAGGCCGCCTCAGAGTGTTTGAACACAGCGACACGTACCACAGCCGCACGCGGCCCGGGTCTGTTCCAGTGCTTCGATCTACCCGGCGTGTCCCCGCTTCATCCACAGCTGGATGGCATCCACCAACGCTGGAGGGGTCATGCTCGAACAGTACGGTCTTGTGCTTTCGCTTGTCTGCGCCGCTGTCGCCATCGTCTACGGCATCATCTCGGCCCAATGGGTCCTACGCCAACCTGCCGGCAATGCCCGCATGCAGGAAATCGCCTCAGCCATCCAGGAAGGCGCGCGGGCCTACCTCAACCGCCAATACCTGACCATCGCCATCGTCGGCGTGGTGCTGTTCGTGCTGGTCGGTGTCTTCCTCAGCTGGTACACGGCGATCGGTTTTGCGGTCGGCGCAGTGCTGTCCGGCGCGGCCGGCTATATCGGCATGAACGTGTCGGTGCGCGCCAACGTGCGCACTGCCGAGGCCGCGCGCAACGGCATGAGCGCGGCGATGGATGTGGCGTTCCGTGGCGGTGCGATCACCGGCATGCTGGTGGTCGGGCTGGGCCTGCTCGGCGTGGCCGGGTATTACCTGATCCTGCAGCGTTTGGGCCTGAGCCAGGCCGACAACCTGCATGCGCTGGTAGGTCTGGCATTCGGCAGTTCCTTGATTTCGATCTTCGCGCGCCTTGGCGGTGGCATCTTCACCAAGGGTGCGGACGTCGGCGCTGATCTGGTCGGCAAGGTCGAAGCCGGCATTCCCGAAGACGACCCGCGCAATCCGGCGGTGATCGCCGACAACGTCGGTGACAACGTCGGCGACTGCGCAGGCATGGCCGCCGATCTGTTCGAGACCTATGCGGTGACGGTGATCGCCACCATGTTGCTGGGCGGCATGATGATGGCCGAAGTCGGCCGCAACGCGGTGCTGTTCCCACTGGTGCTGGGCGGCGTGTCGATCATCGCCTCGATCATCGGCGCGTTCTTCGTCAAGGTGAAAGCCGGCGGCTCGATCATGGGCGCGCTGTACAAGGGCGTGATCGTCTCCGGCGTGCTGGCCGCCATCGCCTTCTGGCCGGTGACCACCCAGCTGATGGCCGACTCCAGCCACGGCGCCACCAACCTGTACATCTGCGCCTTGATCGGACTGGTGCTGACCGGCCTGATCGTCTGGATCACCGAGTACTACACCGGCACCCAGTACAAGCCGGTGCAGCACGTGGCGCAGGCTTCGACCACCGGCCACGGCACCAACATCATCGCCGGCCTCGGTGTATCGATGAAATCCACCGCACTGCCGGTGATTGCGGTCTGCGTGGCGATCTGGTCGGCGTTCCACTTCGGCGGCCTGTACGGCATTGCCATCGCCGCAACCGCGATGCTGTCGATGGCCGGCATGATCGTCGCGCTCGATGCCTACGGTCCGATCACCGACAACGCCGGCGGTATCGCCGAGATGGCCGAGCTGCCTTCGGACATCCGCGACATCACCGACCCGCTGGATGCGGTTGGCAATACCACCAAGGCAGTGACCAAGGGTTATGCGATTGGTTCGGCGGCGTTGGCGGCATTGGTGCTGTTCGCCGACTACACGCACAACCTGCAGATGGCGCATCCGGGCGAAACGTTCGCCTTCGACCTGTCCGACCACACGGTGATCATCGGCCTGTTGATCGGCGGCTTGATTCCCTATCTGTTTGGTGCAATGGCGATGGAAGCGGTGGGCCGTGCTGCTGGTGCGGTGGTGGAAGAAGTTCGCCGTCAGTTCCGCGAGATCCCCGGCATCATGCAGGGCACCGCCAAGCCGCAGTACCACAAGGCAGTGGACATGCTCACGCGTTCGGCGATCAAGGAAATGATCGTGCCTTCGCTATTGCCGGTTGCCGTGCCGGTGGTGGTTGGCCTGCTGCTCGGGCCAAAGGCGCTGGGCGGTTTGTTGATCGGCACCATCGTCACCGGCCTGTTCGTGGCGATCTCGATGACCACCGGTGGCGGTGCATGGGACAACGCCAAGAAGTACATCGAAGATGGTCACTTCGGCGGCAAGGGCAGTGAGGCGCACAAGGCTGCGGTGACTGGCGATACCGTTGGTGATCCGTACAAGGACACGGCGGGGCCGGCGATCAACCCCCTCATTAAAATCATCAATATCGTCGCGCTGCTGTTGGTGCCATTGCTGTAGTTGAAGCTACCAGCGAAAAGCTGCCCTCACCCCAACCCCTCTCCCGCATGCGGGAGAGGGGCTCTTGTATCCGGCAGCGGGAGGATCGGTAAGTGCACGAAGCGTCGTAGCACTTGTAGGAGCGGCGTCAGCCACGAAGCTGACATCACATCAGCCAAACGTAAAACACCCCAACTCCACTCAGAACGGCCGCTTCACCGCATACACCCGGCCGTCATTGCCACCACCGCAATAGAACAACTCGCCACCATCCGCTTCCAATCCACTGACACTGATCCCATCCGGCATCTGCAGGCGCTCCAGCACCGCGCCTGTATCGGCCTGCAGCCGGCGGATATCACTCTGCCCCGCCTCGCCCGTGGCATGCCACAGCTCGCCATCCACCCAGGTCACGCCGGTGACGAAACGGTCGGATTCAATCGTGCGCAGGATCTTGCCGTTGGCCGGATCTATCTGGTAAATCTTCCGCTGCCGGTACTGCCCCACCCACAGGCTGCCTTCCGCCCAGGCCATGCCCGAATCCGTTCCACCACCCGGTGCAGGAATCGAAGCCAGTACTTCTCCGCTCTCGGGATCGATCTTGTCGATACGTGCTTCGGCGATCTGCCAGAGATAGGTACCGTCGAAGGTGGTACCGGCGTCACAGGGCAAGTCCAAACTACGCACCGTCTGGCCATCACGCGGATCGAAGGCCACCAGCGCGGCACCGGTGGCTGCCCATACGTTGCGCCCATCGAAACTGACGCCATTGATGGTGTCCGAGCCGGCAAACGGGCCGTATTCGCGCACAACCTCGGCGGGACGGACCTTGGCCGTCGCGGCTTTGGAGTTGAGGATTTCCGTATTCATCACTGCAGTCTCCCGGCATGTCCACGATTGGCTGCCTGCACGCGACACTAGTCAATCGGCAGCGCAGCAGGGAGTAACAAGATCGTCGTGAATCCGCCCAGCGGCACCGCGCGCCAACGCTGCGCTCGCCCGCGTCCAGTCGCGTACACACGCCCTGCTGCCTCCAACTCCAGCAGCGCCCGCTGCGCGTTGCGCTGGCTCTGCCCCAAGGCCAAACCCAGTGCCGAAGTCGACCAGGCCGCGCCATCGGCAAGCAACGCGAGCAGTGCACCTTGTTCGCCTTCGATGGGCGGGAGCAGCACCCTCACCGAGTTCGCAGAGCGTGGTGACAGGCGGAAACCGGCAGCTGTCGCTTCAATGTGCGCCTGCATTGCGATGAACCCGCGCAGGCGACTGATTTCCACGCGCAACCGGGCGCGTAGTGTCTCATCGTAATGGCGCATGCCGAATGCGCGTCTGATCAGCACGTCACGGTCAACCTCACCCGGCCAAGCCTCGGCCAACGCGCAGGCAAGCGCGAACAGCACCGGGCGTCTTGCCAGCGATTGCCAGCTTGCTCCAAACCTGATGCCGCGCTGGCAACCATCAACGATCAGTGCACCGGAATCCAACAGCTGCTGCACCTGATCGATACGCAGCAACCGATCCACCCCTCCGCCAAGGCAACGAGCAGCCGGCTGATCCAACTTGATGCGAGCTTGGTCCACTTCTGCCTGCAACGCGCCGACACCAGCTTGCGCCGCAGCCATCCGCGCGCGTTCCAGCAGGCCCCGTGCCTGCGCAATCTGCATCCTGCGCAGTGCCAAGGTCGCAGCGGTCAGATCAGCCATGGCGCTCAGCGCTGGCGGCAGCTGCCTTCCCTCCAACTTCGCCAGCGCATGCGCTGCATCATCCAGCTTGCCCAACAGCAGCATTCTCCGCGCCAGGATCAACCAGGCCTGCAATGCATTGATCGCATCACCCTGCGCTTCTAGCACGGTCGCGATGGCCGACAACGGCTCGGAGTTGCCGCCAAGTTCGCGTAGCGCCAGCGCCACTTCGGCTTCGGCCAGACCGCAGCGCGCGCGTGCGAGGACTTCGTGTGCGCCAAAGCCGCGCTGGGCGCGTCGCAACAGCTCGCGTGCACGCGCCAGGTCGCCCAGCTGGGCCATGGCGATTCCGCGTAGCGCCAGTGCCGGTGGGTCGTCACGCAATGCAACGTGCTTCAGCGCGGTGAGGACATCACCGGTGGCCAAGGCGCGTGCGGATGCTGCGATCAGGGAGTCCATCTGCGCAGGCTAACTGCGGGCGGGCGTGGATGCACTTTTCCGCGATGCCGCGCCTGCACAGGTAGTTGAATCATCGCCAGGGGAATATCTGCGCGCTGCAGGACAACCGCTAAAAGCGTCCTCACCCCTACCCTCGCTCCGCGCCCAGGCCCTTGCGCTGGCGCAAGGTCGGTCGATGGGCAGCGAACCAATGGTTCGCAAGCTGCCCCTCTCCCCCGCATGCGGGAGAGGGGACAGCCTGCGCATTCGGGTACTCAGGAAGCTGCTGCCTACCTGCGATTGATGAAGAACTCCACCGGCACCATCACTTCCACCGGGTTGCCGACGACCTCCGCCGGTGGTGCCGGCACGGGCGTTGCCCGCGCTACTGTCTCCAGCGTGGCCTCGTCCAGGCTGTCATGGCCGCTGCCGCGGCCGATCCGCGCGTTGCTGACGTTACCCTGCCGGTCCACGCTGAAACGCACATAGGCCACGCCTTGTTGGCGCAGGCGCTCGGCCAGTCGCGGATAGCGGCGGTATTTTTCCAGATGCCCCAACAGCTGTCCTTGCCAGGTGACCGTGGCCTGTGTCTGTTGGCCCGAAGTGGTCTGCCTGGCGGCATAGCGCTCGCTGGGTTTTGCGCTGATATCCGGCGGTGCCAGGGTCTGGTCCACCGTTTTGGCATCGGAGACACGTGCGGGGTCTTTCGGTTGCGGAGGCACATAGGCATCCACCACGTCGGGCTCCAGCGGCGGCGGCTCGCGCTCCACCTTTGGTGCTGGTACCGGCTCGCTGCGCTGCTGCTCCTGCTGCGGTGGGCCCGGTGGAATTTCGGTTGGTGTTGCCGGTGGTGCCTCCGGCGCCTCGGCCAGCTCCACCATTACCGCTTCCAAGGGTTGCTGGTCGGCAAGCAAAGGCGGCGCACGCAGGCTCCACCACAGCGCCGCGCCGATCACCACCGCGTGCAACAGCAGCGCCAGTGCGAAACTGCCACCCCAACGCAGGCCGGATGATGCAGTAGCGTCCGTCACGGCGACTGCTCTACCCCGACCAGTGCCACTTTCAGGTAGCCGGCGCGGCGCAGCAGGTTCATGGCTTCCATCAGGTCGCCGTAGCTGACCGAACGGTCGGCGCGCAGGAAGATGCGCTGCGAGTGATCGCCTTGCGTGCGCGCCTCCAGTGCGGCAGCCAGCGTCTGCCCGGTGACCACGTCTTCACCGATACGCAGTGACAGATCGGCCTGCACGGTAAGGAACAAGGGTTCCACATCGCGCGGCTGCGGTTTGGCGCTGCTGGCCGGCAATTCCACCGGCACATCCACCGTGGCCAATGGCGCGGCCACCATGAAGATGATCAGCAGCACCAGCATCACGTCGATGAAGGGCGTGACATTGATCTCGTGCGCTTCGTCCAGCGCTTCGTCGTCGGACTCGCGGGAGGTACGGATTGCCATTGTCAGGCCTCAGCGCGCGGCAGCGCGCGGCCGCAATCGATATCGCGCGAGACGATCTGCTGCACGCTGGCCGAGATATCGCCGCCAAGCGCGCGCAGCGTCAGCAGCCGGCGGCTGAAATGGTTGTAGATCACGACCGCCGGAATCGCGGCGATCAGGCCCATCGCGGTCGCCAACAATGCTTCGGCGATGCCGGGCGCAACCACGGCCAGGTTGGTGGTATTGGATGCGGCAATGCCGACGAAGCTGTTCATGATGCCCCAGACGGTGCCGAACAGACCGACGAACGGTGCCACCGCGCCGATGCTGGCCAGCAGGCCGACGCCGCTGCGCAGGCGCCGGCTGTTGCCCAGTTCGATGCGCTCAAGTCGCGAGCCTAGGCGTTCCTTGGTGCCTTCGTGGCCCTGCGCATCCGCAGACAGCGCCAGCTCGGTGCGGGCAGCGTCCAGCATGCTGCGCGCCAAGCCCGGCCGCAGCAGTACCGATTGCGCATCGGTGGCATCCAGGCTGCCGCTCACGTCCAGTACCTCACGTGCCAGCTGCAACTCACGGCCGATACGTGCCAGTTCCAGGATCTTGGCGATCAGCACGGTCCAGGTAGCCAGCGATGCCAACGCCAGGCAGATCATCACCGCCTGCACCACCCAGTCGGCGGACTGGTACATGGCCCAAGGAGTGAGCGCCTGCGCGGCAGCGTGCGGGGAGATGTCAGCGTGCATGGGAAGGTTCCGGATCGTCGTTGGAGAAAGTCGCACTGGCGATCTGGCTGGTGCGTTGAACGTGGTACGAACAGATGCCGCGTCGAGGTGACGCAGATAGGTGCACAGCGGCGGTGACGGACTGGGTCACGGCTGCTCGCTACCATCGGCCGGCTCGCGCGGGCTGGGCCGCGACAGCACGTAGGCGGCGCTGGCCAGGAAGAATATCGCCACAGGCACAGCCAGCTTCCAGCTCGGATGTGCACCGATGAAAAACAACACATAGCCCAGTGCCATGCCGCCAGCAGCAAAACACTTGCCCTTGCGGCTCACTGCGCCCTGCTCGCGCCACAGCCGCAGCGGGCGGCCATAACGCGGGTGCTGCAACAACCACGCTTCAAAGCGCGGCGAGGATTTGGAGAAACACCACACCGCCAGGATCAGGAAGATGGTGGTCGGCATCACCGGCAGCAAGGCACCGATCACGCCCAGCGCCACCATCAACCAGCCCATGCAGAACCACAGCCAGCGGATCACGCCGCGACCTCCATGGTGTCTGCTGGTGCGCCGGCCTGCATCAGGCGAATTCCTGCTCGACGTAGCCGCGCACCGTGCGGAACGCGGCATTGGCGCCCTCGATGGCCACCGCTTCCTGTGCCTCGGTCATGCTGATGGTATCCATTGCAGCGGTGAATTCACGCCAATGGCGGGCTGCACCATCCGGATGCGCCGCCAGGTGGCTGGCGCCGAAATCGGCGCCCAGGCCCAGCTTTCCAGCCAGCTTGAACAGGATGGTACCGCCCAGGTTGGAGCCTTCTGCCACATACAGCCAGCCTAACGCTGCCGGAAGATCGATGTCATCCGGGATGGCGGCAGCAGCCTCGGTCGGCACCTCCTGCTGCAGGTCACCGAGGTCGGCAACGATCTGCTGCAGGCGCTGGCGCTGTTCCAGATCCGGCAGCAGCGCGCGCAGCAACGGTGTCGCGTACAGCGCCTGGATGTCGCGGTGGAAGCGGTATTGCACGCGCACGAATTTGGCGAAGCGCTCGCGGCTGGCGAAGATGTCCTCGGACATGATGCGCTTGTCCAGGGAATCATGGGTGGTATTGGTGGCCGCCTTCAGGCGTTGGCTGCGGGTGGGTGCGGCAATGGTTTCGGTGGTGGTCATGTCTGCAACAACGAAGCGGAGGGGGAACCGGCTGCATCTTTCGGTGCGCTGACCGGTGGTCCTGATTGAGACGTTTGCCGAGGGGCCTTCCCCCAAGCCGCCGTCACAATCTGCTGTGAGCACTGATCCCGGCGCACGCGCGCCGGGATCAGCCTGCAGTTGATCAGGTCCTGTCGATCAATAGCGGAACGTCAGCGCCATGCGCGCGGTACGGCCCGGTGCCGGCAGGATGCCCAGCGCCAGCGGGTCCAGGTAGTAACGGTCGGTGGCGTTGTCGAGGTTCACGTCGAGGTTCCACTGGTCGTTGAACGACCAGCTGGCGAACAGGTCGACGATGGTCGCCGGGCGGTACAGCTGCTGGATAGCCGACAAGCCGACATTCCATTCCTTGTCCAGCTTGCTGATCGGGCCGGCGTTGTGCACCACGCGGGTACCGAAGGTCAGCCGCTCGTCGAACAGGCGCGAACCCAGGGTCATGTTGACCGTGTAACGCGGCGGGTTCTGGGTGTTGCTGTAGGAACCCTCGAAGCCACCGTCCACGCAGTTCGGGGTGTTCTTCAGCTCCTCGATGTTGCGCTTGATGCCGTACTCGCGACGCTCGGCGGCAATATCCGGCGCACAGGTCTTGGCCTTGAAGTAGTAGTGCGCGGACAGATCGGCGAACACCTTGCCGGCGTCGTAGTTGGACTGGAACTCCACGCCCGACACCTTGAAGCGGTCGACATTGCGGATCAGGCCCGCCGACAGCGTGCGGTAGTCGCGGGTGATCAGGTCGTCCACGCGCGTATCGAAGTAAGCCAGCTTCAGTGCCAACTGGTCGCCATTGGCGAACAGGTCGCGCTTGATCGTGCTGGCGCCGATTTCCCAGCTGCCAGAACGTTCCGGCTTCAGCTCGCCGACCGGCTTGGCGGCGGTGAACAGGCCCAGCGTGGTTTCGAACAGGCTCGGCAGCTTGGTGCCTTCGGCGTACTTCAGGTAGACCATGCTGTCGTCGTCGAAGCGGTAAGTGACGCTTGCAGTCGGCGAGAACGCACTGTCGCGGCGCTTGATCGGCTTGGACCAGGTCCAGCCCACCGGCACCATCAGATCTTCGGCGGCATCGGCGTCATAGAAGTTCCAGCCACCGATGTCGGCCACCGTGCCTTTCTTGTACGGCGAAGCCAACAGCGAGGCCTGGGTGAAGTTGCCATCGGCATCCGGGTACCAGTTCAGCAACGCGATGCGCTTGGCGCGCCACGATGGCAGGCTCGGGTCGCCATTGAGCAGTTCGGTGTAACGGTACTGGCCATCAGCCGCGAACTCGGACTCGGTAGCCAGGCGATTGCGGTCGTGCACGTTGACGCGGTTCCAGCGGCCACCGGCCATGAACTCCCAATGTTCATTGGGTTCCCACTTGATCGATGCGACCGCGCTGTATTCCTTGCGCTCGGCATTGCGCAGGAAGCGGTTGTTGACCAGATCGTCATGCATGATCGGCGAATTCGGACGGATGTCCTCGTCGCTCAGCGACAGGCCGTAGTCGAAGGTGAACAGGCCGGCGCTGGTTTCCAGCAGCGAGGTATTGCTCACGTCCAGGCCGAAGCGCTTCTGCTTCAGCGGATTGGCGTAGGCATCCTTGTAACCGGGATTGCCGCTGAAGCTCGGCGCGTCGTACCACTCCGTACGGCGGTCGAAGTACCACGGGGTGATACCGGTCAGGCTGTTGTACATCAGGCTTTCAGCGTCGGTGTACCAGGCGTTTGCACGCAGGTCGACCAGCTCGCTGTCCGGGTTGAAGCGGTAGCGCAGGCTGTAGCTGTCCATGTCGACATGGCCCGGGTCCCACTGCGGCACGCGGTCGCGGTCAACGCGGATGATCTGCGACGCCATGATCTCGCCGGCAGTGCCTTCATAGCGGCGGTAGCCCAGCTCCAGCGTCTGCGCATCGTCAATGCGCCAGGTGCCCTTCAACAGCGCCGACTCCGAGCGCGAGGAGGTGTTGAACACTTCGGTGCGCGGCGGGTTCAGCGGCGCCAGCGTGCGGCGGGTCTGCGGGAAATCGTCGTAACCGTGCTTGCCGCCGAAGTAGTTGCCGGTGTCACGCCAGGCATAGGCGGCGACCAGGTCGAAGCGATCCCAGCGCTGGGCCACGGCCACATTGGCGAACTGGTTGCCGGTGGCATTGCGGTCGGTGCGCGGCGCGGCGCTGTAATCGGGCACGTTGTTGGCGCTGTTGTTGGCCAGGCCGGTGCGCACGCGGATGCCACTGTTGCGGCCTTCGCGCAGCACGTCTTCGACCTTCAGCGTCTCCATCTCGACCACGCCACCAATGCCGCCAGAGGCATTTGCCTGCAGGCTCGGGCCCTTGGTGATGGTGATGTTGGAGATCAGGTCCGGATCAAGATAGGTGCGCTGCGATTGGCCGGCATAGCCGCGGTAGGTATCCATGGTGGACTGGCCACCATCGATGATCACCGGGATGCGGCTTTGCCCCTGGATGCCACGGATGTTCACGTCCAGCGCATTGCCGACGCGCGGATCACCGGCGGTGACGCCGGCCACGCCCTTGATGATGTCGGCGGTGGAGGTGCCACGGAAGCGCTCGATGGTCTGCTGCGGGATATAGGCTGTCGAGCCGGTGGTGCGGTAGGTATCGAGCAGGCGCGCGCTATCACTGCCCGCACCGTCGCCACCGCGTTGGTCGCCGGCCACGCTCAGCGTGCCGGTGACGACCAGATCGTCCGCGTTGGCGCCTGCCGGCAGCTTCTCAAGTGTCACCGCACCATTGCCGCTGCGGCGGGCTGCGAGGCCGGTGCCACGCAGCAGCTGCTGCAGCGCCGCGGCCGGTGCCAGCTGCCCGGATACCGGCGCGGAGGTCGCGCCATCGGCCAAGGCCGCCGCATAGGCCACCTGTACACCCGACTGGCGCATGTACTGCCCCAAGGCTGCGGCGAGCGGCTGCGCGGGGATATCGAATTGTGCGGAGGCGCTGGCAACCGTGGCCTGCGCCATTGCGGGAATGGCTGGCGTCAGCACCGCCAGGCCGGCGGCCAGCATTGCAACGTGCAGACGGGACAGGCGCAGGCGTGGACCGGCGCGGAAAGAACTGGGCATTGAAAATCCTGTTGTCGAAGCCGCAATGAGGCGGCGGAGGTTCGACGTACGTGGCGGCGGCTGAAGTACGGTCGGGGTTAAGACGAATGAACCGGGCAAACCCCCAAGACCAATCGTCCAGCTCAGCTAGCGACGCGCTGGCAGCTCGTTTTGTCGGGCCTGCACGATGGCGATGCCGAACGGCAGTCGCGTCACGCTCAAGCCACTGCCCGCAGCCAGCGCATCCAGCGCCTGCTCGGGTTGATCCAGACGCAGCGCGGCATTGATCGGCGGCAATGCCGACAGATCCCCGCGCACGAACACATGGCCCGGACGGTAACGTTGCAACTCGGCCAGCACCTGCGTAACGGCCGCGTTCTCCAGCAATAGCTCACCACGTCGCCATGCCGCGACATGATCCGGCGCCAGCCCGGCGGCGCGCTCGGCAACGCCGCCCTTGCCCCACCCCGCAGCCTGACCGGCCTGCAGGTACATCCAGCCCTGGTCCGGACGCGCCGCAACCCGCACGCGGCCCTGCTCCACTGCGGTGTCGACACGATCGCCATCGCGGCTGACCACGAACGCGGTGGAAATGTCTTCCACCACGCCGTCGCCAACGGTGATGCGGAAAGGCGCATCGGCCTGCGGCACAACCTCGAACCAGGCACGTCCGCGCAACAGTTCGATGCGCCGCGTGGCCTCGCCGTAATGCACGGCAATCGCAGCGCCTGCATCCAGCACCGCGGTTGAGCCGTCCGGCAGGCTGACATGGCGGATGGCCACATCCGAGCGGTAATCGGCGCGCATGCGCAGCGCCATTTCGGGGGCGGACATCACCCCACAGAACAATGCCAGCACCGCCACCGCGGCCAACCAGCGGCGTTGCGTGCGCCGCACCGGCCGCTGCACTACCACCGTGGTCTGCGGGCGGGCAGCGAGGCTGCGCCAGAGCACGCGTTCATGTTCAAACGCATGGCGGTGCCCGGGCTGCGACAACCACTGCTCGAATGCCTGCATATCGGGCTCGCCCATGGTTCCCGATGCCAACCGCAGCAGCCAGTCGCGCGCCTGCTGCGCAACGGGATTCTCGGGCTGGACGGAAGATGACGGCGGGCGCATGGGCTGGCTCAGGTGATTACGGTGGTAATGGGTATGGACGGATACAAGACGACTGGCAGCGTCGCATCCCCAAGGGAAACTGCAACGCTAGTCGCCGCTACGCGCCCAGGCCAGGCGCTGCAGGGCCAGCCGCAGGTGATTCTCGACGGTGGTCACGGACACCCCCATGCGCCGCGCCACTTCTGGCTGGGTCAGCCCCTGCAGGCGGTTGAGGTGGAACATGCTGCGGGTCGGCTCCGGCAGGTGCTCGGCGGCTTCCAGCACCCGCGCCAGCTCGTCCTGGGCCATTACCTGCTCCTCGGTGGACAGCACCTCGTCCGGGCCCCACAGGTAATTCTCGGCCTGCAGGCGCAGCCGACGGGTGCGTTCACGACCGTGGTCGGTGGCCAGGTTGCTGGCCAGCCGGTACAGGTAGGCACGCGGATTGCCGATCACCGGCTCATTGCCGACCCCACGGACCTTGAACCACACGCCCTGGATGACGTCGTCGGCACCGCCGTCCGTGCCGAGGATCTGGCGCACCAGACGCAGCAAGGCCGGGCGTTCGCGGATCAGCAGTTCGGTCAAAGTGGTGGCGTTGCTGGACATGGGGGCTGTGAAGGCAAGGCAGGCCGCCTGCGTCTGGCGGCCTTGGGCGGACAAGGATATCCGCATAATGATAATGGTTCTCATATGTATTGCGCGACAGTGTGTTCCCCGCGCCCGCCCGTGACCCGTCAGCCAGCCGGGGTTTGGTGCGCCGCAATAGTGGTGCGCGTAGAATGGAGCTCTTTTTCAACCAACAACGATTCGGAGTCAGCGCAATGAGCCTGAAATTGGTCTCGCCGGGCAAGAACCCGCCGGAAGAAATCAACGTCATCGTCGAGATCCCGAAGGATTCGGAGCCGGTGAAGTACGAAATGGACAAGGAAAGCGGCGCGATGTTCGTCGATCGCATCCTGTCCACGCCGATGCGCTACCCCTGCAACTACGGCTTCGTGCCGCAGACCCTGTGCGGCGATGGCGACCCGGCCGACGTGCTGGTGGTGCTGCCGCTGCCGCTGGTCCCGGGCTCGGTTGTGCGCTGCCGTCCGGTCGGCGTGCTGAAGATGAGCGACGAAGCTGGCAGCGACGAGAAGATCCTGGCCGTGCCGGTCGCCAAGATCTTCAGCGGCTACGCCCACGTCGAAGACATCGCCCAGGTGTCCAGCCACTGGCTGGAGCGCATCGGCCACTTCTTCGAGCACTACAAGGACCTGGAAAAGGGCAAGTGGGTCAAGATCGAAGGCTGGGGCGACGCCGCCGAAGCCAAGCGCATCCTCAGCGAGGCGCACAAGACCTACCTCGCCACCCAGGAACAGGACGTCTGATTGCGCCGGCGCAGGGTCGTAACACGGGCCCTGCGTAGCGACAACCATCACGTTTTCCTTGCAGAGGGCATGACCCTTTGCCAGCGAGCAGCTACATTGACAGGCCGGTTTCCGGCCTGTTTTTTGTTCGGATTTTGCGTTTTTTCCAAGGGGAAGTGTCTTGCGAATCCTGTTAGTCGGCGGCGAAGCCAGTCTGTCGGCCGAGCTGCTTGAGTACATCGGCGACCTCGGCGACGAGTGGGAAGTGGAGTCGGCCCCGGACGGCAGCGCCGCCATCGTGGCAGTGTCTTCCGCCACGATCGATGCGGTCATCGTTGCCCCGGTACTGCCCGACCTCGCCCCGGCGACCCTGCTCGGCCAGATCCGGACGCTGCGCCCGGAAACCATCCGCATCGCACTGATCGACGGCGACAACAGCCAGCGGGTGCCATCGGCCCGCATCATCGGCGTGGCCCACCGCTTCCTGCCGCTGCCGCTGCCACCCGAAGTCCTGCTCGAAGCCCTGACCAGCCTGGAGGAACTGCGCGAGCTGCTGGACAGCCCGCGCCTGCGCCAGGCCATCGGTCGCATCGAGAAGCTGCCCTCGCCGCCCCACCTCTACCTCAGCCTGATGCATGCACTGGAGGAAGACGAGGACAGCAACGCGGCGGAAATCGCCAAGCTGGTTGCCGCCGATCCGGCCATCGCCGCCAAGGTGCTGCAGCTGTCCAACTCGGCCTTCTTCAACAATGGCCGCGCCATCTCCGACCTGCGCGGCGCGGTTACCCGCCTGGGCATGGCCACCCTGCGCGACCTGGTGCTGGCCAGCGAAGTCTTCGCCCTGCCCGGCATGTCCGGACCCGATCGCGCGGCGATGCAGTCACGCTCACTGCTGGCCTCGCGGCTGGCGGCGAAGATGCTGCCAGCGGCCAGCGCCGAGCTGGGCTCCACCGCCGCACTGCTGGCCGACATCGGCCTGCTGCTGCCCGGCGTGCGCGACGAGCGCCAGCCCGCTGCTGCCGACGACTCCCGCCCCGGCCATGCCGAAGCAGGCGCCTATCTGATGGGCCTGTGGGGCCTGCCGATGCCGATCATCGAAGCGGTCGCCTTCCAGCTGCAGCCCGGCCGTTCAAATGTGCGCAGCTTCTGGGTGGCCGGTGCCGTCCACGTTGCCACCGCGCTGGCGGCCGGCACCGAAGTCGACGAGCAATACCTGGCCAATGTCGGCGTGCTACCCAAGCTTGAGCAGTGGCGCGCGATTGCCGATGAGATGATGGGCTTGAGCGTCGACGCCTGAGCCAAAGACTGCGCTGCACTACAGGATCAGGATTGAATGACAACGGCCGCATCGCGGCCGTTGTTGTTTCTGTGCGCTGAGCGCGGCGGGCATGCCTCACCTTGCAGCCCGCGCGACCTCGCTCGTTACTGGTGCGCCGTGCTTGCCTGCGCTACGCGAATGATCAAGGCACAAAGCAAAAAGGGTGGGCCTTGCGGCCCACCCTTCGTCATGCATCACAGAGCTTCGATGGATCAGAAGCGCTGGCTGTACTTCATGTACATGAAACGACCGATGTCGAAGCCACCGTAGTACGAGAAGCTCGAGTTCGGCTGGCTGTACATGACCGGGCCTTCGTGGTTGAACACGTTGTTCACGCCCAGCGCGATCGTTGCCTTCCACGGAGCGTTGTAACGAACCTGCACGTCGTGGAAGGTGTTCGAACCACGCTCATGGGTCGGCTGCGCCAAGGTGTACGGCGAGTTGAAGTCCGGCATGTTGCATTCCGGGCCGCCGTCCATGTCGTAGCTGCAGGCTTCCTTCATGCTGGAGTAGTAACGCACACCCCAGTTGACGCCGAAGTCGCCGTAGCTCCAATCGACATTCAGGTTCGAACGCACGCGGAAGTTGCCTTCCCAGCCGGTCGACTGCTCAGTCGGGGTGCCGGCTTCGTTGTCACGCTTGTACTCGAGGTAGTCGACGTAGGTCGTCTTCCAGTCGACAACGAAGTTGCCGATTGCCAGCTCCGGCAGACGGTACTTGATGCCCAGATCGAAACCTGCGGTTTCCTGGTAGCCGCCGTTGATCAGCGTACGGGTCACGTCGATGACCTGACCGTTGGTACGGCCCGAGGTGCCACGGGTGAAGCGATCGCAAGCCGAATCGATGCCCAGCACGTAGCACTGGTTCAGGATCGAGGTGACCGACTCAGCAGCGATCACGTTGTTGATGCGGATCTTCCACCAGTCAAGACTGACGTCCAGGCCCTGCACATAGCTCGGGCTGTACACCAGGCCGGCAGTCCAGGTCTTGGAGGTTTCCGGCATCAGCTCGGGGTTGGAACCGGATTCGAACGGGCTGTACGACTGGGTGCCCGGACCGGTGGACAGTGCGCCACCAGAGGTGATCTGACGGAAGTCGGAAGCAAGACCGCCAGCCTGGCAGGCAGCAGCAACCGACGGATTACGCACTGCTGCACCAAAGGTGCTGTCGCACGGATCGGTGTAGCTGTCGAAGGTCTGCGAAACACCGCCGTACATGTTGGAGATGTTCGGTGCACGGAAGCCCGTGGCATAGGTTGCGCGAACCAGCAGGTCGTCGATCGGCTTCCACTTCAGGCCGAACTTGGAGTTGATCGTGTCACCGAAGGTGCTGTAGTCCGAGTAGCGGCCAGCCAAGTCGAGCGAAAGCTCCTTGGCGAACGGCATGTCGGCCAGAATCGGCACGTTCATTTCCAGGTAGAACTCATCCAGCTCGTACTTGCCCTGGGTCGGGCCGCCAGCCAGGCTGGTGCTCAGGCCCGACTGCAGCATCGCATCCGGGCTGTACTTGCCGCTTTCCTCGCGGTGCTCGTAACCAGCAGCAAAGGCCAGGTCACCAGCCGGCAGCGTAACCACGCTACCCGACAGGTTGGCGCTCAGCACCTTGGTGGTGTTGGTGTAGGTGTCGTGGCTCGGCAGGAACAGGTAGTCCTGCAGTGCCTGGTTGCCGGTCAGGCCGCCAATGCCGGTTTCACCGTAGCCCAACAGCGGGTTCCACGGGGTGCAACCTGCAATCACCTTGCTTTCGGTACCGCAATAGGCAACGCCGTCCTTGATGAACGACGGGCCGACTGCATTGGCAACGTTCGGGGTGAACAGGTCGCCGGTGCCGGTCTTCACACCCTTGTTCTGGTTGTAGACGTAGCCCACATCCCAGTCGAAGTAGCGATCAGCAAACTCGAACGCACCTTCCAGGCCTGCGCTGAAGCGGAAGGTCTCCTGCTCGGACTCGGTCTGACGCGGCATTTCCGAGGTACGACGGATGAAGGAAGCTTCTTCGCCCAGCGGATTGAAGGCGCTGTCAGCCGACATCGGGGTATCGAAGCGCTCGGACTGGTACGGATAGCCGGCAATCTGCGAAGTCGCGGTGCGCTTGGTGTACAAGGCATTGGCGGTGGCGCGGATGTTCTCGGTCACATCGAAGTTGCCGTTGGCAAAAATCGAGCGACGCTCCAACTTGTTCTGCAGCCACATTTCCGCGCTGGGATTGCCATAGTCGGCCACGCCGAACTCATGGAAATCAGCCAGATCGCTGCCTGCAGCGCCCTGGTTCTTGACGTACCAGTTGTCATCCTTGTCGATCAGGATGCCCTTGTTGGTAGCTGCGGACCAGCCATTGGCCTCATCAACCGAAGTCGGGACCGGATGCCACTGGCCATTGCCGGTGCGGCTGAAGCGGCGATCCTTGGCTGCGACCGGCTTCTCCGAGCTGTACTCGGCACCGAAGGTCACCGAACCACGCTCACCGGTCTGGCCGTAGACGAAGTTGTAGGTTTCCTTGTCGCCGTCGCCCTGACCGTACTGGCCGCGGTAGACGCTGGCTTCCAGACCATCGAAGTTCTTGCGGGTGATGATGTTGATCACGCCGGCAATGGCGTCGGAACCGTAGATGGCCGAGGCGCCGTCGGTCAGGACTTCAATACGCTCGACAACCGAGGTCGGGATGGAAGCCAGATCGGTGTAACCACCGGTGCTGGAGCCCATGCGCTTGCCGTCGAGCAGCACAAGGGTGCGCTCCGGGCCGAGATTGCGCAGGTCAACGTACTGACCACCGACTTCTTCACCCGAGGTCAGTGCATCGGCGCGGCTGATGGCCGGCGAACCGGTCGCTGCCAGGTTCTGCACGATGTCGGCGACGCTGGTGAAACCCTGCTTCTCGATGTCAGCGCGCTGCAGCGCGATGACCGGCTGCGCGGTTTCCATGCTGGCCGAACGGATGCGCGAGCCAGTGACTTCCAGGCGATCCAGGGTGGTCGCGCCGGCAGCAGCTTCCTGCGCCGAAGCAAAAGCGGGGGTCAAGGCAATAGCAATGCCGGCCGGGAGCAAGCCCAACCGCACTGCAGAATTACGAAGCTTCATCAATCTCTCCAAAGAGCAAAACAAACGACAAAGTTAGCGGTGCGTTAAACACCCCTGAACGTTACGTTCGTACTGCTGCCTTGGTTTTGCGCGAGCCATCCTTAGACTTTGCCGAATCTGGCTTCAATGCCACAGGCATCTCGCGGTACTGCGTTGCAGAGGCACCGAAACGTGCACGGAACGCACGCGCGAAGCTGCAACAGTTATCAAATCCGCTGGCAGAGGCCACTTCACCAATCATCATGTCGGTATCACGCAGAAGCATCGCCGCGCGTTCCAGTCGCAGGCGCGCCGACAAGGACTGCGGACTCTCTTCATAAAGACTCTGGAACGTTTTGGAAAGATACCAACTGGAGAAGTTGGTCAGTTCCGCCAATTCACCAATGCGCACGACGCGATGGCTGTTGCCTTCCAGGTACATGCGTGCGCGCTGCATGCGGCCGAACACTTGGCGCTTGCGGATGCGCGAACGGCCAGGGCAACGCTGCACGGTGCCGGCGAGATCGCGCTGCAGGGAAGCAAGATGCAGCAACAACGGACGCAGCTGGTGAATGGTCGCCCCCGGCGCCTGCGCTTCGCGCCACAGTCGCAGGGCCAGACGCGCTTCGCCCAGGCTCATGCGGCCACGACCGGTATAGACGCTGCAGTCGGCCAAGGTGCCGAGCATGCGCAGCGCATCGGTATCCAGACTGATGCCAATGCACATGCCGTCGCGGCCAGCCTGGATCAACGGACGCGATTCCTTTTCAAACGCGATCCACTCGCGCTGGCGCAGACGGAATTTGCCTTCCTTGGATTCCACCCATGCGGTGCCACGCAGCTGCAGCCACACCGTGAACACGGTGCCAGAGGTCTGCAGACTACCGAGCCGGGCGACCCCGACACAGGCAGGACGCGGGCCGTCCTCGGCCTGCTTTTCGAACGAAACCGATTGCCCCCGATCCACCCATGAAACCTGCCGCATGTCGTACACCGTCATTTGCCTTTAATGGGCTGACGTTTTGCCAACTTTGGCGCCGATGGTCAGGAAAGTCTGGCGAGAATGCTCCGAATTCTTCCCGATGGTTCCTACGAAAAACTTCCGAAGGAAACTTTCCTTACGGTGACAACCACTTAGCGAGTCCCATCACCCGCCGAGGCGCGCGCAGCGGAACCCGCATCACACCGATATCGGTGTTATCAGCGGTGGCCAAAGCGATGAAAACCGCGCTGCCATCGGGCGCCAGGCTCAATCCATTGCCGGCACTGAAGCGCGTCGCGTCCAGGCACTGGCTGCTGCCATCGCCAGCGATGGCGGTCAGACGGCTGCTGCAGTCACGGCTGATGTCCTGATACTCGACAGCACCGTTAGCCGCTACAGCCCAGGTGCGATAGCGCCAGCGGCTGGGCAACTCGGCATGCACCGGCTTCACGCTGTCCGCGGCCAGATCCGGCGCGGCCTGCCAAAGGCCTCCACTGGCCAGACGCGTGAACAGGATGCGCTGCCCGGCACGGTCATAACGCACCTGCGACACGCCATCCAGTGACGCCAGTCGTTTCCATGGCTGCTGGCTGCGGTCGAACAGGGTCAGCGCCATGCGCTCGTCATCGCCCCGCTCCACCACCAGCAAGGTATTTGGTGCAGGCCCATAGACTGCTTGCAACGGCTCACGCACCGGCACCGCCAGCTTTACCCAGTGCCCTTCTTCGGGCGCCACTTCATAAATGCCAGGTATGCCGTCGGAATCGCGTCCGGTCACCAGCAGCTGGCGTCCATCGGTCGCCCAATCCATCGGCTGACGGGCTTCCGGATGCATTCCCTCGATCATCTGCAGCGATGCTGGCTCATTCAACCGCGCCCACCACAATGCGAAGGCGCCCGAACGATCGGAGGTAAACGCCAACTGCGCGCCATCCGGCGAAACCATTGGCTGGCCATCACGCGCCGAAGAAGCGAACAACCGCTGCGGCGCACCTGCATTGACACCCAACGGAATGCGGAACAAGCCGTACTGCAACTGGCTGCGCATGAAGGCAAGATTGCCACCACCGCGCGATACCGCCGGGCTCTGCGCATTATCGATGCCCATATCTCGCAGCAGGCGCGTCGCCACATCCAGCCGGTACAGGCGCGACTCGCTGTCGATGCGGCGGCCGAACACCATTTCGTCCGGGCCCAACCAGCTCCAACCGCGTATTTCCGCCGCTTCGTCGGTCAAACGCTGCGCGTTGCCACCGTCGGCATCCATCATCCACATGTCGCCCACCTGCGGATTACGCACGAAGCCGATCTTCTTGCCATCCGCCGAATAGCGCGGCGCATAGTCGAAGTCATCGGCGCCCATCTCGTACTGCAGCGATGACCAGCGCCCGGATGCCAGGTTCAAGCTGCGGATGCCGCGGCTGGCATAGCGCCCGGTCATCGAGCCGAACAGCAGGCTCTGTCCATCCGGTGCCCAGTCAAAACTGAGCATGTCGGTGCCATCACAGCGGGTGACACGGCGCAGCCCGGTGCCGGTCGCCGACACCACCAACACTTCGCAATCACCTTGCGGCAGGAATCGCGCGAAGGCGACGCTGCGCCCGTTGGGCGACCATACCGGGAAGCGATCGGATGCGCCCGCGGGCGTGCTCAGCAAAGGCGTTGCGACAGCATTGCCAACGCTTTGTATCCAGAGGCTTGAGCGATTGTCTTCCTCACGCGCAAACACGACCAAGGCACCGTCTGGCGAAAGCGAGGGATTCACCTCGACGCCTTCGGTAGCGGTGATGAGACGGTAGGGTCGCGCTGGACTACCCACCACGCGATTGCCCTCGACGACCGCAGCATCCTCGGGCGACGGTGCGTCACGTCCCCACAGCAGCCATGCCATAACCAAGGTACTGAGCAACAGGACGATGCCTACAACCAGCAGGGCCACACGGCGCATCTTCCGACGCTTGATGCGCCCGTCATCCTGCACCGACTCGGGCACTACATTCGCTGTGACAGCATCTGCTTCAATGGCGGCAGGCGCTTCAAACGCAGGCGTCTCCGCTTCCGCCTCCCACGACACTGGCGCCAGCAAGCGATAGCCGGTCTTGGCGATGGTTTCGATATAGCTGGTGCCGTCGCCCGTTTCAGTGGCTGCGAAGGCCTTGCGCAACTGCGTGACTGCCTGGGTCAGCACGTCATTGGTCGGCATGGTGTCCGGCCAGACTTCAGCAAACAATTCGTCGCGCGTCACCACCTGCCCCGGCCTGCGCGCAAGCGCCAACAACACCCCCACGGATTTGGGAGTGAGGCGCTGGTTTTTGCGTGTCCCTGGCAGCTCCACCTCACGCGAGGAAAGCACTACCAGACACTCACCGACGCGCAGTCGATCAGGGTTGGATTTTTCGGTGAGATTCAGTGCCATCGCGGTCAATCAAAATCGCTGGCGGACACGCATCCTGTGTCCAGCTCATAGAACTCAAACCCCTACAAGCCGCCAAATTCCGCAAAAGGCATCAACGCACAGAGCAAATGTTTTTTCTGGAACGAATATTACTCTAACCCCGCTCCCGCGTGCCCGCACGTGGAAGAGATCAGGCCCTCTCTCGCCGACGTAATTACATAATCAGCTGCACGATTCGCGCCGTAGGGCGCGATTTTTTTATCTAGCGTTCAGTTTTCTCGGCCTTGTAAATGGTCAAACCAACCAGCCGCGAAACCACCAAAGCAACGTACATAACGCCTGCAAACTGCTCCAGCATCACCAATGCGCGCGCCTGCGGATGCACTGGCACGACATCACTCAAGCCTACCCCTGACAACAAGCTGAAGCTCAGATAAAGCAGCTCCACCCAGCTCCTGAAATCGCCCTCGCTGGTGGCCACAAAACTGCCCGGGTAGATGTGCTGGCAAACTGAATAGGCGAACGCAAATGCCCACGCCAACAAAGTGAAAGTAGCGCCGGCGGCAAACAGCTCATCCCGGCTCACCTTGTGGTCCTGCAGCATGTAGGCGATCAGGCTGCACGAGGTGTAGAAATACAGCAGGCACTCGAACGCCTGCGCCACGGCAATCAGCGAATAGCGTTCAAGCAGAACGCCGGCTATCGAGAACACCACCGCCGGAATCGCCAGCGTCAGGGCCAGCCAGATACCCAAGGGGCTGCGCCGCACCACCCACACCGCCAGGCCCAGCACCGCCATGCCGAACATGCCGAACAGCGCACGCCCTGCCGGGGTCTGTTCCATCGCCGGATACAACAGCACGCCGAGCAGCTGCACCGCCAGCAACCACGCCGAAGGGTGCCGGCGCGCCATCACAATCCACTTCAAGCGCGATTGCATACGCGTCCTTTCTCCGCCAATGGCAGACGCTGCGGTTGAATACCCACCCTCGCCTGATCGCCGGGGATATCAGGGAACCGGATTTGCCGGCATGCCAGCGCGGTACGGGTAGTCGGCAAAGATGGCCGCAACCGCCGCATCGATCCGCTCGCCGCGCTGCTCGGGCTTGATCCGTCCCACGGTACCTACCGCGACACCTTCCCAGACCAGGCGCTTCTCGCGTGCATCCACCACGTCGATGTTCAAGGTGCCCTCGGTGTACTGGCGCACGTCGGTGCGGTCACGCCAATACGGCACGGCAACATAACCGCGGGCGCGATAGCTGTAGTAATAGTCGTAATCCACTTCCGGCATCGTGGTGACCTGGGTCTTGTCCTGCAGGTAGGCGTTGAGGTTCACCCACAGATCCGGATTGGCTTCATCGAACCGATAGCCACGCGCTTCCATCTGCGTCCGCACTGACGCACGGATGCGATTGCTGGTGATGGTGGTATAGCCATGCTGTTCCAACGCCAGCGGGCTGAAGAAGGCAAAGCTGCGATAACGCGAGAAGTCGGCTGTGGGGTCGACCTGGCTGGCGACCCGCGGCGTGCTGGCGCAGGCGCCCAGCAGGAGCAGCGAGGACAAGACGAGAAGCAAGGAAACAAAGCGAAGTTTCATGGCCAACCCCCGATATGGACGAGCGCACGCTAGCACGTCCGTGCCGATCCTGGCGTCAAACCCCAATGGGGCATCACTACGGATGCCCCGTCCCTGCTCCTGGATAGCTCGACCCGGTTGACTCCACCCGGTCTATTCGACGCGATACACCTGCGCGCCTTGCTCACGGAACTGCGCCGACTTCTCGGCCATGCCCGCCGCCAGCGCCTGCGCTTCCTCCACGCCCTGCTCAGCGGCGTACTCACGCACGTCCTGGGTGATCTTCATCGAGCAGAAGTGCGGGCCGCACATCGAACAGAAATGGGCCAGCTTGTGCGCATCCTTGGGCAGGGTCTCATCGTGGAATTCCTTGGCCTTCTCCGGATCCAGACCAAGGTTGAACTGGTCTTCCCAACGGAACTCGAAGCGTGCCTTGCTCAGTGCATTGTCGCGGACCTGCGCGCCCGGATGGCCCTTGGCCAGATCGGCGGCATGCGCAGCGATCTTGTAGGCCATGATGCCGTCACGTACGTCCTGTCGGTTCGGCAGACCCAGGTGTTCCTTTGGTGTCACGTAGCAGAGCATCGCGGTGCCATACCAGCCAATCATCGCGGCACCAATCGCACTGGTGATGTGATCGTAGCCAGGCGCGATATCGGTGGTCAGCGGCCCCAAGGTATAGAACGGTGCCTCACCGCATTCCTGCAGCTGCTTGTCCATGTTCTGCTTGATCAGCTGCATCGGCACGTGGCCGGGCCCTTCGATGATGGTCTGCACGTCGTGCTTCCAGGCGATCTTCGTCAACTCACCTAGCGCCTCCAGCTCACCGAACTGCGCCGCGTCATTGGCATCGGCGATGCAACCCGGTCGCAGGCCGTCACCGAGACTGAAGGACACGTCGTAGGCCTTCATGATGTCGCAGATATCCTCGAAGCGCGTATAGAGGAAGTTTTCCTTGTGATGCGCCAGACACCACTTGGCCATGATCGAGCCGCCACGCGACACGATGCCGGTAACGCGCTTCGCGGTCAGCGGCACATGCCGCAGCAGCACGCCTGCATGGATGGTGAAGTAATCCACGCCCTGCTCGGCCTGTTCGATCAGGGTGTCGCGGAAGATCTCCCAATTGAGCTCTTCGGCACGCCCGTCCACCTTCTCCAGCGCCTGGTAGATCGGCACCGTACCAATCGGCACCGGCGAATTGCGCACGATCCATTCACGGGTTTCATGGATGTGCTTGCCGGTGGACAGATCCATCACCGTGTCGCCACCCCAACGGATCGCCCACACCAGCTTCTCCACTTCCTCGGCGATACCGGAAGAAACCGCGCTGTTGCCGATGTTGGCGTTGATCTTGGTCAGGAAGTTGCGGCCGATGATCATCGGCTCGCTCTCCGGATGATTGATGTTGTTCGGCAATACCGCGCGACCGCGCGCAATCTCATCGCGCACGAACTCCGGGGTGATGATCTGCTGGATGTTGGCACCGAAACTCTGCCCGGGATGCTGTGCACGCAACCCGGCGTCACGCACCACTTCCAGCCGCTGGTTCTCGCGGATGGCGACGTACTCCATCTCCGGGGTAACGATGCCGCGCCGCGCGTAATGCATCTGGGTCACGTTGGCGCCGGCAACCGCCCTGCGTGGCAAGGTACGGCCCGGGAAACGCACCGCGTCGAGTTTGCGATCGTGCTGTCGGCCACGCCCGAACTGCGAACTCAAGCCCTGCAGCTGTTCGGTATCACCACGCGCCTCGATCCAGCGCGCACGCACCGCCGCCAGGCCCGCGGCCAGATCGATGTTGGCATTCGGATCGGTATAGGGACCGGAGGTGTCGTAGACGGTGACGGGCTGATTCTCCTCGCCGCCAAACAGGGTTGGTGTGCGGGTCAGCGCGATCTCACGCATCGGTACCTGCAGATCGGGCTGCGAGCCAGCGACGAATATCTTGCGCGAACCGGGAATTGGCCGGGTCACGGATTCGGAGAGTTGCTGGGCCTGCTGCTGCAGGCTGGGCTGTGCGTTCATTGGCATTCGTCCTGGTCTATCCACACGCGAGGTGCGAAGGCCATGCGAGGGATTCGCATGACGGAACGAAGCGAAGGCGCACGCCACGTGGTGCTTGCCTATTGAGGGCACAGCGAGCGGTGGCACACGAAGCTTCCCTACGCCGGTATTAACCGGATCAGGTTCGAAGGGTATGTCTCAACCGCGGCCCAATGGCCGCGGTACCCCCGCTTCGGGCGGGATTAGACCACAGCTTTGGGGATGCGCACAGAGGCGAATACTCCCATTGCCCCGTGGTTGGGTGATCGGAGCGTCAGGATTGATTGCACTGGCTGATGTTGCTGATTTGTTTCCGCTGCTGATCAACTGCCAAGAGCTACCCGTCCCCAGCCCTCCCCTTCGCCATGCGAAAGGGAGGGGGCCATTCCTGACGATCTACCAGACGAGGACGGAGCCGCCACCCCCTCCCTTTCGCGCAGCGAAGGGGAGGGTTGGGGAGGGGCGCTCCGGCTCTGGCTCTGGCTCTGGCTTTCGCCCTGCCAGAACCACAGCAAGCGAAGATCAGTACCCCGCCGCCTGCCCATCCTTGCGACTCTCCGAAGCCCCGTAGTAAACCCCACTCTCAGGGTCGCGCATGATCGCCTGGTAGCCACCATAGGGGCCGTCGGCAAACACCACGCGATGCCCCTTGCGCATCAAACTGCGCACTGTCTCGTACGCAAAGCCGGTTTCCAGATTGATCTCTCCGCCATCGCGCATCGCCGTGGCCTGTCCGGTCGGTTCGGTGGAGCCTTCATGCTGGATCCGCGGTGCGTCGCCGGCTTCCTGCAGGTTCATGCCGAAGTCGACCAGGTTCATAACGATCTGCGCATGCCCCTGCGGCTGCATCGCACCGCCCATCACGCCGAAGCTGGCGAACGGTTTGCCATCCTTGGTGATGAAGGCGGGAATGATGGTCTGGAAGGGACGCTTGCCCGGCGCATAGCCATTGGGATGATCTTTCTGCAGCACGAACATCTCGCCACGGTCCTGCAAGATGAAGCCCAAGCCCGGCGGTGCCATGCCACTGCCCATGCCACGGTAATTGGACTGGATCAGCGACACCATCATGCCGTCGGCGTCAGCCACGGTCATGTAGATGGTGTCGCCCTCCTCCAACTGCCTTGGCGTACCCGGCTGTACTTCCTTCAAGGCCTTGTCCATCGAGATCAGGCTGCGGCGCTGCGCTGCGTAGTCCTTGGAAATCAGCCGCTGTACCGGTGCCGGCGAGAATGCCGGGTCTGCATAGAAACGGGCGCGGTCGGCGAAGGCGAGCTTCTTGGCTTCGACGAACAGATGGATGTGCTCGGGCGAGCCAAATGGAATCTTCGAGAAGTCATAGCCCTCCAGCACATTGAGGATCTGCAGCGCGGCAATGCCCTGGCTGTTCGGCGGCAGCTCCCACACATCGTAGCCACGGTAATTGCTGCTGACCGGCTCCACCCACTCGCCCTGGTGCGCGGCCATGTCCTCGTAGCTCAGGTAGCCGCCATTGGCCTTGAAGTAGTCACCAATAGTGCGTGCGATCGCGCCTTTGTAGAACGCATCGCGGCCGCCATCGGCAATCTGCTGCAAGGTATCCGCGAGATTCGGGTTGCGCCACATCTGCCCCTTGCGTGGCGCGTGGCCTTCAATGGTGAACTGCTCCTTGAAGCCCGGGTACTGCGACAGCTTGGGCACCGAACGGTCCCAGTAGTACGCAATCACCTCGGACACCGGATGCCCATTGCGCGCATAGGCGATGGCCGGCGCAAGATTCTCGGCCATCGGCTTGCGGCCGAAGCGTTCGTGCAGGGCAAACCAACCATCGACCGCGCCGGGCACCGACACCGGCAGTGGTCCAGTCGCAGGAATCTCCTTCAAACCACGGCGTTGCAACTCGGCAAGTGTCAGCGAGCGCGGCGAGCGGCCCGAACCGTTGTAGCCGAACAGCTTCTGCGCCTTCGGGTCCCAGACAATCGCGAACAGATCACCGCCAATGCCGTTGCCGGTCGGCTCCATCAAGCCCAGCGCGGCGTTGGCAGCGATGGCGGCATCCATCGCCGAACCGCCGCCTTTCATCACGTCCAGCGCGATCTGGGTGGCCAAAGGCTGCGAGGTTGCCGCCATCGCATGCGGCGCGATGACTTCCGAACGGGTCGCGAATTCGTGACCGGTAACACGGTCTGCGGCAATCGCTGCAGCAGGCATCGCAAACAAAGCTAGAAACAGGACATTACGCAGCATGGGCAGGGCCAATTGAGTGACCTGGCGACGATAGCCCAGCCACCGCTCTTACGCACGTCTTACGCAGGTCTTACGCCGCCCCCGTATCTAGTCCGCTGAAACAAACCACCCGTCGCTGCAGATCCGCGCCGGGCACACAGGTTCTTCCACAAGGGGCTCTTCAATGCAAATGCGATCCAAGCGCCGCCAGGGCGGCTTCACTCTGGTCGAAATGGCCGTGGTGCTGGTCATCATCGGCGTGATCATCGGTGCGGTGATGATCGGCCGTGACGTCCAGCGCAACGCCGAGTACACGCGTATCAAGCAGAAATTCATGGACCAGTGGGTGGTCGCCTACAACACCTACAGCCAACGTACCGGAGCCCCGGTCGGTGACAACCAGGCCGCACCACGCTTGATGGTGAATGGTGCCAAGCACGGCACCGGCGTCGCATCGGGCGCTACCATTTCCGGCGGCGACATGAGCAACACGCAGTCGCCGGGCGCGCTGTGCCAGGGCAACCTGCCTGCCGGCGTCACTCCGGCAGCAACCGGTACCGACCTGCGCGACATCATGCGCAAGGCCGGCATCACCTTGCCGCCTGGCCGTGGCGATGGTTTTGAGGACCGCTACGCCTACCTGGACACCAACGGCAACCCGCAGGAAGTGCAGGTCTGCTTCCAGTGGAATCCGCCGGGCACCGGCTCGGGCTCGGGCAACGTCATGGTCGTTACCGGCCTGACCCCGGATCTGGCGCGTTCGCTGGACCAGATGGTCGACGGCAAGTCCGATCCGAAGGCCGGCGCCTTCCGCCAGGCAGGCATCACCGCGCGTACCGCCAACAGCACCGCCAACAGCAGTGCCACCGCCGGCAGCGAAGAGTGGGAAGGCAACAACACCCAGTCCGCAAGTGCAGGCCAGGGCAGCGCCGCAACGGTAGGTCAGAACACCGACACCGAGCAGGTGCTGACGCTGACCGCCCACTACAAGATGAACCAGTAATCACGCCATGAAAGCGCCCAACCTGCTCGCCCGCCTGAGGCAATCACGACGCACGTCGCTGATCGTTTTCGCCATCTCGCTGTTCGCCCTGGTGGCGACGGCAACATGGTTCATCAGTGCCCGTTCCGCGCTTGCCGACGCCTACGGGCGCCTGGGCAACGCCAAACAGGCGCTGTCCGAAGCCCAGGTGCGCGAGCAGGAGGCGCAGCTGAAAGTGGAACAGGCGCGCTCGGCGCGTGATCTGGTATTGGCTGCCACCGCCGCCAATCTGCAACCCGATGGCTGGGGAGAACGCCTGATCAGCCTGCAACAGGCCCAGCTCACCCGTGGCGATGCAGCCACCCTGCTCGCTGCGCTGGGGCGTTCCAACAGCCGCATCACCGGCACCGAGGCGTTCGAGCTGTCGGTTACCCATCCAGATGAAGGTCTGTTCGATGTGCCGGCGGCGCTGGACCGGATCCCGGCACCGCTGTCGGTCACCATCCGCGGCAGCGTGATGTTCCGCACCAATGCCTTCGATCCCGGCAACAACGCCGCCGCGGATGCCAATGCTGTTGCACGCCCCGTCGAAGCAGCCACCGCCAGCGGAGCCGCCCCATGAGCCGCCAACTTCTGATCCAGCAGCAAGGCAGTTGGCTGGTCTTCGACAATGACCGCGTCAGCCGCAGCGACACCCGTCCGCGCCCACAGCGTTCTGCCTTGGCCATCGCCGATTTCGAAGGTGGCGTCAGCAGCGTCGTCTCGCTGGAGGGCAGCCCGGCCCATGCGGTCGCGCTTATCGAAAAGCGCTTGCGTGCCGATGGCCTGATCGACAGCGAAAGCAAGATCCTGATCCACAAGACCCGCACCGTCGGCGCTGGTTATCAAACCCTGTTCACCGCCGCTCCGCTGGACCTGTGGCAGCAGACCTATGCATGGGCGGAGGCGCAACCCGACCACTGCCTGCTGATCCCGATCACCTCGCTGCTATGGAGCAAGCTCAAGGCCGGCGATGTACTGATCTACCACTCGGGCCGGCAGATCACCGCGCTTGCGCTGCTCAAGCACACCATGATCTACCGCTCGTCGCTGGCCTATAGCGACGATGCAGGCGACCTCGCCATGACTTCCGGTGCCTTGGCCGAGCAGATCGCCAATGACCTGGAAGGCGATGAAAGGCAGCTCGAACCACAACGCGCGCATTGGTGTTCGGTACTCGTGCCTGCACCGACGGCCGGTGAGCCGTGGCTGGATGACAGCCTGCGCGAAGTGTTCTCCGCGCGCAGCGGCATGGCGGTGGACGCGGTCCCGACCGAAACCGTCAGCGACGAAAACGGTACGCAGTTCCGCAGCGGCATTGGCTGGCTGGCGAAAAGCGCATCACCGACCATCGCGGTGAATCCCACCGCCAGCCGCCTGGCGTATATGGCGGAATGGGCGTTGCCACTGGCCAGTGCCGCATCCATCGTGTTCGCCATCGCATTGGGTTCGATCGGTGCGCGCTGGACGCTCAGCGCCAGCGAGGCGAACGACCAGGCCGCGACCATCGGCGAGTCTGTATCGGCCACGGACGCGCGTATCGGCGCCCTGGCCAAGGACCAGGCGATACCAGCCGAGTTCCCGCAGACCTATACCTTCATCGAGAAGGTCAACAACCTGCAGCAGGGCATCGACCCCATCGCTGGCCTGAGCAAGGTCCGTGACGCGGCTTATGGGCAGGTCCGCGTGCTGCGCCTGCGCATGGAGACCCCCCAGGTCAACGCTGCACCAGGGCAATCCTTTGCAGCGCTGGAGCGGCCTACGCTGCGTGTCGATGGCGCGGTAGACCCTGCACAAGGCGGCGGCATGCAGGTGCCCACCTTCATCGAGCGCCTGCGTCAGGCCGGCTACGACCCGATCCCGCTTGACCCACAGGGCGGCAATGTCGGCACCAGCAATCTTTTCTCCTACCTGCTGAAAGAGCCCGTAGCGAACACGGGGGCCACGCCATGAAAATGAAGTACTTCGCCGCGCTGTCGCTGCTTGTCTGGCTGGGTGTCACCGGCTGGCTGGCCAGCATGGTCATCACCAAGCCGGCCGCACTGCGGCAGAACCAGGGCGCGGAAGAGACCACCGCAATGGCCGAGCTGCGCGCATCGGTTGATCGCAACAAACGCATGCGCGAGTCCATCGTCCAACTGGGCGAAGCGCAGGTCTATCAAAGCGATGCACCGCTGGTCGCTGTTGCAGCGCCACGGCCGGTGGCCAGCGACGTGGTGGAAGCCGCGCTGCCACCGCCCTCGGTATCACTGGTACTCACTTCCGCTGGCAGCCGCACGGCGTTCGTCAATGGCGAGCAGGTGCGTGCCGGGCAACGTCTCAGCACAGGCGGACGCGTGCGTGCGATCGGTCCGGACTGGGTGCGCATCGATGATCCGGTGCATGGCAACCAGACCTATCGCGTGCCGGCGCTGATCTCCAATACAAACGGAGCCGGAAAGTGAATCCGCGCAACAAGCCCTTGCTGATTGCCAGCGGCGCAATCATCGCCGGACTGGTATTGGTGCTGGTACTGCGTGGTACCGGCAACCACCAGGACAACGTGCAGACAGAGGCTGCGCCGGTAGAAACCGCGCAGGCACTGCCGACGCAGCCAGCGCAGGCAATGACAGCGCCCAGCGAGGCCTATCCATGGGATGCGCCTGCCTCGGCAGCCGCCGTTGCGCCGCCTGCGGCAGCCGCTGTCCCGGGCACTGCCAGCGTGCCTGCAGCGCTGCAGCCCGAGGCCGTGGCTGCCATGCGCGAGCAGATCGTACGTAGCGGTGCTGCCGCCGACGACATGCTGCGCAAGCTCGACGAAATGGAGCGCAGCGGCCAGTTGCCGAAGGAAATCGACCTGCCTGCGCTGCGCAGCAACATCGCGATCGCCAAACGTGCGCAGTACCTGTCGCTGGAGATCGTCAACCTCAACCAGCAACCGAGCACACCGGAACGCAACCAGCGCCTGCAGACCATTCTTGCCGAGCTGCAACAGCTGCAAGGGCAACTGCGGTTGGACATCAGCGTGCCGACCGCGCAGTCGACAGGCAACGGGCGCTGAACCATGCCCTTCACCAGCCCGCCCATTACGCCCATGCCCGGCAGCCAACGCGGCTACAGCCTGATCGAGGTCAGCGTGGTGGTGGGCGTGCTTGGCGTGCTGACCTTTGCCGTCACCTCGGGGCTGGAGAACATCCAGCGCTTCCGCGAGCAACGGGCAGCGATTGCCAACGCCGAGGCGGCACGCAATGCCGTGCGCGCGTTCGCCTTGAACAACAAACGCCTGCCCTGCCCGGCCAGCAGCAGTTCCTACCGGGAAGCCCTGCCGCCCTGCACGCAGGGCAGTGGCTGGTTCCCGTACGAGACCGTCGGCATCGCACCGCCGCCGGAACGCAACCGGATGAAATACGGCGTCTACATCAGCAACACCAGCAACCTGACCGCGCCTGCGCGCTCGGCCAGTGACGGGATTGATGCCGAGCGCAGCGGTGGATTCATGCTCGCCTTGGCCGCTGCCGCCGCCGCGCCGGCGCAGACCAGTACGCCGTACTACGTGCAGTCAAGCGCGCAGGGCAGCAGCGTCAGTTGCAGTGGCGCGAGCAGCGCCAATCCGGCGTTCGTCATCATCGCGCCAGCAACCGACCTGACCGGCAACAACAGTAATTTCGAAGCGCCACACATCGCCTTCGGCACCGGCAGCAACTGCGTCGCATCGCCGGCACATCGCGCCGATGCAGGCAGCGACGACGTCGTTGTTGCCGAGAGCACAGCAGAACTCCTGGGCTGGATAACCAACTCCACCCGCTAGATCCCGCCGCATTACGAAACGAACCATCTATCCAGGGCCGCTTTCATGAACTCCAGACTCAACCCGCGCCATCGCTCACTCACCCGGCTGCTGACGGTCAGCACCGGCAGCCTGTTGCTGGCAGCCTGCACCAACATGCCGCCGCGCAGCACCATGGACATGCCGCCGACCGAGTACAAGGCACTGGAGCGCACCGGGACGGCCATCAACGAAGAATCCGCGAAACTCGCAGCGCGCCAGGACAAGCTGCTCGAGGACGTGGAGCAACGCGCGCCTGCCCCGCCGCCCGCTGCCCCGATCGCGCCGGCCTACGACCCGCTGGAGAACAGCGTGGTCAGCCTGAGCATGTACGACGCCGACGTCGGCCAGCTGCTGTGGGCACTGGCCGACGAATTGAAGATGAACCTGATCGTCGACCCCAAGGTGCTGCAGCAGAAGCAGCGCGCCAGCCTGCACCTGCGCAACGTCTCCGCGCGCGAGGTGTACCGCCACATCCTGGATGCCTTCGACCTCAACGGCCAGGTCCGCGGCGGCTCGCTGGTGGTGTCGCAGATGAGCGAGCGCATCTTCAACGTGGACCTGCTCAACTCGGTCACGATGATGGACCTCGCCTCGGGCGGCGACGTGTTTGGCGCCGGCATGCAGGCCAGCGGTGGTGGCGGTGGCCAGTCGCTGAAGGGCGACCTGAGCATCTCCGGCAGCATGGGCAAGGAAAGCGATCCTTACAAGCAGCTGGATTCGGCGCTGAAGGTCATCCTCGGCGAGGACAAGGCCGAGACCGCCGCCGCGCGCGATCCCAACGGCCCGCCAGCACCGGAAGCCGCGCGTTACAGCCTGGACCCGGGCAGCGGCACCCTTTACGTGCGTGCCCGTCCTTCGCAGGTGCGCGCGATCGAAGAGCTGCTGGAACACAGCAAGAAGAAGCTGCGCCGGCAGGTGCTGGTGGAAGCACAGATCCTGGACGTCTCGCTCAACGACAATTCCAACTACGGCGTTGACTGGAACCTGCTGCGCAATCGCGTTGCCGGCATTTACGGCGATTCCCCGGCCACCATCATGCCGGTGCCGGACAGCAGCCTGCCCTACAGCACAATGAACCGGCTCGGTGAGCAGGGCCGCACCATCGTGTTCCCGAACCAGACGCTGGGCTCGGTCGCTGGTCGTGCGCTCGGCCTGAGCTACATGAACGACACGTTCTCCGCCGCGGTCAATGTGCTGCGCGGCTTCGGCAACGTGAAGGTGCTGTCCAACCCCAGCGTGCGCGTGCGCAATGGCAGCCCGGCCTACCTGAGCGTGGGCACCAACATCCGCTACGTCACCAAGTCCACCACCAACTTCTCCGGCGGTTCTGGCACCGGTTCGGGTTTCACCTCCTCGGACATCCAGACCGACTCCCTGTTCTCCGGCGTCGTCATCGGCGTGGCGCCGATGGTCCACGAGAACGGCTCGGTGGAACTGCTGGTGCACCCGATGCAGACCGAAGTGCAGCCGGGCAGCCTGAAGCTGCAGGAGTTCCCCAATGGCAACGCAGTCACCTTGCCGCAGATCAACGTCAAGGGCATCACCACCACGTTGAACCTGCGTGACGGTGACACCGTGCTGCTCGGCGGGCTCATCGACCAGAACTCGTCGATGGATGACCAGGGCATACCTGGTGTTTCCGACGTGCCGGTATTCGGCCGCCTGTTCGGTTCACGCGCCAAGACCCACAACACCCGTGAGCTGGTGGTGGTGTTGCGGGTGAAAGTGCTGTGAGCCTGATCCACGACGCCCTGCGCGGGGCCGGCGAATCCTCGCCGGCCGTCGACACGCATCCTGCACGCAATGGTACGTGGCCGCGTCTGCCGCGGCATGGCATGTGGTTGCTGCTGGGCGTCGTGTTGGCTGGCCCCACCGGCTACCTGATCGCGCGCAGCGGTGGCGGGCAACAAGCGGTGCAACAGGCAGTGAGCGCACCGCCATCAGCCCAGCATGTTGTAGAGCCAGCAGCTTCCGTTGCAGCGCCAGATGTAGCTTTTGCAAGCACGACAACGGCAAGCCCGACCTCCACGCCAGCGCCCGTGGTTGCCATGTTGCCTCCTATCGTCCTGGCGAAACGCGAAAACACCGTTGCGCCACCCGACGCCGTCGCGGTTGCGCCCGCCAGCACGGCCAGCCCGGTAGCAAGCCAGCCGGAAGCAGCTCGCACCGCGGCACCACAGCTGCAGATCAGTGTCAGCGAGGCACCTGCGGCGCAGAAATCCGTGGCCAAGGCAGCCACACCAACGGCCGGCGATGAACCAGATCCGGCACAGGTCAGGACCGCCATGTCGCGGCTGCAGGCCGCCGTCGCCGGTGGCGACATCGCGGTGCGCGACGCGAGCTTGGATGAACTGCAGAAACTGCTTCCCGCCGACAGCCTCACCTTGCTGCGCGCACGGGCATGGGCGGCACACGGTGGCAACGACATTGAAGGCGCCGAACGTTACTACCGCGCCATCCTGCAACGCGTTCCCGACGACGAATACGCCGGGGTGAACCTGGCCTTGATCGATGCCCGCCGTGGCGACGTCAACGAAGCCAGGGAGCGCCTGGCCAGGTTGGCTGCACGCAACAGCGGCTCGCAGATGGTCAGCCGTGCGCAGGCCGAACTGGAGACGGTGCGGCAATGAACCCGGCACTGGCCCGACACCTGCAGACGCTGGGACTGGAACGCTCGCCGTTCCCGCCAACGCCCGACGCTGCCTCCTACTACGCAACGCCGATGCTGGAAGGCGAGCTGGTCGAGGCCGCGCACGCCTTGCGCACGCGTACCGGCTTCGTGCTGCTGACCGGCGAAGTGGGCACCGGCAAGAGCACTTTCCTGCGTCGCCTGCTGGGCCAGCTGGAGACCGATGGCATCGTGGTCTCGCTGGTGTTCAACACCTTCCTGCAGGGCGATGACCTGCTGGCGGCGATCCTGCGTGATTTCGGCCTGACCCCGAAGGGCAACGCCGCCAACGACATCGAGATACTCAATCGCTTCCTGATCAGCCGTTGGCAGGACCGCACCACCTGCGTGCTGATCATCGACGATGCGCAGAACCTGACGCTTGCCAGCCTGGAGCTGGTGCGACTATTGACCAGCCTGGAGACCGGGCAGGAAAAGCTGCTGCAGATCGTGCTGTCCGGGCAACCGGAACTGCGCGACAACCTCGACCAGCCGCAGATCCGCCAGCTGACCAGCCGCATCTGCAAGCACGTGCGGCTGGAACCGCTGGACCTGCAACAGACCCGCGCCTATGTGGACTTCCGCCTGGCCGCCGCCGGTGCTGCCAAGAACATCAGTGTGCAGCCAGCCGCCGCCGTTGCCCTGCACCGCTGCAGCAAGGGCAACCCGCGCCGCATCCACCTGATCATGGACCGCTGCCTGTACGGCCTGTACGCGCTGCCGCAAGGACAACGACAGATCGACACCCGGCTGGTCCGCAGTGCCGCGGCGCAGTCCGGCGTGCATCCCGCCCGCCGCGACACGACCCGCAACCGCATGGCCATCGCCGCCAGCGTGCTGCTTGCCAGTGCCCTCGGCCTGACCGGCCTGCTGATCGGCAGCAACGAATCCCGCGCCGACAGCAGCCACGGAACTGTCGCCAGCAACGCTGTGACATCGACACCGGCCGCTGCAGCGAGCGCAGCTCGCGAATCCTGGGCTGCCTGCCTGCGCCGCAACGCAACCCCCCGACAACGCCACGACACAGTCTCCGAGCGAGCAGCACTTGCCCTGGGAAATGCCAGTGATGTGTGCCGCCAACAGCGCAACGGCGCTTGGGAGATCGCGTGGAATCCCCCGCCCGATGCACGTCGATTTGAAGATCCTGCATCCGTCGAGGGCGCGTTGCAGCAGCTGCAGCAGCAGTTGACCGCGCTCGGGCATTACGACGGTGCCATCGATGGCCAGTTCGGCCGCCTGACCCAACGCGCCCTGGCGCGCTTCCAGCAGGACACCGGCTTGCCGCCCAGCGGGCAGGTAGATCCGCTGACGCTGCGCTTGCTGCAGGACCGCGCGAGCAACCCAACTCCCCTTTCCAGAACCACGGAATCCCTGCCCCATGACAACGGCTGACTCGCGCATTCCTTCGGCTTCGGCCAACAACACCCAGGGGCTGGTCAGTCTTGAGCAGGCCAAGCTGGGTGTCGTGCTCAACGAGCGCGGCCTGCTCGATCCAATCCAACTGCTGTACGCGCGGCAGAAGAACCTGGTCGAGCAGACCAGTTTCGGTCGCCTGCTGATCCGCCATGGTCTGGCCAACGAATCGGATATCGTCCGCACCCAGGCCGAGCTGGAGAACATGGAGTATGCGCAGGTCGACACCCTGCCCGTGCCCGACCCGCAGGTGCTGGCCATGTTCAACCGCGAGCTGTGCCAGCTGCGCCAGTTCCTGCCGCTGCGGCGCAGTGGCGACCAGCTGGAAGTGCTGCTCGGCGATGCCGACCAGGCGGCCGTGCAGCAGCTGGTGCTGCAGCGCTGTGGCCTGCGCTGCCGCTTCTTCCAGGGCGAATACGGCAAGGTGGCGCGGCTGATCCGGCAGACCTATTACTTCGCCCAGAATCCGATCGAGACCCTGCTGGAGAAGGAAATCCGGCGCCTGGCCGTCGACAACGACCATGCCTACAGCCCGGAAAAGCTGCTCGACTACCTGTTGCACCTGGCCATCCGCGAGCGCACCACCGACATCCACATCGCGCCGTCCGAGCACAGCCTGCATGTACTGTTCCGTATCGATGGCGTGCTGCGGCCGATGTGGGCCATGCCCAACTCGCTCAGCCGCCTGCTTGGCTACATCAAGCTGGCGGCGGAGATGGACATCTCCGAGCAGCGCCGCCCGCAGGACGGCAGCTTCCGAGCCACCGTGCTCGACTCACCGATAACGGTGCGTGTGTCGACCCTGATCACCGACTCCGGCGAACGCACCGTGATGCGTCTGCTGCCCGAGCACAGCGATCTTGCCGGGCTGGAGGAAATGGGCTTCTTCCCGGAAGACGTCGCCGCCCTGGAGCGCCTGTTCTCGCGGCCGGCCGGGCTGATCCTGATCACTGGTCCGACCGGCTCCGGCAAAAGCTCCTCGCTGCACGCCGCGCTGCGCATGCAGTCGTTGATCGAGCGCAATGTGCTGACCGTCGAGGACCCTATCGAGTACCGCGTGCCCGGTGCCGGCCAGACCGAGGTCAACCGCCGCGCAGGCTACGAATTCGGCTCCGCCCTCCGTCACTTCCTGCGCCACGATCCGGACGTGATCCTGCTCGGCGAAATGCGTGACGCAGAAACCGCGCAGGCCGCACTCGAAGCCGCTGCAACCGGTCACCTTGTGCTGTCCACCCTGCACGTCACCAGCGTGTTCGGCGTGGTGCCACGACTGCGCCCGCTCGGCCTCGAAGCGCAGGTCATCGCCGACAACCTGCTGGCCGTGGTCAACCAGCGCCTGGTTCGCCAGAACTGCATGTTCTGCAGCGTCGAGGTGCCATTCAGTGATGCCGAGCTCACCTGGATGAACCTGCCACCCGGCAGCTGCGGGCGGCGCGGCGTTGGCTGTGATCGCTGCCGTGGCAGCGGCTACTACGGGCGCCTGCCGGTGTACGACATCATGATTGTCGACGAACCGCTGGCCAACGGCATTTCCGACGATGCCAGCCGTGAGACCGTGCGCAATCTCGCGATGAATGCCGGCTTCCGTGGGATCGAGCAGATCTCGCAGCGGCGCGTCATCGCCGGCCAGACCACCAGCGAGGAAATCCTGCGCGTGGTCGGCGTGGGTCCCAACCCATGAACGTCTACTACTACCGCCTGCTGCTGAACAGCGGCCGCGTGCGCAGCGGCGTCACCCAATTGTCGGTGGAACGCGACGCCTCGGCACGGATGTGGCTGGAGAAGAACTTCGACGCGGTCGTGCTGACCTTGTACCGGCTACCGGGTTGGCTGGCGGAGACGCAGCGATCGTTGTCGCACCTGTTCAAGCCCACCATCAAGCCGGTGGAGCTGGCCGGCATGCTGCGCGACCTGGCGGTGATGACCAGCAGCGGCATCCCGGTGATGGAAGCACTGCGCGCGGTTGCCAACGAAGTCGGCAGCGGGCCAACCTCCAATCCGGCCAAGCTTGCCCGGCGCCTGCTGGAAGAGCTCGACGCCGGCGCTACCTTCAGCGAAGCATTCGCCCGCTACCCGGATGCATTCCCGGAAACCGTGCGCAACCTGGTGATGATCGGTGATGAAACCGGCTCGATGGACCGCATGCTGAAGGAAGCCGCCGACCACGTCGAGCGCATCTCCAAGATGACTGCCGATACCCGCCAGGCGCTGATTTACCCAGCCTTCGTTTTCTCGGCGATCTTCGCCGCGGGCGGCTTCTGGATCTACTACGTGATCCCGAACCTGTCCGATCTTTTCAAGCAGATGAACGCCAAGCTGCCGCCGCTCACCATTGCGGTGATGAAGGGGTCGGAGTGGCTGATCGGCCACTTCAGCTGGATCGCGGTCGGCATGGTAGTGGCCGCGTTCGCGCTATGGGTCACCTGGCGCCATTCGCGGCCGTTCCGCCGCGCCATGCATTACACCCTGCACAAGCTGCCAATCGCCAAGACCATCATGTATTCGTCGGGCCTAGCCTTCTTCACCGAATACATGGCCTTGTTGATACGCGCTGGCGTGGACATGGTCAGCAGCCTGCAGGTGATGGAGCGGGCGATGCAGGATGAGTACTACCGCGACCGCATCATCGCCATCCGCCAGGTACTTGAGCGCGGCGACCGCGTCTCCGCTGCGATGCGCCAGGTCGGCGGCTTCCCTTCGATGATGGTGCGCATGATCGGCGTCGGCGAGGACACCGGCACCCTGGACTCGCAGTTCGCGCGGCTTTCCGAGGAATACAGCCTGCGCCTGCAACGGTTGATCACCAACCTGTCGGAAATCATCAAGCCGGTGGTCGTGCTGTTCGCCGGCGGCATGTTCGTGTTCCTGATCGTGGCCTTGCTGCTGCCGGTCTATGACCTGGTGCAGCAGGCGATCACCGCGCCCCATATGTAAGCAAGGATTCCCGATGATCGCTTTCAATCCCCGCAGCGCCCGCGGCTTCACCTTGATGGAGATGGCCGTGGTGCTGGTAATCATCGCCGTGCTCATCGGCGGCGTCAGCGTAGGCCGCGATGTCTACCGCAGCGCCGTCGCCGAGCGCATCGGCAGCCAGTTCGTGCAGGGCTGGATGCTGGCCTATGACCAGTACGTCGCCCAGGTTGGCGGCGTGCCAGGTGACGACATCGCCAACCCCACCGGCAAGGTCAACAAGGGCAGCGCGCCGCTTTGCCGCGACAACCTGCGCGATGAAATGCTGCGCTATGGCATCACCTTGCCGGAAGGCCGCGCCGAAGGGCTGGAGTCACGCTATGTCTACCAGGATGCCGGTGGGCTGCCACGTGAGGTCGAGGTCTGCTTCCAGGCCGTGCCCGACTGGGCCGAGCCCACCACTGGCAACGGCTACCTCGCCCGCCCACGCAACGTGATGCGTTTGACCGGGCTCACGCCGGAACTGGCACGTCAGCTGGATGTGCGCATCGACGGCAACATCAATGCCCGTTTCGGCCGCGTCCGCGAAGTCAACGTGCACAACCTGACCTCGGCAGTATCGGCGCCGCCACCGGAGTTCCCGTGGAGCCGCAACGAGAAGGACCACCGGAGCCACGCCAATGACACCGGCCAGGTTCTCGCCGTCGATGCCTACCTGAAGCTCAATCGCTGAGCAGGCGGATCTGCCATGAACACCTATTCCAAGCTGAGGGCACCGCGCTCGCCCTCGCTGCCAAGCCAACACGGCATGACCCTGCTGCAGGTCGCACTGATCCTGCTGCTGCTAGGCGCGCTGATCGCATCCGGCTTCCAGGTGCTGCAATCGCGCACGGCAAGCAGGCAGGCGCAGGAGCAGGCGCAGGCCTTGAGCTGGGCTGACCAGGCCGTCAGCGCATTCGCCGCCGCCAATTCACGCCTGCCCTGCCCGGCCAGCACGCCCGAAGGCAAGGAGGACTGCGCCTCCGGCAACAGCAAGGGCTACCTGCCGGTGGCCACGCTGGATACGTTCTTCGACGGCAACAGCAGTTCCATCATTGGTTCCTCGGGAACCGGCAAGCTTGCCAGCCCCGTGCTGTATGCGGTGAACCGCCCCGCCGCTGCCGCCGCCTCGGCGCCGTATGCGGCCGGCAGCACCGCCAGCATCGATCTTGCGCAGGCATCGGCACGCTACAGCCCGCCGGCCTATAGCGGCGAGGACAATGCCTACGCGCCGCGCGAAGACTTCGAAGTGCCCGGCACCACCGCAGGTGCGCCGGCGACCGAATTCGCTTACGACGCGATCAACGGGCTCGACTTCTGTGCCTCGCTTGGCCAGGCAGCGGTCGCGGTCAGCAGCACCGGCGGCCTGTCGACCACGCTCGGCGCAGGCGCTGCCAGCCGGGTCATCGCCTATGGCGTGGCCGTCGCCGGCCCGGACGCAGCTGCCAACGCCCGCTTCGACGATGCCAACCTCAGCAACGCACTGACCCTTGCCGATCCGGCCAGGGAAAACGCCGCCGACTACGATGACCGCGTGCGTGTCCGCACCTTCGAATCGCTCGCACAGGTGGTTGGTTGCAGCCTGCTGACCTCTCGCGCGGCCAGCAATGGGCGCGTGGCGTTCGCCGACAACGTACCTACCTCGTCGCTGGACCTGCTGGCCGATGCCGCCGGCATCGACGATTCGGTCAAGGACACCCAGGAGAGTACGGTCGGCAATGCGGAGGATGCCGTCGCCGGCGGCCAGCAGGCGGTCGCCTTCGGCACCATCGGTGTGGTGATGGCCGGCGTCGACGTCGCCGCCGCCGGCCTGGACCTGGCCGAGGCAATCGTCCTGCTCACGACCAACGTGGTTCGCTGTGCGGTCTCATTGGGTATTGAATGCTGGCGCGTGCCGCTTTCCACCGCAGCGCTGATAAAACAATCAGTGGCGCTGGGCCTGAACATTGCCGCGCTTGCGCAGAACATCGCCGCGCTGGGCATGAACAGTGCGGCGCTGTCCGAAGCCGACGTGGTATTGCGCCTGGCCAACTCCGCCGTCGAAGCCAACGCCACCAGCCTGGCCGAAGCAGTGCAGCGCGCGCATGACTCGGCTTATGGCGTCTGCAAGGACCAGAAGGACCCGATCAGCGGCGTCGTCAGCAGCGTCTGTGATCCGAAAGGCCTGAAGCAGACCTCTGAAGAAGCAGAAGCTGAAGCACGCAGCGCCGAAAGCAAGCGCGATGCCTACTACAACCAATACCTGGTGCATTGGGAAGACCGCAATCTCCAGTATCGCATCCAGGGCTGGAACAACATGTCCAGCAGCGTCCGCAGCCAGCAGTTGGCCCTGCTCCGTCTCCAGCTGCAGACAGCACGCGACTACATCGACCAACTGATCCTCTTCGACGTCCTCAAGGCCGACCAGAAGAACTATGCCGAGCGCCAGAAACAGTTCCAGTCGCTGGTCGACCAGTACGACGACAGCGATGCGGATCGCGCCGCGGCGATTGCCGAATGCAACAAGAAGGGCTCAGAAGCAGACCGGACCAGCTGCCGCGCGGCGCTGGAACAGATTGCCGCCTCCAAGAACTGCGAGAAGGAGCCTACCGAGATCGAGAAGATTGTCTGCGAGAGCGCGGCCAGCAACGTGATCTACGTAAAGACCTGCGTACGTGATGGCGTGCTTGAGCAGTTCAATCCCAACCCAAGCAGCGATGGCACCTCTGCGTCCGCCGCCGGACCGTATTGCCTGCCCGCCTTGAAGGACGCCATCACCTACAACAACAAGAAGATGGCTGAACATCAGATAGTCGTCGACCGCTTGTACGCCGCCGCAGTCAGCTCTGGCGCTACCAAGGAATTCACCAATGTATGGATCGAGCCGGTGAAGGATGCCGATGGCAACATCATCACGCAGGGCTACTGGGTCACATCGGCGCCTTACAACACCCGCTATCCGCCGGGCAATCAATGGCCGTTCTGCTCGAAGGAAATGCAGGAGCAGAAGCAGTGCAATTCGCTGACCGCCTTGTATCCCTACTGGACCAACGGCAGCTACCTGCCATTGATACGCAGGCAGAACTCCGGGTTCTGGCTGTCCTACGGCGATGCGTATCGCGAATACAAGACCCGCGAACAAGTCGCGACAAAGTCACGGGCCAATGCCGACACCACTGCCAGCCAGTTCGCCGATGCCGTGGCCGGCTACCAGCAACTGCTACAGGTTGCTTTCAACAATTCCAACTCAGCCGGCACCGAGCTGTGGCTGGGCCCGAACCAGACAGTGAAGGCTGCCGATGACCGTGGTGCGGTGGGACCTGATCGCAATGCAGCGATCCAATCGGCGGTGTCGCCATGATTGAACGCAGCCGTCTGCGTCCAGCATCGGGCTGGACCTTGCTGGAAATGGCAGTGGTGCTGGTGATCGCCGCATTGTTGGCGGTGGTGGTACTGCCCTTGCTGCCGCTCGGCGCCAAGCTGGGCGAACAGGAGCTGGCCGAGCAACGACTGTCGCAGGCGCAGGATGCGCTGGTCGGCTATACGCTCAGCCACTTCCGCCTGCCGTATGCCGACCAGGACGGTGATGGCAGGGAGGACATCGGCGTGCTGGCCGGCCGCCTGCCCAGCTCCACCCTGGGTCTGGCCGACCATGCACCGATGGGCTATGCGGTGAAAGGCGAGCTGGCGACGTCGGCCGATCCGATGTTGTACAACCCGGACCTGCCGATGGTGGCAGGCGTGGATACCACGCCGATCTCCAACGGCCTGGACTTCTGCGTGCGGCTGGCCGGCACCTTGAAGGGCAACGGCCTGCACGTAGGTGGCACGGTGGCCTCCGCTTTCGCACTGAGCCATCGCCTGTCCGACGGTGGTGGCCAGGTGGTGCCGATCAGCATCGCCAGCGCCTACAACGGTCCGGCTGCCGGCGACACCAGCCTGCTGACCGATGGGCTGGGCATGGGCGAGCTGTATGCACGCCTGGGTTGCATCGAGCGCCTGCCGCGCGCCTATGCGGCGGCACAGTCGGCGCAGACCGCACAAAGCGAATACCTGCTTGCCGACCTGCACAAGAGCACCCGCGACTTCTACCAGGAGATCGCCGACCTCGACCGTGACAACGCGCAGATCGCGGTCGATTTCGCCGCCTTCGACCTGGCCTTCGGGCTCATCCAGGTAGCGCTCTCTGCGGTGATGGCGGTTCCCGATCTGGTTCCACCGGAAGACGCGTTCAAGGTTGCCGTCGCCATCGCCCAGGGCATCATCGCTGCCGCACAGATCGGCACCACCGTTTATGGGCTGGTGCAAAGCGCGGAACAGGCCAAGGAAGATGCCGGTACCGGATACCAGGCCTCGCTCAACACCAAGGCTGCCGCTGCCGCGCAGCTTGCAAGAATCACCGAACTCCGCAATGCCGCTGCCACCAAGGCAAGGCAGCTGGACGCAGCCGGGTTGAATCCATGAACGCACGATCCTTTGCAGCGGCTTCCGCCACCGGGCGACAGCGCGGCTTCTCCCTGCTCGAGCTGGCCTTGGTACTTGTGATACTTGGTGTCATCGGCGTCATCCTGGTGCGCTGGTATGGCAGCGTGCAGCAACAGAAGCAGCAGACCCACACGCGCAGCCTGCTACAGCGCGCCGACGATGCCGTGCTTGGCTTCGCCGCCACGCATCATCGGCTGCCCTGCCCGGCCAGCGACGAACAGGGACTGGAAGATTGCGCTGCTGCAGCCAGCGGTCGACTGCCGTGGAAGTCGTTGGGCCTGCCGGACGCGCGTGGTGGGCAGCTGGCATATGGCGTGCTGCGTTACGCCAACACGGCGGCACCGCAGCTGGATGCCGATCTGGCCCGCCTGCAGGATCGCAATCGTCCATTGCAGATGCTGACCGGCGATGTCGCCACCACCGTTGCGCTGGGCAACATCAATGGGCTGGATCTCTGCCACGGCCTGCGTGTGGCGATGCGGCTTCCGCTGAACACCAATTACCTGCACAGCATGGACGAAGCGGCAGGCGCCCAGCGCGGCCGCAATGTCGCCTATGCCATCGCCACCCGCCTGCCCGGCAGCAGCACCAGTACTGCCAGTGGCAACCCGAATGCCTTCCTGTCGCCTCGCCACAGCAACGATGCCGACTACCTCAACCAGGTCCGCATCACCGGTGCCGATCAACTATGGGCGCGGCTGCAATGCTCCGAGTCTGTGGCTTCGGTGACCTATAGCCACTTCAACGTGGCAGCGGCGGCAAAGATGGACGCCAAGGCGATGCTCGACCTGCAGGAACAGCTGCGCATTCTTGAGAAGCTGGCCAAGGTGAACTCCGACTTCGCCACCGCCTCGGTACTGGAAGGCACCGCCGGTGCCACCGGTGCCGCTGCCGGCATTGCCGGCGCGCTGGCCGATCTGGCCAAGGCCGCAGCCAACCCGGAGCTGAAATCCCCGGAGATCTTCACCGGCAACACCAAACTCGGCCTGTCCATCGCCGCCACTGCCGCGGCGGCGGCCGTGGCGATCAAGGCCGGCGTGCTGAAGGCGTCTACCGAGAAGGCGCGCAACCGCTCCGAGGACCTGTACCGGCGCATCCGCGATCCGGACACCGGGCTGACCCAGCGTTCAAGCAAGCTCTCGCAGGATCTGTACGGGCGTGCGGTGCAGGCCGACGGGCGCGGCATGCAGCCTTGAGCAATGAAGTCTGGCTGATGCCCGGAGGCAAGTTGCTGCCGGGAAGAATCCCAGGCCCTGCAAATGACAATGGCGACCCTCGGGTCGCCATTGCCGTTCCTGCCCAAAGAACGCGTCAGCCGATCACAGCGCTGCAAGCGTGGGGCGACCTGCATTCCTTGCCATGCCACCGATCTGCTCCAGCAGCTGGCGTGTCTCCTTGCCCGGATCCAGTCCCAGCTCCTGCCGCAGCACCGACTCGAAGCGTTGGTACACCTTCAGCGCTGCCGCTCGCATGCCGGTCCCGGCATGGGCGCGCATCACCCGCCGCGCGTGCGCTTCGTTCCAGGGGTCACGTTGGCTCAAGGCGCTGGCCAGCTGCACTGCCGATTCCCAGCGTGAGGATTCCAGCATCTCATCGCAGCAACGCTCGGCCGCGCCCATCAGCTGGGCCTCGAGCATCTGCCGGGTGGTTTCCAGCCACGCCTGGAAGTTGGAGTCGGCAATGTCCTCCATCCCTTCCAGGAACACCCGCTGCTCGGCCAGGAGATAGACCGACTGGCACGGCGCCAGCCGCAGCAGGTCGACGTCGAACAAGGGCTCGCTGCCGCGCATCAGGCCCACCGCCGAGCGCTCGATGCGCAGGATGTCAGCACCCAGCGCCATCACGCAGAAGCGGTTGAGGTTGCTCAGCACCTGTCGCAGGTTGGTCAGCGCGCTGGTCTCACCCAGCGTTGGCCACAGCAGCGCCGCCAGCGCTGCCCGCGAGTGCATCCGGTTCGACTCCATCGCCAGGTAGCCCAGCAATGCCCAGCCCTTTCTATAGATAAGCGGTGCCGGCAAGCCCTCAGCCTGCCCCATCAACTGGACCAATCCAGTCATCGGTGCGCCGCTGTGTCCGCCACACCGGTTCGCACCCACACACGTCACGTCCTGCTCTACTACCTGCGTCATGGTTTTCCCCCGGCTGGCCCAGCAAAAAGAGGCCCTTACTTGTTAAACCGGCAAAAGCGGCGCGATCCAATCATCGCCGGGGAAAATTTTTTCCTTCGCCTGCATTCAAGCTGCCACCACAGCCCCGAAACCGCGCAATCCGGCAACAAGCGTCGCCGGCGCACTTAGGTTTCAGCCGCAACCATGCCGTAGTGGCGGGGCTTGCGCGCCAATATCAGGTATTCACACCTGCAAGCGTTGACACGCACATGCCGGTGGTGGTTATCTCGACTAATGCTGCAACGCCACAACACCACCGCCAACACAACTTCGACCCCGGCTCACGCCGCGGCGTCGCTGCTTGTACTCGTACTTATTACCGAACCTACAGGGGCGGGGCGAGCTGGCGCGTAGCAGAAAATGCCAGATTCGAACAAAGACCCCGCACCGGCCCCGGCGCGGGGTTTTTCGTTTCCAGCTTCTATTTCATCTGAAACCATGTATTCGACCACTCACACCATGAACAAACACACCGCCAACGCTGCCTGCCGCAGCGCTGCAACCTGCATGGTGCCTCCCCCGCCCGCCCCGGCCGCTGCGTCCTGACGCAACGGCCGTTTCTTTATCTGCACGTCTCTCTTCATCGCAAGGAAACCAAGCACCATGAGCACCAACGAACTGCCCCAGATCAAAATCGCCGTCGTCGGTTACGGCAGCCAGGGCCGCGCCCATGCCATGAACCTGCGTGAATCCGGCTTCGACGTGGTTGTCGGCCTGCGCGCCGGCGGCCCCACCGAGGTCAAGGCACAAGCCGATGGCTTCACCGTCAAGAGCCCGGCCGACGCGGTCAAGGACGCCGACCTGGTCGCCGTGCTGACCCCGGACATGGTGCAGAAGAAGCTGTACAACGACGTGCTGGCGCCGAACATGAAGCAGGGCGCCTGCCTGCTGTTCGCGCACGGCCTGAACGTGCATTTCGGCATGATCGAGCCGCGCGCCGACCTGGATGTGGTGCTGGTCGCGCCGAAGGGCCCGGGCGCACTGGTGCGTCGCGAGTATGAAATCGGCCGCGGCGTGCCGTGCATCTACGCGGTCTACCAGGACAAGAGCGGCAAGGCCGAGCAGTTCGCGCTGGCCTATGCGGCTGGCCTGGGTGGCGCCCGCGCCAACATCATCAAGACCACCTTCAAGGAAGAGACCGAAACCGATCTGTTCGGCGAACAGGCCGTGCTGTGCGGTGGCGCTTCCTCGCTGGTCCAGGCCGGCTTCGAAACCCTGGTGGAAGCCGGCTACCAGCCGGAAATCGCCTACTACGAAGTGCTGCACGAACTGAAGCTGATCGTCGACCTGTTCTACGAAGGCGGCATCACCCGCATGCTGGAGTTCATCTCCGAGACCGCCCAGTACGGCGATTTCGTCAGCGGCCCGCGCGTCATCGATGCCTCGGTGAAGGCTCGCATGAAGGACGTGCTGACCGACATCCAGAACGGCACCTTCACCAAGAACTGGGAAGCCGAGTACGACGCCGGCCTGCCGAACTACAAGAAGTTCCAGCAGGCCGACATGGAACACCCGATCGAAAAGGTTGGCAAGGAACTGCGCGCCAAGATGGTTTGGCTGCAAGGTCAGACTGCGTAATCCGCGGTCCCCCACCCGCAACTGGCAAAGGTCGCTGCATGAACACATCCACCCCCGGTGCGCCCCGTAACGGCGCACGCTGGCTGACGCAGGCCCTGGAAGCCGAAGGCGTGCAAACGCTGTTCGGCTACCCGGGCGGCACCATCATGCCGTTCTACGACGCATTGGTGGACTCCAGCCTCAAGCACATCCTGGTACGACACGAGCAGGGCGCGGCGCTTGCCGCCAATGGTTATGCCCGCGCAAGCGGCAAGGTAGGCGTATGCGTGGCCACCTCCGGCCCAGGTGCGTCCAACCTGGTCACCGGCATCGCCGACGCCATGCTCGACTCGGTACCGATGGTGTGCCTGACCGGTCAGGTCGCTACCCCGCTGCTGGGTACCGATGCGTTCCAGGAACTGGATGTGTTCGGCATGACCATGCCGATCGTCAAGCACAGCTGGTTGGTGCGCAGCGTCGATGAGCTGCCGCAGGTGGTTGCCGAAGCCTTCCGTGTCGCCCGCGAAGGGCGGCCCGGTCCGGTGCTGATCGACCTGCCCAAGGACGTGCAACTGGGTGATGCCTCGCACCTGCCCGATCACGTGCCGGCCTCGGTGGACCCGGTACCGGCACCTTCGGCAGAACGCCTGGCTGCTGCGGTCGAGATGATTGCCGCTGCCGAGAAGCCGGTTGTCTATGGCGGTGGCGGTATCGGCTTGGCGGATGCGGTTGGTGAGTTCCGTCACTTCGTCGAAAGCTCGGGCATCCCGACCGTGTTGACCCTGCGCGGGCTGGGTGCCTTGCCGGCCAATCATCCGCAGTATCTGGGCATGCTGGGCATGCACGGCACCCGCGCCGCCAACATGGCGGTGCAGGAGTCGGACCTGTTGATCGTGGTCGGTGCCCGCTTCGATGACCGCGCCACCGGCAAGCTGGCCGAGTTCGCCCCGTTCGCCCGCGTCATCCACCTGGATGCCGATGCCTACGAGATCTCCAAGCTGCGCGCGGTCGACATCGCCATCCCAGGCAACGTCAAGACCGGCCTGCAGGCGTTGACCAGCATCCGCAGCAGCTGCAACAACTGGCGTGCACGTTGCGCCGCCAACCGTGAAAAGTTCTCCGCACGCTACGACGCCCCCGGCCACGACATCTACGCTCCGGCGCTGCTGAAGCGGCTGAGCGAAGTGGCACCGCCGGATACCGTCATCGCCTGCGATGTCGGCCAGCACCAGATGTGGGTGGCGCAGCACTGCCGCTTCAACCACCCGCGCAATCACCTGACCTCCGGCGCACTGGGCACGATGGGCTTCGGCCTGCCGGCGGCGATGGGTGCGCAGTTCGCCTGCCCCGATCGCACCGTGGTGCTGGTCTCCGGTGATGGCAGCTTCATGATGAACGTGCAGGAGCTGGCCACCATTGCCCGCTGTCGCCTGCCGGTGAAGATCGTGCTGCTGGACAACTCCTCGCTGGGCATGGTCCGCCAGTGGCAGGAGCTGTTCTTCGCCGAGCGTTACAGCGAGATCGACCTGTCCGACAACCCGGATTTCGCCGCGCTGGTGCAGGTGTTCGGCATCCCCGCCACCCGCATCACCCAGCGTGCGCAGGTCGAGGATGCACTGGCCGCCATGCTGGATACCCCTGGCCCGGCATTGCTGCACGTGTCCATCGATGCACGCGCCAACGTGTGGCCGCTGGTGCCACCCAACAACGCCAACAGCACCATGCTGGACAGCAACCCAGCCCATGCCAAGGCAGCGCAGGAGAGTTCCAATGCAATACCGGCTTGACCTGGTGCTGAAGCCTGCCGAAGGCGCGCTGGTGCGCGTGATCGGCATGGTCGAACGGCGCGGCTTCGCCCCCAGCAACATCGCCGGCGCCCGCAATGCCGACGATGCCGGCCGCTGGCACGTGCAGATGGATATCCATGGCACGCGCCCGCCGGAAACCCTGTGCCACCAGTTGCAGAAAGTCTATGACTGCGAATCCGTGCAACTGGTTGCCGTAGCAGGTGCCAGCGTATGAGCAGCGATGTAAGTGGCGTACCGGTAGTACGCCGCCGCAAACCACGGAGGCGTCTTCTTCGACGCGAACAGTCGACAGCTGGTTCGCTCGTATCCGGTGACGGCCACGTACATGCCTGATCGTGGCCGCGCCGTCGCAGTTGCAACACCCGCTGACGCCCTGAACGTCAGCGTTGCCGACGTATTGGCCGCGCAGGCACGCCTGCGCCGTTTCCTGCCGCCTACCCCGCTGCACTACGCCGAGCGTTTCGGCACCTGGCTCAAGCTCGAAAACCTGCAGCGCACCGGCTCTTACAAGGTGCGTGGCGCCTTGAACGCAATGCTGGCCGCACTGGAGCGCGGCGACGAACGCCCGATTATCTGCGCCTCGGCCGGCAACCACGCCCAAGGCGTGGCCTGGGCCTCGCATCGGCTGGGCGTGCAGGCCATCACGGTGATGCCGCATGGCGCACCGGCCACCAAGATCGCCGGCGTCCAGCATTGGGGCGCGACCGTGCGCCAGCATGGCAACAGCTACGACGATGCCTATGCGTTCGCCCGCGAGCTGGCCGAGCAGAACGGCTACCGTTTCCTGTCCGCCTTCGACGACCCCGACGTGATCGCCGGCCAGGGCACGCTGGGCATCGAGTTGGCCCCGCATGCACCGGACGTGGTGATCGTGCCGATCGGCGGCGGCGGCCTGGCCTCGGGCGTCGCCCTGGCCCTGAAATCGCAGGGCGTCCGCATCATCGGCGCGCAGGTTGAAGGCGTGGACTCGATGGCACGCGCGATCAAGGGCGATGTACGCGAAGTTGATCCGGTGCCGACCCTCGCCGATGGCGTCAAGGTCAAGATTCCAGGCTTCCTCACCCGCCGCCTGTGCGCCAGCCTGCTCGACGATGTGGTCATCGTGCGCGAAGCCGAGCTGCGCGAAACCCTGGTGCGACTGGCACTGGAAGAACACGTCATCGCCGAAGGTGCAGGTGCACTGGCGTTGGCCGCAGGCCGCCGCGTCTCCGGCAAGCGCAAATGTGCGGTGGTATCCGGCGGCAACATCGATGCCACGGTATTGTCGACCTTGTTGTCTGAAGTACGCCCCAGCCCACCACGCAAACCTCGACGGCGTAACGCCGAACGACTTAGAAGCCGTGTCGTTGCATCCACACAGCGCAGTTCCAGATCCGAATCCCCCCAAATTTCCGTTACCGCCGCAGTCGAGGAGACCCTCTGGTGAATACTCCAGCCAACAATACCCCGCGAATTACCATCTTCGACACGACCCTGCGCGACGGTGAGCAATCACCCGGCTGCAGCATGACGCCACCACAGAAGCTGGTGATGGCAAGGGCGCTGGCGGAACTGGGCGTGGACGTGATCGAAACCGGTTTCCCCGCAAGTTCGCAGTCCGACCGCGAAGCCATGGCCTTGATCGGCCGCGAGGTACGACAGCCGGTCCTGGCAGTGCTGTCGCGCTGCCTGGCCGGCGATATCGAAACCTCCATCAAGGCTCTGGAAGCCGCAGCGCGCCCGCGCCTGCACCTGTTCCTGTCCACCAGTCCGCTGCACCGCGAGCACAAGCTGCGCATCAGCAAGGAACAGGTGCTGGAATCGGTGCACAAGCATGTGAGCATGGCGCGCGGCTACCTGGACGACGTCGAGTTCTCCGCCGAGGACGCCACCCGCACCGAACTGGAATTCCTGACCGAAGTCACCCAGGTCGCGATCGCTGCCGGCGCGCGCACCATCAACCTGCCCGATACCGTTGGCTTCACCACGCCGGAGGAAATCCGCGCGATGTTCCAGCACGTGATCGCCAATGCGGCCGGCGCTGACAAGGTGGTGTTCAGTACCCACTGCCACAACGACCTGGGCCTGGCCGTGGCCAATTCGCTGGCCGCCATCGAAGGCGGCGCACGCCAGGTGGAAGGTTCGATCAACGGCATCGGCGAGCGCGCCGGCAACTGCGCGCTGGAAGAGATCGCGATGGTGCTGAAGGTCCGCAACGCCTTCTACAACAACTTCGACACCGGTTTCGATACCCGCCGCATCGTGCCCACCTCGCAGCTGCTGCAGCGTCTGGTCGGCATGCCGGTCCAGCGCAACAAGGCCATTGTCGGCGCCAATGCCTTCGCGCACGAATCCGGCATCCACCAGCACGGCATGCTGCGCAATCGCAATACCTACGAAATCATGCGTCCGGAAGACGTGGGCTGGGAGTCCTCGCAGATGGTGCTGGGCCGCCACAGCGGCCGCGCCGCGGTCGAGGCACGCCTGCGTGCACTGGGCTACTGGCTGGAAGAGGAAGAACTGAAGCTGATCTTCGAACAGTTCAAGGCACTGTGCGAACAGCAGCGCGTGGTCACCGATGCCGACCTGCAGACCTTGATGCAGGGCACCTCCAGCAGCGACGGCTACCGCCTGGCCTCGATGACCATCAGCGACGTCGGCAGCCGCGCCAATGCGCTGGTCGAGCTGTCCGATCCGGAAGGCAACCGCGTGGCTGAAACCGCGCAGGGCGACGGTCCGGTTGATGCCCTGTTCTCGGCGCTGTCGGCCGCCACCGGCGTGCAGCTGACCCTGGACAGCTACCACGTGCACAGCGTCGGCATCGGTGCCGATGCGCGCGGCGAAGCCAACCTGAGCGTGCGTCACGAAGGTGAGATCCTCGAAGGCACCGGCACCAGCCGTGACATCATCGAAGCCAGCGCGCTTGCGTGGCTGGATGTCACCAACCGCCTGCTGCGCCAGCGTGAAAGCAGCACCACCGAGGAAGCCGTCAGCGCCTGAGCGCGACGGCAGAACATAGGCACCGGAACGAACCAATGAGCTCCGCACCCAAAACCCTGTACGACAAACTGTGGGACGCTCACGTTGTCGTCCCCGAATCCGACAACGCGCCGGCCGTGCTGTACATCGACCTGCACCTGATCCATGAAGTGACCTCACCACAGGCCTTCACCGAGCTGCGCGAGCGCGGCCTGAAGCCACGCCGCACCGACCGCACCAAGGCGACGATGGATCACTCCACGCCGACCCTGCCGGCCGGCCCGGACGGCAAGCTGCCGTACGCCAGCAAAGCCTCCGAAGCGCAGGTCGAAACCCTCGCCAAGAACTGCGCCGAGTACGGCATCGAGCTGTTCGACCTGTCCTCGGCTAACCGCGGCATCGTCCACGTCATCGCCCCCGAGCAGGGTTTCACCCAGCCGGGCATGACCATCGTCTGCGGTGACAGCCACACCTCCACGCATGGCGCATTCGGTTCGCTGGCCTTCGGCATCGGCACCAGCGAAGTCGGCCACGTGCTGGCCACGCAGTGCCTGTTGCAGCGCAAGGCCAGGACCATGGCAATCACCGTCGATGGCGAACTGGCACCAGGCGTCGGCGCCAAGGACGTGGTGCTGCACATCATCGGCGTGATCGGCGTCAACGGTGGCACCGGCCATGTGCTGGAGTTCCGTGGCTCGGCGATCCGCGCGATGGACATGGAACAGCGCATGACCCTGTGCAACATGTCGATCGAGGCCGGTGCCCGCGCCGGCATGGTGGCACCGGACCAGGTCACCTTCGACTGGGTCGCCAACACCCCGCGCGGCCCCAAGGGCGCTGATTTCGACAAGGCCGTGGCGTACTGGTCCTCGTTGAACAGCGACGAAGGCGCGCGCTTCGACGTCGAAGTGCAGATCGATGCCGCCGACATCCGCCCGACCCTGACCTGGGGCACGCACCCGGGCACTGCGATTGCGGTTGATGCGCCGATCCCGGCTGCCAACGATGCCGCTGCGCAGAAGGGCCTGGACTACATGAAGTTCGAAGCCGGCCACAGCTTGATCGGTACTCCGGTCGACGTGGTGTTCGTCGGTTCCTGCACCAATGGCCGCCTGAGCGACATGCGCGAAGTGGCGCAGGTACTGCGCGGCCGCCACGTCGCCGATGGCGTGCGCATGCTGGTGGTGCCGGGCTCGGAGATCGTCAAGCGCGATGCCGAGGCCGAAGGCATCCACGAGGTCGTGCGTGCCGCCGGCGCCGAATGGCGCGAGCCGGGCTGCTCGATGTGCATCGCCATGAACGGCGACCTGGTTGCTCCCGGCCAGTTGGCGGTCAGCACCAGCAACCGAAATTTCGAAGGCCGCCAGGGCCCGGGCTCACGCACTTTGCTGGCCTCGCCGATGAGCGCGGCATGGGCAGCGGTGAATGGCCGCGTTGCCGATACCCGCGACCTGTTTGCCAAGGAGGTGGCGTGATGGCCGCACTGACCACAATCACCTCGCGCAGCGTGGTGCTGCGCCAGACCAATATCGACACCGACCAGATAATTCCGGCGCGCTTCCTGTCCACCACCGAGCGTGCCGGCCTGGGCAAGAACGCCTTCAATGACTGGCGCTGGCAGGCTGATGGTTCGCCGAATGCCGAATTCGCCTTCAACCAGCCGCATAACCAAGGCCGCGCCATCCTGTTGGCCGGACGCAATTTCGGCTGTGGCTCCTCGCGCGAACATGCGCCGTGGGCGCTGACCGATCTGGGCCTGCAGGCAATCGTCAGCAGCGAGATCGCCGACATCTTCCGCAACAACTCGCTGAAGAACGGCCTGCTGCCGATCGTGCTCGACGAAGCCGATGTGCAGGCGCTGATGCAGAACCCGGATGACGAACTGACCGTGGATGTGGCAGCGCGCGAGCTGCGCACCTCCAGCGGCAAGGCCTACAGCTTCCCGCTGGATGGCTTCTCGCAGACCTGCCTGCTGGAAGGTGTGGATCAGCTGGGTTGGCTGCTGGGGCGGGTGGATGAGATCGAGCGGTATGAGGCGGCTCGCGCGGCCTGACGAAACACCCCTCCCCTTGCCGGCACAGCCGGCAGGGGGAGGTCGGGAAGGGGTTGGCTTTGGCTTGCAAGGCTCAAACGGCAACAGCAAGAGCTACCCCTCCCCAGCCCTCCCCTGCGCCTTTGGCGCAAGGGAGGGAGTAAATCTGCGTCGCCTGCAGGCAGCGCGCGAAACACCCCTCCCCTTGCCGGCGCAGCCGGCAGGGGGAGGTCGGGAGGGGGTTGGCTCTTGGCTTGCAAGGCTCGAACGGCAACAGCAAGAGCTACCCCTCCCCAGCCCTCCCCTGCGCCTTCGGCGCAAGGGAGGGAGCTCCCAACAACTGCAACCGGAACCCTTACATGCAAGCCAACATCGTCGTACTGCCGGGTGACGGCATCGGTCCTGAAATCACTGCCGTCGCCGTCGACGTGCTCAAGGCCATCGCAAGCCGGTTCGGCCACAGCTTCAGCTTCAGCGAACACGACATCGGCGGCATCGCCATCGACAATCACGGCGAGCCGCTACCCGCAGCCACGCTGGACGCCTGCAGCAAGGCCGATGCGGTCCTGCTCGGCGCCGTCGGTGGCCCCAAGTGGTCCGACCCGAACGCCAAAGTGCGCCCGGAACAAGGCCTGCTGGCGATCCGCAAGGCACTGGGCCTGTACGCCAACCTGCGCCCGGTGCGCACCCATCCGGCCGCGCTCAACGCCTCGCCGATCAAGCCCGAGCTGCTCAAGGACGTGGACTTCGTGGTGGTGCGCGAGCTGACCGGCGGCATCTACTTCGGCGACAAGACCCGCGATGCCGACAGCGCCAGCGACCTGTGTCGCTACACCGTGGTCGAGATCGAGCGCGTGCTGCGCAGCGCCTTCCGCCTGGCACAGCAGCGCCGCGGCAAACTGACCTCGGTGGACAAGGCCAATGTGCTGGAAACCTCGCGCCTGTGGCGTGACATCGCCGCACGTATCGGCCGCGAGGAATTCCCGGACGTGGAACTGGAACACCAGCTGGTCGATTCCATGGCCATGCACCTGATCGCCAAGCCGCGCGTCTACGATGTGATCGTCACCGAGAACATGTTCGGCGACATCCTCACCGACGAAGCCTCGATGCTGGCCGGTTCGCTGGGCCTGCTGCCGTCGGCCTCGCTGGGTGAACAGGGCAAGGTCGGCATCTACGAACCCATCCACGGCTCGGCACCGGACATCGCCGGCAAGGGCATCGCCAATCCTTACGCCACCATCTTGAGCGCAGCGATGCTGCTGCGGCACTCACTGGGATTGGAAGCGGAAGCTGCAGCCATCGAACAGGCGGTGACATCCGCACTCGATGGAGGTCACTTCACTGCCGACCTCGCAGCACAAGGACAGGCACTCAGCACCCAGCAAGCCGGCCAGGCCGTGCTTGCGCAGTTGAACTGATGTAACCGGACGCGGCCCTTGGCCGCGTCTTTTTTTGCGGGCCGTTCCCGCTGGGTGGATACCACGCCGTTTCTTCATTGGACCTGTCGCTTCAGGTCCCGCACGAAAAAGGAATGACCTTGAACTACCGCACTCCCGACGACTTCCTGGCCCATGTGGCCAAGCGCGACCCCAACCAGTCCGAGTTCCTGCAGGCAGTGAAGGAAGTGGCACACAGCCTGTGGCCGTTCCTGCAGCAGAACCCGAAATACACGCAATATGGGTTGCTGGAACGTCTGGTCGAGCCGGAGCGGGTCATCCAGTTCCGTGTAGCGTGGGCCGATGACAAGGGGCAAACCCACGTCAATCGCGCCTGGCGCGTGCAGCACAGTTCGGCGATTGGTCCATTCAAGGGTGGCATGCGCTTCCACCCGTCGGTGAACCTGTCCATCCTCAAGTTCCTGGCCTTCGAGCAGACCTTCAAGAACGCCTTGACCACGCTGCCGATGGGTGGCGGCAAGGGCGGCTCGGACTTCGACCCCAAGGGCAAGAGCGATGGCGAAGTAATGCGCTTCTGCCAGGCGCTGATGCTGGAGCTGTACCGGCATCTTGGTCCCGACACCGACGTACCGGCCGGTGATATCGGCGTGGGCGCGCGCGAGGTCGGCTTCATGGCCGGCATGATGAAGAAGCTCAGCAACGATGCCTCCAGCGTGTTCACCGGCAAGGGCCTGGCCTATGGCGGCAGCCTGATGCGACCGGAAGCCACCGGCTTCGGCACGGTCTATTTCGTCGAGCAGATGCTGCACCACGCCAAGCGCCAAACCCACGGTGCCAAGGTGCTGGTGTCCGGTTCCGGCAACGTCGCCCAGTACGCGGCGATCAAGGCCAGCGAGCTCGGCGCCAAGGTGCTGACCTTCTCCGATTCCGGCGGCACCCTGTACGCGCGCGACGGCTTCGATGACGCCGCCATCCAGGAAGTGATGGTGCTGAAGAACGAGCGCCGCGGCCGCCTGTCCGAGCTGGGCGATGATGCGCGCTTTGAATTCCTGGCTGATCGCCGTCCCTGGCATATCCCGGCCGACATCGCCCTGCCCTGCGCTACCCAGAACGAGCTGGATGAAACCGACGCACGCACCCTGGTCCACAACGGCGTGCTGTGCGTGGCCGAAGGCGCAAACATGCCGTCGACGCTCGAAGCGGTTGATGTGTTCCTGCAGGCTGGCACGCTGTACGCACCGGGCAAGGCCAGCAATGCCGGCGGCGTGGCTACCTCGGGCCTGGAAATGAGCCAGAACGCGCTGCGCCTGTCCTGGCGCCACGCCGATGTCGACGAGCGCCTGCACGTGATCATGAAAGAGATCCATGCCAACTGCGTCCATCACGGCGTGCGTGCCGATGGCAGCGTCAACTATGTCGACGGCGCCAACATCGCCGGCTTCGTCAAAGTCGCCGATGCGATGCTGGCACAGGGCCTGTACTGAGTCCGTTCCGCCAACAGCAAACCGCCATTGACGGCAGCTGCGGGTGCCGTCAATGCAGCGCTCCGCTGCCTGGACGCTGCAGAGTCACCACGGCCAGTCAGCTGCCAGCGGCTGGCATCATGCCAATACGCGGTTGCGGCCTTCACGCTTGGCGCGGTACAGCTGCCTGTCCGCTGCCGCCAGCAAGGTACGCCCATCCGCCTGTCCCGGACCCAGTGCGGCGACGCCGATGCTGACGGTGACATTGACGTCGGCATCGACCTCTTCGAAGCGCAGCCTTGCCAGGCGGATGCGCAACTCGTGCAATGCCGCCACCGCCTCCTGCAAGGGCATGCCGTGGATGACAACGAGGAATTCCTCGCCGCCATGCCGCGCGACAAACTGCTCCTTGCCAAGCCGCAACTGCAACAGGCCGGCGATATCACGCAACACCTGGTCACCGGCCTCGTGCCCGTAACGGTCGTTGATCTGCTTGAAGTGGTCGACGTCCACCAGCGCCACATTCAGCGGTGTGCCATCGGCGACAGCCTGCTGCAGGGATTTCTGCAGGTAGGCGTCGCCGGCGCGTCGATTGGGCAGGCCGGTCAGCGCATCATGCATGGCCTGGTGTTCCAGCCGCTGCAACAAACTCGCGCGCTCAAAGTCGGCCTGCTCGAGTGCCCGGTTCTTCTCGCTCAGTTCCTGCGTGCGCGCGGCGATCTCGTTGTTGAGCCGCTTCTGCCGGAGCCGGTAGCTGGTTGCGCGCCAGCCCAGCAACAGCAGCAGCAACCCAAACAGCGCGACCCCGGCAAGCCAGCGCACCCACGGCCGCTGCCAAAGCGGTGCGGCGATATCCAGCCGCAATACCGCCTCGCCGCCACGGTTGGCGTTGTCCCAATCCAAGGGCAGCGACATCGCCTGTATCCGCAACTGGTAACGCCCGGGCGGCAGGTTGGTGTAGACCGCTTCAATCCTGCTGCCTGCGTCCACCCATTCCCGATCAAAACCTTCCAGCCGATAGCGGTAGCGCATCTTGTCCGGCGCGCGGAAGCCCAGCCCTGCGTAAGCAACGGCAACGCGGTCCACGCCTGCAGGCAGGTCATAGTTGTCGCGCAGCGGCTGTGGATCACCATCCACCACCACGCTCTCGATGGCGATTGGCAACTTGCGGAAACGTGTACTGCCATCCACGCGCTGCGGATCAATCACCGCCAGGCCACCTGCGGTGGGGAACAGCAGTTCCCCCTTGTCGGTGAACCAACCTGCCGGGGATGAAGCACCGTTGCCCTGGCTGCTGGGCATGCCGTCGGTATGGTCCAACACCTGCACCGACAGATGCGTGCGTGCGCCGGCGGCCACCGCGATCAGCTCACGCCGATCCAGTCGGAACACACCCTGGTTGCTTGGCAGCCACAGATGCCCGCCACCGTCATCGATCACCCGGAAGATCTTGTCCCGCGGCAGCCCGTTGCGATGGTCGAACACAGTGATATCCAGGCCGCGCTTGCGCAGCAGGCCATGATCGGTGGCCATCCACAGGTCGCCGTTGTCGTCGCCCAGGAAATCGAAGACGTAGCGCGCCGGGAAGTCCAGGTCCGCCGACCAGCCTTGGATTTTGCCGTCCGCCCCCAGCCCGGCCATGCCGCCGTTGGTGCCGATCCACAGTACGCCCGACAGATCGCGGTAGAGGGCATGCACCGCCAGCCCCGGCAGGCCTTCGTCCAGGCCGTAGTGGCGCAGCTTTCCCTGCTGGTGATGGAACAGGCCTTCGGAACTGCCTATCCACAGGCTGCCATCACTGTCACTGAGCAGGCTGCGCACCAGCGGCGGCACCGTGCCCGGCAAGTTGATCTGCTGCACCACCCGCCCAGCCTCATCCAGCTGGAATACGCCCTGGTTGTAGGTGCCTGCCCACAGCGCGGCACCGCGGGTGGCCAAGGCCAGCACCGATGCATCGCGGCCATTGCCTGGCAGCAAGCGCACCCGGCTGATGGTCTCGCCACGCATCCGGTCGAGCCCTTCGGAATGGCCGACCCATACATCACCGTCAGCGGTCTGGATCAGCGCGCGCACGTAGTCCGAACCCAGCCCATCCTCGCTGGTCAGCCCGCGCGCGGCACCTTCATCGACGCGGAACAAGCCATCGGTGCTGCCAGCCCAGACCAGGCCTTCGCGATCGATCATCAGCGCCGGACTGACCTGCCCGGGGATCACGATCCGCTCGGTCTTGCCTGCATCCCAGCGCAATAGACGCCCGGCGGACAGACTCAACCACAGCGCGCCACTGGCATCCAGGCGTATCGAGTCCACGCGCTCGCCCGGCAGCAGGTGCTGGCGCTGGCCATCTCCGTGCAGCCAATGGACACCATCGTCGGCAGCGACCACCCAACCGCCCTTGCCGTCATCCAGCAGGTCGCGCACTACCCAGCCGGCGGTGTTGTTCCATGCACTGAGCTGGCCCCGCTGTACCTGATAGACGCCTTTCTCGGTCGCCACCAGCACCGCATCATCCGCGCCAGGATGCAGCGCGGTGATTGGTACTTCGGGCAATCCCAAGGCGCTGCCTGCATCCAGCAGCTGCCCGGAGGGCAGCAGTCTCAGCAGTTTTTCCTTTGCCCCGATCCATAGCCCGCCGGAGCGGTCGCGCAGCAGCGCGCTGACCGTCAAATGCCGTGCATCGTCTCCGCCCAACGCTTCCCAGCGCCCGCGGTGATAGCGGTAGACACCATCGGAAATCGTGCCGAACAGCACCGCACCATCTGCCTCGGGCAGGATGCTGAGCACCCCGGACAGCTCGACCCCCGGTGTGTTCTGGCGATCGAACACGGTGAAGCTGCGGCCGTTGAAGCGGACCACGCCTTCCCAGGTACCCAGCCAGATGAATCCGTCACTGCCCTGCGCTACCGACTGCACCAGGTTGTGCGGCAGCCCCTGTTCCATGCCCCAACCGGCCACGGTATGCCGTGCGGCCTGGGCGGAAGGGATGATGGCCGCCGTCAGCACAACGCCCGCGAGCAGCGCCCACAGCAGCCCAGCCAGCCACTTGCGACCGGCAGCCGCTTTGAAAATGACGTAGGAAACCCTTTGGCGTCTGAACAAACCCGCCTCCGCAGGTCGCGTCGGCTCCCCTGCCGACGCGCCAATTTACCACCTCGATCGTGAAATCCATCACCGTCACGCCTCCCGCTCAGCTGGCCGGATCGCCCGGCCAGCGTGTTGGGCAGTCGCCGGCGGTGGCCGGCCTCAGTTCGTGGCCTCGTCCGGGCGCACCCGGAACCAGGCCGCATACAGCGCCGGCAGGAACACCAGGGTCAGCACCGTACCGACGATCAGCCCGCCCATGATCGAGATCGCCATCGAGCCGTAGAAGGCACTGCGCGACAGCGGGATCATCGCCAGCACCGCGGCCAGCGCGGTCAGCACGATCGGCCGGAAGCGGCGCACGGTGGCATCGATGATGGCGTGCCACCGGTCGTGGCCGGCGTCGATGTCCTGCTGGATCTGGTCGATCAGGATCACCGAGTTGCGCATGATCATGCCGGCCAGGGCAATCGTGCCCAGCATCGCCACGAAGCCAAACGGGGCCTGGAACAGCAGCAGGAACCAGGTCGCACCGATGATGCCCAGCGGTGCGGTGATGAACACCATCGCCGCCCGCGAGAAGCTGCGCAGCTGCACCATCAACAAGGTCGCCACCACCACCAGGAACAGCGGCATGCCAGCCTTGATCGAATCCTGGCCACGCGCTGAGTCTTCCACGGTGCCGCCGGTTTCCAGCAGGTAGCCGCTGGGCATGGCGTCGCGGATCTCCTCCAGGGTCGGCACGATCTGCTCGACCACGCCCACCGGCAGCATGCTGTCGCCGATATCGGCACGCACGGTGACGGTAGGCAAGCGGTCGCGGTGCCAGATGATGCCGTCTTCGAAGGCGTACTCCAGCTTGGCCACCTGCGACAGCGACACCGACTTGCCGCTGGCAGTCGGAATGGCCAGGCTGCCGAGCATGTCCAGGCGTGCGCGTTCGTCATCCGGGCCACGCAGCAGCATGCCGATCTGGCGGTTGCCTTCGCGGTAGGTGCTCACGCTCATGCCCGACAGCGAACTGGTCAGGAACTGCGCCAGCTGCGCGCTGCTCACGCCCAGTACGCGGGCGCGGTCCTGGTCCACCACCAAGCGCACCACCTTGCTCGGCTCGCTCCAGTTGAGGTTGACGTTGGTGGTATGCGGATTCTGCCGCACCTTCTCCGCCACCTGCGCAGCAATAGCCTGCACCCGCTCGATATGCTCACCGGAGATACGGAACTGCACCGGGTAGCCAACCGGCGGGCCGTTCTCCAGCCGGGTCACGCGCAGCTGCACGTCACCAAACTTCGGCACCACCTCTTTCAACAACCAATCACGCAGCTGTTCGCGTGCCTTGGTGTCTTCGGCCAGCACCACGTACTGGGCGAAATTGGTGGCCGGCAGCTGCTGGTCCAGGGGCAGGTAGAAACGCGGCGACCCGTTGCCGACGTAGCCAACGAAATTGGCCACGCCCTTGTGGCCCTTGATCAGCGCTTCGAACTTCTGCGCCTGCGCCTGGGTAGCGGTCAGCGAGGCGCCTTCGGCCAGTTCGATATCCACCATCAATTCCGGCCGGGTTGAATCCGGGAAGAACTGCTGCGGCACGAAGCGGAAGATCACCAGCGAGAACACGAACAGGCCGGCAGTGGCCAGGATCACCAGCCAGCGACGACGCAGGCAGATATCCAGGAAACCGCGGAAGCGCTGATAGAAGGCACTTTTGTACGGATCGTGGTCGTGCGCCAGTTCCTTGGGCTTGATCACGTTGGCCAGTGCCGGATTACGGTCGGCCCAGCGCAGGCGTATGGCGCGCCAACGGCCGGCGATGCTGCCCGGCTTGGGCGGCTGCGGGTTGTGCAGGTCCGGCAGCATCTTGTCGCCAAGATAGGGAATGAACAGCACCGCGGCGATCCACGACACCACCAGCGCGATCGTCACCACCTGGAACAGCGAACGCGTGTATTCACCGGTACTGGACGCCGCCGTGGCAATCGGCAGGAAGCCGGCCGCGGTGATCAAGGTACCGGTCAACATCGGGAAGGCGGTGGAAGTCCAGGCAAAGCTGGCCGCACGCAGGCGGTCATAGCCCTGCTCCATCTTGGTGGCCATCATCTCCACCGCGATGATCGCGTCATCGACCAGTAGACCCAGCGCCAGCACCAGGGCACCCAGCGAGATCTTGTGCAGGCCGATATCGAACTGATGCATGACGAAGAAGGTCATCGCCAGCACCAGCGGGATCGACACCGCCACCACCAGGCCGGTGCGCCAGCCCAGCGAGAAGAAGCTCACCAGCAGCACGATCACCACTGCTTCGGTCAGCACCTTGACGAACTCGCCCACCGATTCCTTCACCGCATGCGGCTGGTCGGAGACCTTGCGCAGCTGCATGCCGGCCGGCAGCGTCTTCTGCAGCTGCTCGAACTCGCTGTCCAGCGTCTTGCCCAGCTTGAGGATGTCGCCACCGCCCTTCATCGCCACCGCAATGCCGATGGCGTCCTCGCCCATGAAGCGCATCTTGGCCGAGGCCGGGTCGGCGAAGCCACGCTTCACCTCGGCGATATCGCCCAGGCGCACGGTGCGTTCACCGGCCTGGATCGGGAAGTTGCGGATGTCCTCGACCGAGGTGAACTGGCCGGTCACGCGCAACTGCACGCGATCGGTCGGGGTCTCGAACCAGCTGGCCGGGGCAATCGCATTCTGCTGCGCCAGCGCCTGCTGCACCTGCTGCATCGACACGCCCAGCGTGGCCAGCTTGGTGTTGGACAGCTGGATCCACACCTTCTCGTCCTGCAGGCCGATCAGTTCCACCTTGCCCACGTCATCCACGCGCTGCAGCTGCAGCTGGATGCGGTCGGCGTAGTCGCGCATCAAGGCATAGTCGAAGCCCTTGCCGGTCAACGCATAGATATTGCCGAAGGTGTCGCCGAACTCGTCGTTGAAGAACGGCCCGATCACCTCGGCCGGCAACTGCGAGTGGATGTCGCCAACCTTCTTGCGTACCTGGTAGAACAACTCGGGCACGTCCTTGGACGGCATCGAGTCGCGCGCCATGAAGATCACCTGCGACTCACCCGGGCGCGAATAGGCCTGGATGAATTCGAATTCGCCGGTGTTCATCAACGCTTTTTCGATCGGCTCGGTGAC